>NZ_PXVC01000011.1 GCF_003011125.1 Synechococcus lacustris str. Tous | reverse complement strand
GGATCTGGGTTACCTAGGGGCTGCCCACCCCCTGGCGCAGTTCCCCACAATTCCATGGCGTGTTTGGCATGGGCATAGAGCTCATCGGCATGGCCAAATTTCAGATCATGCTCTTTTGCAATTGCTAGCAGCTCAGCCAGGTTTGCTGATTCAAGCCGTTCCCTTAGGGCCTCGTTTTCGCCCAGTTTTGCAACGAACTGAGCAACTGTTTGATCGGCCATGGCTGGGGTGATTTGCTTAACAGGTGTAGCACAAATTCTCTTTAGATTAAGGCGTCATTTTGCAACTTTCAAATTAGCTATCCGTTTCATCCACAATCATCCAGCCCATGGGTGGGGGCTTAATCTGCCTGCCATGAAGTTTCTGCAATCGCTTCCCTTGCTCCTCGCCCTAGGCCTTGGCCTGCTGCTGCTATGGCTGGAGGCTCGCCATCGGCTGCGGCCTAAATCACCACTGGAACTAAGTTTCGGCCCTTGGAACCTGGCAAGAAATCCCTCCTGCTACAGGATCAACGGCCTTGTTTGCATAGGCAATCCCCATGCCCAGATGGAGGTGTTTGTGCCGGAGTTGCGGGCTAAGCCCTGCTTGCTTGGCAGCAACAGCCTCAAAGATTTAAAAATCAGCACAGAGGTGATGCCGCTTCACGGCGATGAAGATAGTCGCCCAGACAATTACTGGTTTGCCTACATAGTTAAAGGCCTTAAAAAGACCCAAGCCAGGGTGTCTATTTGCATCGAGGGAGAAGATCTCGAGCAACGCCTCGATTCCCTATGGGTAGATATTCATTGGGTTAATTACGGACCTTTTGGCCGTTTGAAGCGTCGCCAAGGGGTATTAGTGCCCCTTAAGCACCCTGCCCCCCTAGATCCCGAAGCCGCAAAGTGGCGGGAAGGCGAAAACTGTTCAGTACTTGCAGTACCTACCCACCTACTGGGGGTGCTCGACAACCTTGAAGAGGTGCTGCATAAATACGCCTCAGCGATTTTAAAACCCGGCGACATTCTCACGATTGCCGAAAGTCCACTTGCTGTCATTCAAGGCAGATACCATCACCCCTCCCAAGTGGAGCCATCTGCCCTAGCCAGGTTGTTATGCCGTGTTTTTCATCCCACCAGCAGCCTTGCCACAGCCTGCGGTTTGCAAAGCCTGATCGACCTGGTGGGCCCAGCAAGGGTATTGATGGCTTGGCTGCTTGGGGCGCTGTTAAAAGTTGTGGGTATCAAGGGTGGTTTTTATCGGCTTGCTGGCCCGCAAGCTCGCTTAATCGACGATGTAACTGGCTCCACCCCCCCCTACGACCAAACGATTGTGCTGGGCCCAGAAAATCCAAAGGCGGTGGTGGATTTAATGGCAGCAAGCCTGGGGCACGGCGTTGCCGTTGTTGATGTGAACGACCTTGGCAGGGTGAAAGTGTTAGCTGCCAGCTCTGGCTGTGATCTCGATTTATTAGAGCGGGCCCTTAGGCCAAATCCAGCTGGAAATGCCAATGAACGCACTCCTCTCGTGGTGGTGAGGCCCCGATCCTGATTTCGCCTGGATACAGTGGCGAAGAATGGCATTGGATCTGATTTGCCATGGGGTCCCAACTGCAGCATCAAAACCTGCAGGTTGAGCCCCTGCAGTTCAAGCACCTATCCCAGCTGCAAAGACCAGAACTGGAATATCTAGCTATTCAACTGCAAAAACTGGCCCTGCTAAGGCCAATCGTTGCTTTTAAACCATGGCTATCACCGAAGAGTTCACCGGCCCCCCTTGCCCTTGTAGCCCTAASTCAAAAGAGCAACATCGTTGGCTTACTACTCGCTGAACCCTGCAACCGCAGAGGTAGCTGTTGGCGCTTAGAGGTTTTGGAAAGTTGGGGTGAAACCGCTTCCCSCCTTGATGTTGCCGGCAGCCTATTAAAGGCGGCGATGGATCAAGCACCCGGGGCAATGGCATGGGTGGCAAGGGCCGCTAGCAACGCAGAACAAACATTGGCGGCCCTTCGGGAACAGGGCTTTCAAATCCTGCAACACCAACGGGTTTGGCTATTAAATTCCCTAAGCAAACTTGAAATTGCTGCTGCACTACCCGAGCCATTACTGCTGCAACCCTTAACCCGTGCCAGCGCWGTTTTATTGCTCCAGCTCGAATTGGTTGCCACRCCTAGCCCCCTACGCCAGTTGCAAGATCTGCGCAGTGAAGACCTTCTAGACGATTCCCAAGCGGAATCACTTGTGCTTATTGATCCCCAACGCCACCAAGCAGTGGCAGGGGCGAGGCTGCTGAGGCGGCGCCATCGGGGTCCTACCGAAATTGAATTAAGCCTTCACCCAGGCTGGGGGCATCTACTAGGCAATGTGCTCGGCCACCTACTGGCGGCAGCAGCAACGAAGAAGCTGCCGGTTTTGGTTCGCTGCGATCTAGGCAATAGCGCTGGACTCACTTGGCTTGCACAACAAGGCGCCATCGAACTGCAAGAGGAGCTGGTATTTGCYCGTAGYCTCTGGCGTCGCCATGAAATCAGCCCGAACCCCGGCCTAGCAAGCCGCACSCTGGAAAGGYTGGTRGGTCARTGGCAACCAGGCCAAAGGCCAGTTCCTGAGGCGATGCGTTGGCGTTAAGGCTGCCACCAAAGCCCCGATCAGTGCTTGCGGTGGATGTGGGCAAACGCAGGATTGGCCTTGCCGGTTGCGATCCCCTGGGCCTAACAATTTTGCCCCTRGCGCCATTGGCCCGCRGCAGYTTTGCCRAAGACCTGCTGCTACTTAAACCSCTKGTGCAGCAGCGCCGCTGCGAAGCKYTAATCGTGGGGATGCCCCTRGATCAAGCTCAAAAAAGCACTGTTCAAGCGCAATATTGCAGGCGCTATGGCATSCAGCTAGCTAAYGCCCTAGAGCTGCCCATAGCCTGGGTAGATGAACAYTGCAGCAGCTGGTAYGCAGCGGAAAAGCACAATCTCCATGGCAACCGCAGCGGCCAACTAGACAGCGCCGTAGCTGCCCTATTGCTGGAACAGTGGTTACGGGAAGGACCTGAACCGGTCTATGCGGCGGCCATTAACCAGGGCAGAGCAGCTAACCCTGAGGGATCCTGAAGGGGTCAGCACAGAATCGATGGGCGAATCCTCCTCTCTTTCCGGATCCGGTGATGTGCCCACAATCGTGGTGCGCGATGGCAAAGGTAAGGAGTTGCTCTGTTTCCTTGAGCAACTGATCCCCCTTGATGGCCACGACTATGCCTTGCTAACACCAGTTGACACCCCGGTTTGCCTGTTTCGCCTCAGCGACGATGAAGAGCCTGAACTCCTAGAGGGCTTAGATGCAAGCGARCCAATTCTCTCAACCGCTGAAGTGGTGCTCCAAGAGCATGAACTCACATTGGTGCGCTCCGCTGTAACACTCACAGTTTCCGGGGAATTGGAAGAACCAGATCCYGAGGATTTTGATGAAGAAGATGAAGAGAATGACAGCGATGATGACGATGCAGAAACCTATGAGTTGTTAGTTAGTTTCATGGTGGCCGATGAGGAATAYGGCCTTTACATACCCCTAGATCCTTTCTTTGTGGTTGCTCGGATGGAAAACGACCATGCCCTGCTGGTGGAAGGCGAGGAATTTGAACGGGTGCAGCCGCGCATTGAAGCGGAATTGGAGGAGCGGGAGTCTCAGGATTGAACCTGCGCCACCTGTTAGAGCCAAATTGGGTAGCSAAGGGCAGTCTTGCTGATCTGCCCTTAGAAGTGTTTGCCGATCTAAACATCAAGGCCCTAGTGCTTGATGTGGATTGCACACTGCTGCCTCAACACAGCCAGGAAATTCCAGCTGATGTGTTGACCTGGCTCCAAAAAGCTCGCACTCAATGGCGCCTKCATCTRTTTAGTAACAACCCAAATCGCCGCAGGATTGAAGCAATCGCCAATGCTTTTTCATTGCCTTTTACGGCCGGAGCTGGCAAACCTAGGCGTGGCCCATTGCGCMTYGTGCTCAACCAATTGCAATTACCAGCGGCCCAGGTKGCACTAATTGGTGATCGTGTATTTACCGATGTGCTTGCCGGWAATCGCCTTGGTTTATTCACYGTGCTSGTSCATCCYGTTGGCAGCGATGGCAAACCAAGCACTAAAGATGSTTTGCARCGYTCYGAACGCACTCTGGCCCGCTGGCTAGGGGCCCGCATGGAGCAAGGGCTGCCCCAAAAATGAAACCGCAAAAATGARTCGAATATTRGTTGTAAAAGTGGGCACCAGCCTGTTGAGGGGCAACAACGGCAGCAGCACTACTCAATTCATAGCCAGTTTGGCCGCCAGTTTGAGTGCCGAGCGTTCAAAAGGCAACGGAGTGGCTCTAGTTACTAGCGGGGCTGTTGGGCTTGGTTGCCAGGAGCTTGGCCTRGGMAAACGGCCGCAATTGGTGGAGGAATTACAGGCCGCTGCGGCCATCGGCCAAGGGCAACTGATGGGCCTCTATGCAGATGCCTTTCGCTGCCATGGGCAAACGGTGGCSCAGGTTTTGCTCACCCGCAGCGATCTGGCCTCCAACCGGCGCTTTCAAAGCGCCAGCCGCACGCTCAAGCAACTTTTGAGTTGGAATGTGCTGCCAATAATYAATGAAAAYGACACRTTGGCAACTGAGGAATTGCGTTTTGGCGATAACGACACCCTCTCAGCCCTCGTGGCTGTTGCCCTTCAGGCGGATGAATTGATTTTGCTCACSGATGTTGATCGCCTCTATTCCGCTGATCCACGTCAAAACCAAGGGGCAACACCAATAAGTGAGGTRCAAAATCTCGCTGAACTTGATGCCTTGCAAAGCGTTGCCTCAGGTGGCGGCCAATGGGGAACCGGAGGCATCACAACAAAATTGGCCGCTGCTCGCATTGCCACAGCCAGTGGCATCCAAGTGAAACTGGCCGATGGCCGCGATCCAAACGTTCTTGCTGAATTGCTTGCGGGTGTTTGCCATGGCACCCGATTCATACCAAGCCCTTCWCCTATTCCYGATCGCAAGCGCTGGTTAGCCCATGCCCCAGTGCCTGAGGGCAGCGTGAGGGTTGATAAGGGGGCCGAACTGGCCCTACTAAACCAGGGGGCCTCGCTTCTACCAGTGGGCGTGGTTGCTATCGAGGGCGATTTTGATCGACAGGCCCCAATTCTGATTTTGGCCATGGATGGCAGGAAGCTGGGTATTGGCCTCAGCGCCTATGCCAGTGGCGAATTAAAGCGCTGCCTTGGCTTGAAATCCCAAATGGTGCAACAGCTGGATCCTCAGCTGCCAGAGGCGGTGATTCACCGCAACCAACTCGTGATAACCGCGGTGTGAGCCAGTAGCCCTACGATCCCGGCCAAGCCCTGAGTTATTGGCCTGCCATGCAATTCAGCACATTGCTACAGCACCTATCCGGRGCTGAAAACCAACCCTTCAATTTGGCCAATGATCCCGAATTAAATGGGGCCGCTGCTCTCAACCAAGCSCTAGCMGGGGAACTCAGTTTYCTTGAACCCGGCAATGCCCTGCTTGCCGCCTTAGCTGAAACSCAGGCGTCAGCTTTAATCCTGCCGCCAGATTCCGAACTCCATGGCAAAGCAACAGAGCGGGGTATCGCGTGGGTGGCGCTTAAAAATCCAAGGCTTGGATTTGCTGAATCGCTTGAGCAGCTCTACCCMAAGCGGCAWTTARCTGCTGRAATTCATCCCACTGCRGTGATAGATCCCACTGCGGAATTAGCCGCTGGTATCCATGTGGGCGCCCATGTGGTGATAGGTGCAAACTGCAAAATCGGCGCCGATTGCATCATCCATCCAGCTGTTGTGATTTATCCAGATGTGGAAATAGGTGCTGGCTGTGAATTGCATGCCCAAGCTGTGCTTCATCCCGGCAGCAGGCTGGCTGAGGCCTGTGTGGTGCATTCCCATGCGGTGATCGGCAGCGAGGGATTTGGCTTCGTACCCACCGCAGATGGCTGGCGCAAAATGCCCCAAACGGGCCTTGTGGTGMTKGAAAATGGCGTAGAGATCGGCTGTGGTTCCACCATTGATAGGCCATCAGTGGGGGAAACACGCATTGGTGCTGGCAGCAARATCGACAAYCTGGTGCAGGTGGGCCACGGCGTAAGCATGGGCAAAAATTGTGCCCTTGCAGCCCAGGTGGGCATTGCTGGCGGAGCAAAGCTCGGCAATGGCGTGATCCTGGCTGGTCAGGTGGGGGTAGCCAATCGTGCTGTTATYGGCGATGGCGCTATTGCATCCTCAAAATCCGGCATCCATGGGGAGGTGGCCGCTGGKGAGGTGGTTAGTGGTTATCCAGCCATACCAAACCGCCTCTGGCTGCGTTGTTCAGCTGTGTTTAGCAAGTTGCCCGAGATGGCCCGCAGCYTGCGCCAACTAAATCAAACAAACTGACGCGATAGGTTCGAGCTAACAACCAACAGCAARGCAGCCATGGCTAGCTATCGAATCACCCTCCTAGCCGGCGATGGCATCGGGCCTGAAATCACAGCAATAGCCGTAAAGCTTTTGGAGCGTGTGGCGCAACAATTCAACTTTCAGTTGGATTTTGATCACCAACCTGTGGGTGGTGAYGCCATTGAGAAATTTGGGGAACCTTTACCCGCCAGCACCCTGGCGGCCTGTAAGGCCAGTGATGCRGTGCTGCTAGCCGCCATCGGTGCRCCCAAATACGACAACCTGCCCCGGCAGCAGAGGCCGGAATCAGGCTTGCTGGCCCTRAGGGCGGGCTTGGATTTATTTGCAAACCTGCGGCCAGTTGCCATAGTTCCCGCCCTAATTGACGCCAGCAGTTTGCGGCCGGAAGTGATCAGCGGAGTTGATCTTTTGGTGGTGAGGGAACTAACMGGTGGCATTTATTTCGGCCAACCAAAGGGCAGGGTGCAGCTCGAAAACGGCGAGGAGCGGGGCTTCAACACCATGACCTACAGCAGCTCTGAAGTGGATCGCATCGCCAAGGTGGCCTTTGATCTGGCCCGCCAAAGGCGTGGGGTTCTTTGTTCTGTGGATAAGGCAAATGTGCTGGATGTGAGCCAACTCTGGCGCGATCGGGTGAATGAAATGGCTGGCGCTTACCCAGATGTGAACTTGAGCCACATGTATGTGGACAACGCCGCGATGCAATTGGTGCGGCAGCCGCGCCARTTTGATGTGCTGTTAACCAGCAATCTTTTTGGCGACATCCTCAGCGATGAAGCGGCGATGCTCACGGGCTCCATTGGCATGTTGCCCTCTGCCTCCCTTGGTAGTTCAGGGCCTGGTTTATTTGAACCTGTGCATGGCTCAGCCCCTGATATCGCAGGGCAAGACTTGGCTAATCCCTTGGCCATGGTGCTTTCAGCGGCAATGATGTTGCGCATTGGACTCAAGCAAGATGCGGCCGCCTTGGCCTTAGAAAATGCGGTTTCAGCAGTTCTTGAGCAGGGCTTTCGCACGGGAGATCTGATGGCAGATGGCTGCACAAAACTCGCTTGCAGCGCCATGGGGGAAGAATTGTTAAGGGCSCTTGCTTAATCAACTGGTTGGATTTGGCCGATGCTCTGACAAAATCTCCCGAGCTAGTACTGCACTGCTGATGTCCAAGCTTCATCCCATCGTTGCGGTTACCGGTTCCTCMGGCGCGGGCACCAGCACCGTAAAAAGGGCCTTTGAGCACATATTTGCTCGCGAGGGCATCACCCCTGCAGTGGTGGAGGGTGATAGCTACCACCGTTTTGAGCGGGCTCCCATGAAGGAGGCCATGGCCAAGGCCTTGGCGGCAGGAGAAAATTTTTCCCACTTTGGCCCTGAAGCCAACCTGTTTGAAAAATTAGAAGAGCTTTTCCGTAAWTACGGCCAAAGCGGTGGCGGAGAGAAGCGCTATTACTTGCACAGCCCTGAAGAAGCAGCGGAACACAACGCCCGCCTTGGCACATCATTAGATCCAGGTCAATTCACCCCATGGGAACCAATYCCAGGCTCCACAGATCTGCTCTTCTATGAGGGCTTGCATGGTGGTGTGGTGGGTGATGGTTACGACGTWGCTGCCCTAGCCGATCTTTTGGTGGGTGTGGTGCCGATCACCAACTTGGAATGGATCCAAAAAATTCACCGTGATAATGCCGAACGGGGCTAYTCAGCAGAGGCGATCGTTGACACAATTCTGCGTCGCATGCCCGACTACATAAATCACATCTGCCCCCAGTTCAGCCTTACCGACATAAATTTCCAGCGGGTGCCAACGGTAGATACCTCCAATCCATTTATCTGCCGCAATATTCCCACCCCCGACGAAAGCTTTGTAATCATTCACTTCCGCAAGGGCGCCAGGGACAAATGGGATGTGGATTTCACCTATTTGCTCGATATGATCCACGACTCATTTATGTCTAGCCCCACATCGATCGTGGTAAAYGGCGGCAAGATGGGTTTTGCCATGGAATTAATCCTTACCCCTATTATTCATCGCATGATTGAAGAAAAACGCCAGCGCATTTGACCCTTCCCTCCTTTGCCATMGATGGTGCTTCGGGACAATGTGATCCTGCAATGTGGCGCTGTCCTCCTGAGCAATTAGGGATGATTCTGCAAATTGCAAGGCGTTTGTATTTGCAGAACTTRGAACGCAATTTGGARCGCAATGGCTGTCCAGAACCATTGGGGGTTGTGGTGGTTAATGGCGGTAAATCTGCTCGCTTAATTTTTGAAGCGCCAGTTTTACTGCCCCAGGAACAATTTGTGCCATTGGAACTGTTGCGCAATAAACCCCTGGGCAAAAGCCGCAGCCGCAGATGATCTTYGCGTTAGCTGCATTGYTGGGGCTATGTGTGGGCAGTTTTATAAATGTTGTGGTTTGGCGCTTACCAAGGGCTGAATCGCTKCTATGGCCTGGCAGCCATTGCCCGCGCTGCGGTAAATCRTTGCAATGGCATCAAAATATTCCTGTAGTTAGCTGGCTTTTATTGAAGGGACGCTGCGGTTTTTGCCRTAGCTCCATMAGCCCCAGCTATCCGGCGGTTGAACTTTTAACAGCTGGATTTTGGGTGCTTTTAGCCCTCCCTGGGGTGGGCYGCATCGGTAATCCAGGGATAGTGCTGAATTTATTGGCGGGTGGATTGCTGCTTACTTGGCTGTTGCCATTGGCATTAATTGATATCAAAACGCTGCGCCTACCGGAATCGCTCTGCCGTTGGGGCGTRATTAGTGGCTTGGTTTGCACATTCRYATTGGGCTACCTACAGGGCAAGGGAGCTGAGCTGCTGCTATTTCACTGCCTKGCGRCCGCARTTGGTTTATTGGCCTTTGAAGGGGTGAGCGCCACTGCTGAAAAATTGATGGGCACCCCTGCCTTGGGGCTGGGTGATGCAAAGCTCGCCGCCCTGCTCGGGGCATGGCTTGGCCTCAAAGGCCTTGGGGTAGCGGTTGGCCTAGCTGTGCTGCTGGGGGCAGTTTTTGGGCTTATAGGGCGCTTAAGCGGCAAACTCGCTGCCCGGCAACCCTTTCCCTTTGGACCATTTCTTGCTGTTGGTGGCCTGCTCAGCTGGCTTGCCTGCAACCAAATCTGGGGCTTTGTGATCAACCCGCCCTTCAGGATCCTTTAATAGATAGGTGTTAACKGGCCTRCTGTGTCGCTTCTCGACTGGTTTGCAGATCGACGTAAAACTGCCCCRGTGCTGCGGGCAGCACCTGAAAATGACGAAGGTGATGGCCTTTGGAGCAAATGCCCTGAATGCGGCGAAGTGGTTTACCGCAAGGATTTAATTGCCAACTGCAGTGTTTGTTTAGCTTGCGGCTACCACCACAGGATCGATAGCGAAGAGCGCTTGCGGTTGTTGTTGGATCCAGGCAGTTTCACTGAGATTGATTCCCAGCTGAGCCCAACCGATCCCCTGGCATTTAAAGATCGCAGGGCCTATGCAGATCGTTTACGAGACAGCCAACAGAGCACCGGCATGCGCGACGCCGTGGTTTGCGGCAGCGGCAGCGTTGAGGGGTTTGCCTTAGCGGTGGCAGTAATGGACTTCCGCTTCATGGGCGGAAGCATGGGTTCCGTGGTGGGTGAAAAACTCACTCGATTAATTGAAACTGCCACGGCCCAAAGGCTGCCCGTATTTGTGGTGTGCGCCAGCGGTGGCGCCCGGATGCAGGAGGGAATGCTGAGTTTGATGCAAATGGCCAAAGTGTCGGGTGCCTTAGAGCGCCATCGCAACCAAGAGCTGCTCTATATCCCACTGCTCACCCATCCAACCACCGGTGGAGTAACTGCAAGTTTTGCAATGTTGGGCGATCTAATCCTTGCCGAACCAAAAGCRCTYATCGGTTTTGCAGGCCGCCGCGTGATTGAGCAAACCTTGAGGGAAAAGTTACCGGATGATTTTCAAACGGCTGAATACATTCAGGACCACGGTTTTGTGGATGCAATTGTGCCCAGACCCAAATTGCGCAGCACCCTTGCAAGCCTGCTTGCCATCCATGGCCAAAAAGCTGCCGCACTAGTGGGATGAAGCAATACCTAAACGCAATCGCTACTTTCCTTTGTGCTTCAGCGCTAACGATTTGGCTTATCGGTTTTCAACCCGCCATAGCTTTTGCAGGACCAGTGGACTGGCAGGAGGTAACCCCCACGGCAGAAGGGCGCCAATGGTGGGATAAAGGCAGYTTGAGGCGCAATCGCAAAGGCGAGCTAACCGTGCTGAGTCGCTTTAGTGCAAACCCTGATCAATCCGGCAAAAGCCAAACAGGGGCCTTGTATGTGATGGCCCTTGATTGTGATGAACAGCTCTACAAAGACCTTCAAGTGAACGGACTGCCCCGCCCCAGGGCCCAATGGCAATTGGTGGGCTCTGAGGATTTGATTGCTGAAGTGCTGCAGCAAAGCTGCGCAGCAGCCAGGGGTGAGGGTTTATTGGAGCAAGGCAAAGCATGACAAAAGCAAAAATTGGGGTGGCAATTGCAGGCCTTGGTTTTGGCGAGAAAGTACACCTACCGGCCCTGCAGGCCAGTGCCTCAATGGCACCTGTGGCCCTTTGGCATCCCCGCGAACAGCGCCTACAGGAAGCATGCAGCCGCGCAAACCTATGGGGAAGCTCTGATTTTGCGGCCTTAYTAGCCCAGCCCCAGGTTGAGGCGGTTGTTTTGGCAACACCACCGGCGGTGAGGTTTCAGTTAGCAGAGCAAGCGCTTTTGGCTGGTAAGCATCTGCTRCTGGAAAAACCCATAGCTTTAAATGCCACTGAAGCGCAACGGCTTGAACAACTGGCCATGGMGCATGGCTGTTGTTGTGCTGTGAATTTTGAATACCGCGCTGTGCCKGCCTTCCAACAACTGGCCCAACTTCTCGCAAGCGGTTGGCTTGGTGATCCCTGGCTGCTGCGCTTCGACTGGTTGATGGCTAGCCGCAGCGATCCGATGCGCCCCTGGAAYTGGTATGCCCAGCAGGATCAGGGGGGWGGGGTKATGGGGGCCCTCGGCAGCCATGCCCTTGATTTGATGGAATGGCTAGTGGGACCGATCCTGGAGCTGCAGGCGCAGCTATCGGTGGCGATCGGGGAGCGACCCAAAGCYGATGGGTTGGGTTATGGCCAGGTTGATGCCGCCGATACGGCCCTGATCCAAATGCAACTAAAACCCAATTGGAGCAATGGTGATCGAGCTATGCCTGCTCAAATAGCCCTTTCCTCAATCGCAAAACAGGGCAGGGGTTGCTGGCTAGAACTTTATGGYTCAGAAGGAACACTTGTTCTAGGCAGTGCCAATCAAAACGACTACGTGCATGGCTTTGGCCTGCAGGGCGCAAAAACAGGGGAGCCKTTGATGCCAATCAAGCCTGATTCAAACCTGGCCTTCGGCCGCACCTGGGAAGACGGAAGGATTGCACCAACTGAACGCTTGCTGGGCTGGTGGGCTGCAGCCATCCGTGAAGGCAGGCCCATGATTCCAGGGCTTCTGGAGGGCCTGCAAAGCCAAGTGGCCATGGATGCCTGCCAACAAAGCAATCAAGGCGGCTCTCGCATTTGSATCCGCCGCTGAACAAAAACCCAACTAGCTCAAAATTTGAAGCAATATGGAAAACATTTGGATGTTYCCCAGGTCACATCCGTCTAAGTCTTACGCCTAGACCAAAAAGACTTTAAATGATTAGCYCTGCTAATAGTGCAAGTTTATCCCCAGCTAACCTAGGTTTTCCCCAGCTTATACCTGGTTTTTCCCCAGAAACATGGCTATTTCCTTTGCTGATCCGCTGGAGGACATGGCCGATGGCCTCAACCTGTGGAAAGTATCGGGAAGCACCTTCAAAGCTTGACTTCTATCKCGAAGTTGTTCAAGGGAATTAAATCGCTTCAGCATTTAGMTCTGCCGCTGAGCTTCCGCAGGCAATCTCAGCGATTAGACGRTGCCAAACCRCCCAAAGCTCAAACTTTGACGCATCAGCCACTTCTATGGCTTCATGCATAGGCAAGGGAGGTTCCAAGGTTGGCAAACGGTAGAGAAACAAAGCTTGAAAGCAACGAGAGCAGCATCGAAGTGGTGAGCATGGAAGCGGAGGTACCTGAAGCGCTTTTTCAAAGCATGCGCCACTTCCTCAAGGAGCATCCCCAATGGGATCAATATCAGTTGGTGAGYTCAGCCGTTGCCAGCTTCCTATTTCAAAATGGCAGCACCGATAAGGCCGTTGCCCAGCATTACCTWAACGGTATTTTTAGCCGCTAACTGATTTCTAATTAACACTCAAAAAATAAAAATTCTAAACATAGAAATTAAATTTGAAACCCGTAACTAAAAAGCCACCCACTCTTGATTAAGAGTGGGTGGCTTCTAATTTGGTTGATTTGGTGGCGGGGGGGAGATTTGAACTCCCGACCTTCGGGTTATGAGCCCGACGAGCTACCAGGCTGCTCTACCCCGCGGCATCACCAGGCCTTAATAATAAACCATCACCTAACGCAATTCGCCACGTACCTCGAGCCTTTGCCCCGCCATGGGTATCAAGAATTGCTCCTCCAACTCCTCTTGGGCCGAAGGGGTTAACCATTCCAATTGTTTTAACAATTGCAGRGCCACCGCCCATTTAGCCCGGCTGGAGCCATCTTCAACTTTGATTGCCAAACCCAGGCCTTCGCCCATGCGGGCAAGGCACTGGATGCCCTCTGCCCCCCCCTTGCTAACCAATAAACCCAAGCTGCGGCGCATCAATTCCGTATCAAATCGACCTTCGCCGGCCACTAACTCAGGGTGGGCCTGCATTGCCCTTGCCAATCTTTCAAGCGTTGGCAGCTGACCRCCACCCAGGTGGGCATAGAGCAACGCCATCTGGCACAGGGGCAGTTGCAGGGTGGGGGCACCGCAATCGTCGCAGGCAGAAACCAATTCAGCTGCCGGTATACCCAGCAGTTCCGCCACCCGATTGAGCACCTCCTGTTGCAGGGGATGGTTGCGATTTAGGTAACCCTCCAARGGCCAACCCATGCGCTTGCAGCTGGCAAGRAAAGCAGCATGCTTTCCAGAGCAGTTGTGCTGCAGGGCACTKTCCCTCCCYTTGGGGCAAGGGCAACGCAAAAAACTCACATCTACGTCTGCTCGCCAGAGCACCTGAAACGCCTCGCGGGCCTGGGCCAAGGTGCCGTCATGGGATGAGCAGGCAATCGCCATGGCCCGTTCTGAGCCCCCCTGGCCATCAAAGGCTCCACTGGAAACAAAAACCTGGGCCTGAAATGGCTTCAAACTGGAACGAATAAAACTGAGCTGCTGGGGATCGCCAGCCCGCATCAAAAGCCTGCCCCGCTGATCCGTTACCACCGCATGAACCCGATGGAAGGATTCGGCCATGCCGTTGCGCAAAAGCACCACCTCCAAGGCGGGGGGCCCCTGGCGACTAGTTCCACTGAGGCCCAGGGATGAAGCCATAARGWTCGGCGCTGCAGTTAAGGCTCAGAAAGCCTGGCAGATGCTGGAGCCAAACAACAGCAATGCCGCAACCATCAGCGTGGCGCGGATCAGCCGCGCCAGGATTGGCTTTACTTGATGTTGGGCCACCAAAAGATCCTGCTGCCGCCAATCCAAGGGTTTTTCCCATTCCTGGCCGTCGTACCAGCCGGATTCTTCGTAGGAAATTTTTTCGCTAAGCAAACGGCGCTGCACRTAGCACCAGCCAAGCCACTGGCGCAAGAGCAGCAGCAASGGCAGTAGCAGGGCCGCAACGGCGGCCACTAAAACCATTTGCGCTGGGTTATGGCGCAAGGGCACGCTGCCGCTGGCAACTAAAACAGCCAAGGGAAGAAGCAGCAACCAGCCGCCTGCCAAGGCAACAATCAACCCCTTGAAGGARTGCARAGGCCACCTAAAAAACCAGGAATYAGAGAGCTGCTGATATTCCTGRAGCGGACGTTGCTCTGGCGGCACAGGACATACGCTCATCGCCATTTATCAGGGGGTATGGCTGAAGTGGATGGTTTCACCATGGCCCCAGAAGGCCTCTAGATCGTAGTAACTGCGCTCCTGGGGGGTGAGCACCTGAACGATCAGATCGCCGTAATCAAGCAGCACCCAACGCCCTTGGGTAACGCCCTCCCTGCGCAGGGGAAGCCGCTCACAATCAGCCTCAAGGCGATCCTCAACGGAACGGGCAATYGCTCTCACTTGCACATCGGAAAGGCCGCTGCAAACCACAAACCAATCGGTGAGGGTMGTTACGTCTTCAACCCGCAGCAAACGGATGTCTACCGCCTTGCGATCGTCGGCAGCTTCAGCTGCCAAGCGCGCTAGGCCTTCGCTATCCATAAACGTTCTCACTGGTTACGGAACGGCTACTGCCCTGCTGCTGGGCCATGTCGGCCCGTGCCTTACCCGCACTTTTACGCAACGCCTCAAGGCGGTCTTCAAAGAAACTGCGCTGGCGCTTCTTACGGGTTTGCTCAATGCGCTCTTTTAGGGCTCCACCCAAACTTTTGTAGGCATTGGGCAGGGTGTAGCCAAAACGGGTGGCRAGGCCTATGGCCCTTTCGTCRGCTGCGATGGCATCTTGCAGGCGCTTTTCAGAATTATTTTTTARATAAAGCCGATAGCCGGCAAATCCCGACAAACCAACGGCAAGAACGAGCAACAARCCGTCTTGCACCCAAAGCTCACCAATGGCGCCGCCCAGGCCAATGGCAAGGGCAGCCATCTCCCAACCATCGCGGGGGATTGCGTCGTTTTGGATGCGACCCACCTCATGCCAGAAAAGCAGGTTGCGATGGTCGAGGGCTAATTCATCCCATTTATCTAAATGCAGCTGGATTTCCACCTCATCCCTTCCAATTTCTTCCAGGCTGATGAGGGGCGGATCGGCAGAAGCAGCTGCTTCCACAAACACCCAACTCTGCATTTCTGGCGGCAGCAGCCCTTTCAGGCGCTGGAGCTCACTCATGGACACGGACGTTGGTCAACGTCGGATACAACCCCCAGGGTAGCCACCCTTGCGCACCYAYTGCTGGTGCKGTTTGCCCAGGAGGTGAGAAGCTGTGAAGGTTTGGCTGAAATCACCGCCCATGCCCCGTCGCACGGATTTGCGTCGCATCCTGCTACTGGGCTCCGGGCCGATCGTGATCGGCCAAGCCTGCGAATTTGATTATTCGGGCACCCAAGCCTGTAAAGCGCTGCGGGCAGARGGTTTTGAAGTGGTGCTGGTGAATTCCAACCCCGCTTCGATCATGACCGATCCCGACATGGCGGATCGCACTTACATCGAACCGCTCACCCCTGAGGTTGTGAGCCAGGTAATCGAACGGGAACGGCCCGATGCGCTTTTGCCCACCATGGGCGGCCAAACGGCCTTGAACCTGGCCGTGGCCCTGGCCGAAAACGGCACCTTGGCCAAATTTGGAGTGGAGTTAATCGGCGCAAATCTGGAGGCGATCCACAAGGCCGAAGACCGCAATTTGTTCAAACAGGCGATGCAGCGCATCGGTGTGGCCGTTTGTCCCTCAGGCATTGCAACAAACCTCAAGGAAGCGGAGGCCGTTGGCGAGAGCATCGGCGGCTATCCACGGATCATTAGGCCCGGATTCACTTTGGGGGGAGCCGGCGGCGGCATTGCCTACAACCCAGAGGAATTTTTAGCCATCTGCAAAAGCGGTTTAGAAGCGAGCCCCGTATCGCAAATCTTGATTGAGCAATCGCTTTTGGGCTGGAAGGAATTTGAACTTGAGGTAATGCGCGATAGCGCCGACAACGTGGTGATTGTTTGCAGCATTGAAAACCTCGACCCGATGGGGGTACACACGGGCGATTCGATTACCGTGGCCCCGGCACAAACCCTCACGGATAGGGAATATCAAAGGCTTAGGGATCAATCAATTGCGATTATTCGCGAAATTGGAGTTGATACTGGCGGCAGCAACATCCAATTCGCCATAAATCCAATCAATGGTGATGTTGTTGTTATTGAAATGAATCCCAGGGTTAGCCGMAGCTCGGCCCTTGCCAGCAAGGCAACGGGCTTTCCGATTGCCAAAATCGCCGCACGCCTCGCCGTGGGTTACCGGCTAGACGAAATTATTAACGACATCACAGAAAAAACACCGGCCTGTTTTGAGCCCACCATCGACTACGTGGTAACAAAGGTGCCSCGTTTTGCCTTTGAAAAATTTAGCGGTAGTTCCCCAGTGCTCACCACTTCAATGAAATCGGTGGGGGAGGCCATGGCGATTGGCCGCTGTTTTGAGGAATCCTTCCAAAAGGCCCTGCGCTCCCTTGAAACCGGCCACAGCGGCTGGGGCTGTGATCAACCAGAAGCAGAGCAAAGCGCCGCTGAACTGGATCGCAACCTGCGCACCCCAACCCCAGAGCGTATTTTCCACCTGCGCACAGGTTTAAGCCAAGGCCGCAGCGTGGCCGAATTACATCAACTGAGCGGCATAGATCCCTGGTTTCTTGCCAAACTTGAAGCTCTTTTAGTTAGTGAAAAGCGCTTGTTGTGGGGCAAAAGCCTGGAAGCTCTTGATGCAGAAGCATTGCTTGAACTWAAACAACTGGGCTACAGCGACCATCAAATAGCCCATGCCACAGCCAGCAACGAGCTAGCCGTTCGCGATTACCGCCAATCCCTTGGGGTTGATGTGTTGTTCAAAACAGTTGACACCTGCGCCGCTGAATTTGCATCCAGCACCCCCTATCACTACTCCACCTACGAAAGACGCTTAGAAAAGCTAAATAGTAGTGGCAACCTTGAGTATTTAAGCYCCACTAGTGAGGTGAAACCTGAAAACCGCAGCAAGGTTTTAATACTGGGCGGTGGCCCAAATCGAATCGGCCAGGGCATCGAATTTGATTATTGCTGCTGCCATGCCTCCTTTGCACTTCAAGGGGAGGGGTTGATAACAATTATGCAAAATAGCAACCCTGAAACCGTTTCCACCGACTACGACAGCAGCGATCGCCTCTACTTCGAACCACTCACCCTTGAAGATGTTTTGAATGTGATCGAAGCTGAGAAACCGGCGGGYGTAATTGTGCAATTTGGCGGTCAAACCCCCCTCAAGCTTGCCCTGCCATTGCTGGCCTGGCTTGAAAGCGAAAGGGGCAAACTCACCGGCACAAAAATTTGGGGCACTTCACCTCGCAATATTGATCTAGCTGAAGATAGGGAACAATTTGAGGCTGTTTTACGCAAGCTTGAGATACTGCAACCGCGCAATGGCATCGCCCGAAGTGAAAAAGAAGCAATCGCCATTGCCGAGCAGATCGGCTATCCCGTGGTTGTGCGTCCCAGCTATGTGTTGGGAGGCCGTGCAATGGAAGTGGTGTTTGATAGCAGCGAATTAGATCGCTAYATGCGCGAAGCAGTGAAGGTAGATCCAAGCCAACCGGTGCTCATAGATGAATACCTTGAAAATGCCACCGAGGTGGATGTTGATGCCCTTTGTGATAACAGCGGCAGCGTTGTAATCGGTGGTTTAATGGAACATATTGAACCTGCTGGAATTCATTCTGGTGATTCAGCCTGTTGTTTGCCGGCTGTGAGCTTGAGCKCAGATGCCCTGGCATTAATTCGCAAATGGAGCGCTGATTTAGCCCAACATTTGGAGGTTCGTGGATTAATAAACCTGCAATTTGCCGTTAAAGATAACAAGGTTTACATCATTGAAGCCAATCCACGGGCATCGAGAACCGTACCTTTTGTTGCCAAGGCAACCGGTGTGCCCCTAGCCAAAATTGCCAGTTTGATCATGGCGGGTAGCAACCTTGATCAACTTGGGCTCAAYTCGGAACCACAGCCACCACTTCAAGCCGTTAAGGAAGCTGTTTTACCTTTTCGGCGTTTCCCAGGGGCAGATTCCCTACTCGGCCCGGAGATGCGCTCCACCGGGGAAGTGATGGGTACTGCCCCTAGTTTTGGCATGGCCTACGCCAAGGCGGAATTAGCCGCGGGGGAGGTGTTGCCCATTGCAGGAACAGTTTTTCTCTCCACCCACGACCGCGATAAACAAGCCCTAGGTGCGATCGCCATCGATTTAGCCGCCCAAGGATTTGCCCTAGTGGCCACAGCTGGCACCGCAAAACACCTGCGGGCTGARGGTTTAGAGGTAACAACAGTGCTGAAGGTGCACGAAGGCCGCCCCAAYGTGGAAGAYGCGATCCGATCCGGTGAAATTCAATTAATCATCAACACTCCCATCGGCCGCCAAGCCACCCACGACGATCGCTACCTGCGCAGGGCAGCCCTTGATTACCAGGTGCCAACAGTTACCACCCTGGCMGGGGCTCGGGCAGCGGTGKCCGCAGTGGCTGCCCTGCAGGGTCAGAATGAACTACCAATCAATGCGCTGCAGGATTTGCATCGCTAACCATGGCAAACAGCAACGAATTAATCATTTCTGGCAGCGATTGCACAGCAGCTTTCCAAGCGGCCTATGCCAACCGCTACACCTGGGAACCGGGCTTCAGTGGTTAYAAGGGCACCTGCATCTGGGAGCAGGAAGGCCGCCGCGAGCAGGGCAGCTTTCAAGTTGRCGCTGATCTAAAGGCCAGCGTGGATGGCATCGCTAACGAGGAAATCCATAAGGCGATCGCCTCCCAGCTATGGGAAGTGGCCATCCACAGGGTGCGCCGCAGCTTCGAGCAAACCCACGGCGCCAACACCTTCACCGCTGGCGACACAAATGCCGTGGGCACTGAAGTGATCGTTGGCGGCAAAAATAGCGGTGATCGCTATCGAATCAAAAACAACGTTGTAACGATGGTGCACCGCCACATCCACGGCACGGTTGTAACAATCTTCACTGAGAGCACCACAAACACCGGCAGTGGCTACCTCAGCAAGAGCTACAGCAGTAGCTATAGCGATCCGAGCACAGGGGAGCCCAAGGGTGGGAAAAGCTATTTCACAGATAGCTTTGTGCCCCTAGGTGATGGGGGCCCTTGGGTTTTAGGGGAGCGCTTGGTGGCCAGTGATGCCCATGGGGACACACCAGCCAGCCAGCAACGCTTTTTATTTGAGAACCTTGAGGCGCTTAGCTGAGCCCCTACTCAATCAGCCATGGGGTCGATGGTTTTTAGGCGCTCATTCARTTGCAGCGCCATCGACTGGCGACCCACAGCAAGAACCTTCAGGGTGTCTTCATGGAGACGCARCTGGGCATCGGCCACCTGCATGCCCCGCACSAGTTCTTTAACGTCGTCTGGCAGATTGTTTAAGTCGTAGCGCTTATTTTCAAACGTTAAAACCGGATTTTCCTGATCACCAGAGTTGGTCATTGCAATTGTTTTGTGCCGCCTCAATGTAGCGGGGTTTGGGGCCGTTTAAAAAAGAACATCAATAGGGGTCCCACCTGGGCCGTTTCAGTTAGATCCCATCCCTCTTGGCCCAGCAGATTGAGAAAATGCTGTAGCTGGGCAGCTGGATGTTTTGGCAGGGATTGATTTTTGGCATAGAAATCAGGGAATTCCCTAGCGRTGAAATCGGGGCTKAGGGCACCCCCCAACCTTTCRCTAGCCGCCTCGGGGGTAGGGGGCACCGGCGGGGGGCCATTGTCAACATTGATATGAATCACCCGATATTCCCAGCGGGGGCAGCCTGATGTCATGGCAGATTTTTAATCAGGGGAGAAAGGAACGAATTAACTGACGATTGCAAAGTTCTCGGTAKCGGCCGCCAGCCTGCATTAATTGATCGTGGCTGCCCTGCTCAATGATGCGGCCATTTTCTAAAAATAGAATGCAATCCGCCTCCTGCACCGTAGAAAGGCGATGGGCGATTACCAGCACAGTGCGACCTGCCATKGCYTGGGCTAAGCCCTGTTGCACCGCCTCCTCCGCCTCCGCATCCAGGGCGCTGGTGGCCTCATCCAAAAGCAAAACGGCAGGGTTGCCGAGCACCGCACGGGCAATCGCTAKGCGTTGCAGTTGGCCGCCGGAAAAATTACTGCCCCTCTCCTCCACCCTGGCTTGATATCCCCCCGGGAGGGCTTCAATGAATTCRGCAGCATTGGCCAGCTGGGCAGCACGCTGCAATTCCCCGTCGCTGGCGGGGCGTCCAAAGCGGATGGCATCGGCAATGGTGCCGGAAAAAAGGCTGCTGTGCTGCGGCACTAAGGCCACCGCACGCCGTAATTCMGMCGCCCGCAAGTTACGTAGGTCAATGCCATCGAGCAATACCTTGCCCTGTTGCACCACGTTGAAGCGCAAAAGCAGGGAGAACAGGGTGGTTTTTCCTGCGCCTGATGGACCCACAAGGGCCACCACCTGGCCCGGTTCAATGCTGAGGTTGAGGTTGTGCARCACCGGCTGGTTTGGGGTGTAGCCAAAGCTCACCTGATCAAGCACCAATCGRCCCTGCAATTGCGGCAAGGGCACCGCTGTTGCTGAATCTGGCGGTTCGATCGGTTCCGCCTCAATCGCCCTYAACCGGCGCAGGGAGGCTTGCCCCTGTTGAAATTCGTTGAAATTCGTTGTTAGGTGGGAGATCGGGTCGATCAACATCAAAAGAGCTGCCACATAGCTGCTAAAGCCCGCACCACTGAGCCCACCTGCACTGATGCGGGCAGCACCGATTAGCAGCACGGCAAGGATGCCGGCCGCTTCAATGAAACCCACCACCGGATGCTGCAGAGCCAAAAGCCTCAAGGTGCGATAACGGGCCCTGCGGTGCAGATCAATTTCAGTTTCAAAACGCTCCTGCAACCATTCCTCAGCGGCAAACGCCCTCACCAGCGGTAAGCCGTTGATCGCCTCCCCCAGCAAACCAGCCAATTCACTTACCTGTTGCTGACTGCGTTCTGCTGCCCCCATTACCCTGGCACCAAAGGCACTCACGAGCAGGGCCACCAAGGGAGCTAGMARCAAAGTTGCCARRGACAACTTCCAATCCAGATAAACCATGTAGCCAAAAACCACCACCAGCTGCAGCAGGCTTGGGGTGGTGTCTTGAATAGTTTTGTAAATAACCTCACCAACCCGATCGGCRTCCTCCGTGAGCCGATAGGTGAGATCTCCAGAGGAGAGTTTTTCTAAAACGCCAAATTCCAGGCGCTGCAAACGGGCAAAYAATTGACGCCKYAGGGCCTGGCTCACCTGCAAGGCGGGGGCGGCCAGCAGGGTGTCTTGGCCAAATTGGGCCAMTTTTTGCAACAGAAAYAAGCCAAGGGCAATGCTGATTACCCGTAAAACCCTGCTGAAATCTCCGCTACCAATCGCTGGAATCAGTTGGCCMGCTTGGGCTGCCAGCAGTGGCCAACAGGCAACAAACACAACCATGCAGAGCCCACCTGCCGCCAGGCGACCCCGATGGGGTTTGAGCAAGGGCAGCAGCCGGCGGAAACCAGCTGGGGAGGATGCAACCATGGGCGCAGATTAAGCCGCAGCCCTGCACCGCCTGGATTGATGCAACTCGATCAATTCCTTAAGTTCCACGGCTTGGTGGGCACAGGGGGTGAAGCAAAGCTGCTGATCCAGGGGGGCAAAGTGCGGGTTAACGGCCAAATTGAAAGCCGCAGGGGCCGCAAACTACAAGCTGGAGATCAGGTGRAACTAGGGGGGGAAATGCTCACAGTGGCGGGTGAGGCCAACACTTAAGTTGAGCTGCTTAAAAGAGGGGTGGCGTGAGCAAAGGATCGCGTCCGGTGGTGATTGCCGGCAATTGGAAAATGCATATGACCTGCAGCGAGGCCCGCGCCTTCGCAGATCAATTTTTGCCCTTGGTGGCCAATGCCCCAARCGATCGCAGCATCGTTTTAGCTCCRGCTTTTACGGCCTTAGAAACCATGCACAGGGCAGTTGCCGGCAGCGCCGTGCAATTGGCTAGCCAAAATGTTCATTGGGAAGGCAATGGAGCCTTTACAGGTGAGATCTCRGCGAACATGTTGCTGGAACATGGCGTGAGCTACACAATCGTTGGCCACAGCGARCCGCGCAAATATTTCAGCGAAAGCGATGAACAGATCAACCACCGCGCCCGGGCGGCCCAAGCCGCTGGGCTCATACCGATTCTTTGCGTTGGTGAAAGTGATGAACAACGCAGCAGTGGTGATACAGAACGGGTGATTCGTCGCCAGGTGGAACAGGGCCTTGATGGCATTAACCCAGCTCAATTGGTGGTTGCCTATGAGCCGATTTGGGCCATCGGCACAGGAAAAACCTGCGCTTCGGAGGAGGCAAATCGGGTGTGCGGCCTCATTCGTACTTGGGTGGGCCACCACAACCTCACGGTTCARTACGGAGGCTCGGTAAAAGCGGGCAATATTGATGAATTAATGGCGATGTCTGATATCGATGGGGTTTTGGTGGGGGGTGCTTCCCTGGAGGCTGAAGGGTTTGCCAGAATTGTTAATTACCAAGTACCCGCTCAGGTTTGATCCGCTCAACAAAAGTAATGGGGGTATTAAATATTACCCCCGATTCATTTAGTGATGGTGGTGAACACTGCCAGCCAAATCGCGCTTTAAAAACAGCCCAACGCCTGGCGAAACAAGGGGCGCATATAATTGATATTGGAGCTCAAAGCACGAGGCCTGGGGCTGAGCTCTTGGCGCCAGAGCAAGAATTGAAAAGGTTGTTACCTGCTTTGTTATTAATTTGCCAAGCGCGCCAAGAGGGGGAGCTACCTGCTGATTTATTACTTTCCCTAGATACTTTCCATGCACCCGTGGCGGCTAAGGCGCTCGAGCTTGGCGTCAATTGGATAAATGATGTGTCTGCGGGCACAGCCGACGGGGCAATGCTGCCCCTTGTGGCAAAAGCGGGCTGCCCCTATGTGTTGATGCACAGGCGTGGCAGTAGCCAAACAATGGCAAATTTTTGCAATTACAACGATGTGGTTTCAGATGTAATTGCAGAACTACTGCAACGCAGTGCCGCAGCCCTGGATGCAGGTATTAAACGCGAACAACTGTGGTGGGATCCGGGCTTGGGTTTCGCAAAAACAACCAGTCAAAATCTTGCCCTCTTGGAGGGCTTACCCCAATTGGCTGCCCATGGCTATCCCCTCTTGGTGGGGCCCAGCCGCAAGCGTTTTATTGGCGAGATCCTCAAGGAAAATCGAGCCAAGGCCCGCAGTTGGGGCACCGCYGCMGCAGTTTGCAAGGCCATAGCCGGTGGTGCCGCAATGGTGCGGGTGCACGATGTGGCTTCGATGCGGCAAATTTGCCAGATGGCGGATGCCCTATGGCCTAACGAAATCGCCTGAGGCAGATTTCCTCGAAAGCAGGCCTCAGCAGATAGGGATAGTCGCCAACCCAAAGCTTGGCCTGGGGCACCCAACCATCGGAAAGCCTGGCAATGCGGGAAAAATCCGAGCGTTCAGAAAGCACAAGGCAACGGATTGTCATGCCCTTTCGCAGGGCTTTATGGGCCTTATCCAAGGGAAAGCGCAATTGACCTAGGTAGCCCTCCTCATCAGCAAGCTCTAGGCAAAGCCAGGTGCGGCGGTTCTCCACCAACTCCAAGCGGCCCTTGGTGTCGGTGGTTTCTTGGCGACCCTCCAGTTTTTCCTTTGTGTAGAGATCGGCAATTTCACCTTCAAATAAAGCCGCTGCTGGATATTTGCGCAGCTGGGAATTGCGACTGCCGGCTTGGAGGATCGGTCCCCACAGGAAATAAAGCAGCATCGTTAAACCAATCACGAGCCAGAGGCTGCTCCAGCGGGAGCCAAACCCCCCCTGGGAGATCAACAGCGGAATTACCCCCCCGAGGGTTGAAACCAATAGCCGCTGCAACACCAGCTGGGGGCCRCCGGAGCAAAAACTAAATTGGGGCCCACTGGCAACGGCAGGGATTAAACGCTGCAGTTCGCCTGGTTTAAGGGGGAGAAGCATTTGCCCAGTTTTCGGCGTTAATTATTCAAAGCAAGCGCTCAAGGCCATACACAAGCCCTGGCAATTGACGCACCTTACGCACAGCAAGCAAAACGCCAGGCATGTATGCAGCACGGTCGAAGGTGTCGTGGCGCAGCACATAGCGCTCGCCTGGGGCACCAAATTGAACCTCCTGATGGGCCACTAGGCCCGGCAAACGGATCGAATGGAGCCTTAGGCCACTCTCCCTTAACCCACCACGGCTGCCGGCCAAACTTTCGTGTTCCTCCAACTCCTGGGGGTTGAAAGCCTTACCAAGCTCCTCCATCAATTCGGCCGTTTTTATACAGGTGCCACTGGGGGCATCTGCCTTGCGGTTGTGGTGGAGCTCCACCAATTCAGCATGGTTGTAGAAACGGGCGGCTGCGGCGGCAGCTTGCTGCAAAAGAACCATCCCAACGGAGAAATTAGGAATCACGGCTGCGCCCATGGAGGCTTTAGCGGCAAAATCCGCCAAATCATTTATCTGCTCTGGAGAAAGGCCTGTGGTGCCAATAACCGGTGCCACCCCGTAGGCAATGGCAGCCCTGGTGTGTTGATACACCACCTTGGGATGGGTGAAATCCACGAGCACCGAACCGGGATGCTGCTGGCTGGCTAAGCACAAACTGCCCTCAAAATCAGCGCTTAGGAGCACCTCAAGCGGTTCCAAACCAAGGGCGATGCCCACATCTTCCCCCTCCCGGCCTGGGGTGGTGTCGATGGCGGCAACGAGCTTGCAGTCACTGGTTTGGGCAAGGGTTCTGATCAGCTCAGCCCCCATCCGGCCTAGGGCGCCGGCAACAACCACTGGAATAAAATCGCTCATGGATTAATGATGAACACCACAGCAGCAACTGCTGCTCCGTAATCTTTACTGATCTAAACCAGAGCCGCATGTTTACCCAAATCCGTTCCGCCAGTCGCCGGGTGAGTCCCGAGCCGGATGCCTCACGGCTGGTGATGCGGGTTGTGTATCTGGTGTTAGAGCCCCAATATCAAAACTCCTTAACCCAAGCGGTTAATGCACTTAATTCGCAACCAGGTTCATTTTCAGTTGATTTGTGCGGATATCTAATTGAAGAACTAAGAGATCCAGAAAACTATCAGCAGTTTTGCTCTGATGTGGCGGCAGCTGATGTTTTTATTGCATCATTGATATTTATTGAAGATTTGGCCCAGAAGGTGGTAGATGCGGTTTCACCCCATCGCGATCGCCTCAAAGCAACGGTTGTTTTTCCCTCCATGCCGGAGGTGATGCGCTTAAACAAACTGGGTAGTTTTTCGATGGCCCAATTAGGCCAAAGTAAAAGTGCAATTGCCCAATTCATGCGCAAACGCAAAGAGGCGGGTGGCGCAAGCTTTCAAGATGCAATGCTAAAATTACTAAATACATTACCCACAGTATTAAAATATTTACCAGTAGAGAAAGCCCAGGATGCCCGCAGCTTCATGCTTAGTTTTCAATAYTGGCTTGGCGGCACCCCCGACAATCTAAGAAATTTGTTATTAATGCTGGCTGATAAATATGTTTACCCAAAGGCTGATACAAACAGGGAAGATATTGAAGTTATTGATCCGGTTGTATTTCCCGATTTAGGTATCTGGCATCCGCTTGCAACTGGGATGTTTGAAGATCTCAAAGAATACCTTAATTGGAGCAACAGCCGCAGCAATCTTGGCTCGGGWCCCCTGATCGGTTTGGTGTTGCAGCGCAGCCATATCGTTACCGGCGACGATGCCCATTATGTTGCACTTATTCAGGAACTTGAATTCCGTGGCGCCAGGGTTATTCCCGTATTTTGCGGCGGTTTGGATTTCTCTAAGCCTGTAAATAGTTACTTCTTTGACCCCTTAAATCCAAATCAAGCCCTAGTTGATGCGGCCGTGTCGCTAACTGGATTTGCCCTGGTTGGCGGGCCAGCCCGCCAGGATCACCCCAAGGCTATCGAAACCCTTAAAAAACTTAATCGCCCTTACATGGTGGCGCTGCCACTGGTATTTCAAACCACCCAGGAATGGGAAGAAAGTGATTTAGGTCTCCACCCGGTTCAGGTGGCACTGCAAATTGCCATACCCGAATTAGATGGCGCCATCGAGCCGATTGTGCTTAGCGGCCGTGATGATGCAACAGGCAAGGCCCATACCCTGCAGGATCGGGTGGATGCGATCGCAGGCCGGGCCATACGTTGGGCAAACTTGCGTTTAAAACCAAAGGCTGASAAAAAATTAGCAATTACGGTTTTTAGTTTCCCCCCCGACAAGGGAAATGTTGGCACCGCAGCCTATTTGGATGTGTTTGGCTCGATCCATCGGGTTTTAGAAGAAATGCGGGCAAGGGGATATCAAGTGGGTGATGTGCCCCGTTCAGCAAAGGGGCTGATGGAATTGATACTCAAAGATCCAGAGGCGATGGAGGGGTCCCCTGAACTAGCGATCGCCCATCGCATGAGTGTGGCTGAATATGAAGAGCTCACCCCCTACTCGGAACGGCTTGAGGAAAATTGGGGTAAACCGCCAGGTGAACTGAATTCCGACGGTCAAAATCTATTAATTTATGGCAAACATTTTGGCAATGTATTTGTTGGCGTGCAACCAACATTTGGCTACGAAGGTGATCCAATGCGATTGCTTTATTCCAGAAGCGCCAGTCCCCACCATGGCTTTGCTGCCTATTACACCTATTTAGAAAAAGTTTGGGGCGCCGATGCAGTTTTGCATTTTGGCACCCACGGTTCGCTGGAATTCATGCCAGGCAAACAAATGGGCATGAGTGATAATTGCTACCCTGATTCATTAATAGGTGAATTACCCAATCTATATTATTACGCCGCCAATAATCCCTCCGAAGCAACCATCGCAAAACGCAGGGGTTACGCCTCAACAATTAGTTATCTCACACCTCCAGCAGAAAATGCAGGTTTATATAAGGGGCTTAAGGAACTCGGTGAACTGGTGGGTTCATATCAACAGCTGCGCGAGAGCAGCAGGGGGGTGCAAATTGTTAATGCCATTATTGAAACCGCTCGTTTATGTAATTTAGATAAGGATGTAACCCTGCCGGAAGCCGATTCACAATCCTTAGATCTCAGCCAAAGAGATGCTGTGGTGGGTGCTGTTTATCGGCAGCTAATGGAAATTGAAAGCCGGCTACTTCCCTGCGGTTTGCACACCATTGGTAAACCGCCAACGGCGGCGGAAGCGATCGCCACCCTCGTGAGCATTGCCGCCCTAGAGCGAAACGAAGATGACCTGCGCGGGTTACCAGGTTTGCTGGCAGAAAGTATTAACCGCAGCATTAGCAGCATCTACAAAGGCAATGATGCCGGTGTGTTAGCTGATGTGGAACTAAATCAAAAGATCACCGCCACCTGCAGGCTGGCGGTGGCTTCGATGGTGAAAGCTGTTACCGGCCGCGATGGCAGGGTGAGCCTGCGCCAAAATTTTGCTTGGCTGCAGCAAYTATTAGAAAAAGTTGGCGTAAAACTATCAACCCCCTGGCAAAAAGCCTGCAAACGGKCCGGCTTCCCCAATGTTGATAGCGTTGCCCTTAACAAGCTTTTTGCCTATTTGCGTTTTTGCCTAGAGCAAATCTGCGCAGATATGGAGCTTGAAAGCTTACTGCGCGCCCTCGATGGCGAATATGTGCTGCCGGGGCCCGGCGGTGATCCAATTCGCAATCCAGGAGTGTTGCCCAGTGGCAAAAATATCCATGCCCTCGATCCGCAATCGATTCCCACAAGAGCGGCAATCGCAGCTGCGAAGGTGGTGGTTGATCGCTTGATTGAGCGTCAAAAATCAGAGCAGGGCAGCTGGCCCGAAACCATTGCCTGTGTGCTTTGGGGTACGGATAACATCAAAACCTACGGTGAATCATTAGCTCAAATCCTTTGGTTTATTGGAGTTAAGCCAGTGGCTGATTCCCTCGGTAGAGTGAATAAACTCGAATTGATTAGCCTTGAGGAGCTGGGTCGCCCTCGCATAGATGTGGTTGTTAATTGCTCCGGTGTATTTAGAGATTTGTTTATCAACCAAATGGCTTTAATTGATCAAGGCGTTAAATTAGCTGCCGAGGCTGATGAACCACTTGAGCTTAATTTTGTGCGACGCCATGCCCTAGAGCAGGCGGAAGCCCAAGGAACCAGCCTTAGGGATGCGGCCACAAGGGTCTTTTCCAATGCGAGCGGTAGCTATAGCTCAAACGTTAATCTCGCTGTGGAGAACAGCACCTGGGAACAGGAGGAAGAACTTCAGGAAATGTATTTAAACCGCAAAACATTTGCATTCAATGCCGACAACCCCGGTGAGATGAATCAAAACAGAGATGTTTTTGAATCGGTGATGAAAACAGCAGATGTTACTTTTCAAAATCTAGATTCTGCTGAAATATCGCTTACGGATGTGAGTCACTATTTTGATTCGGATCCCACCAAATTAATCGCCGGCTTAAGGGAGGACGGTAAAGCACCGGCGAGTTACATCGCAGATACCACCACGGCAAATGCCCAAGTGCGCTCCCTAGGAGAAACAATCAGGCTTGATTCACGTACGAAGCTGCTAAATCCAAAATGGTATGAAGGCATGTTGGATTCTGGCTATGAAGGGGTTAGGGAGGTGGCAAAACGGCTTAACTTCACCCTGGGCTGGAGTGCAACCAGTGGAGCGGTTGACAATTTTGTTTATGAAGAAGCAAATGAAACTTTTATTAATGACGCGGAAATGCGCAAGCGCTTAATGGATCTAAATCCCCACAGCTATAGGCGCATTGTTAGCACATTGCTTGAAGTTAATGGCCGTGGCTATTGGGAAACATCAGAGCAGAATATTGAGCAGCTTCAAGAGCTTTATCAGGAGATTGAAGATCGCATCGAAGGGGTAACCAATCAAGCTGAAAGCAGTAATTGATTAGCACCCTCTCCAAGGTGCTAATTGATTTAGCACTAATTATTGTATTTACCAAGTTAATAGGTGGCTTTRTTGGCAGGTTTGGCCAACCCCCAGTAATCGGAGAAATCATTGGGGGCATTGCCTTGGGCCCCTCCTTGCTGGGCTGGCTTTGGCCCCAAAGCCAAAACCTATTATTCAATGCTGAAGTGATGCATCAGCTGGATCTTATTTCTCAGCTGGGTTTGATTTTGTTCATGTTTTTGATCGGCCTTGAATTAAATCCAGCCCATTTGCGCGGAAAAATACCCCTAGCTAGCCGTGTATCGATTGCAGGAATATTGCTCCCCTTGCTATTAGGTGCCGCTTTAGCCAAAGGTTTTGAAATTTGGCTACCTGAACTTCTACCAGGTGAAAATCAATTAGCGGGCATACTTTTTATGGGTACAGCGATGGCGATTACGGCCTTTCCCGTGTTGGCAAGAATCCTGCGTGATCGTCAATTACTCACAAAACCCCTGGGCCAGCTGGTGATCACCTGCGCAGCGGTAGACGATCTGTTGGGTTGGGTTTTGCTGGCGGCCGTTGTTTCCTTCAGCCGTTCTGGCTCCCCTTTGGGGGCTCTGCCAGCCCTTCTTTACACCAGCCTTTGGGCCGTAACGCTCCTTTTTGTTTTAAGGCCATTGATGGCACGGCTTGAGGCCCACTACAGAAAAGCCAAACGTTTAGGCCCCCTACTAATGGCATTGGTGTTTGCCGGAGCAATTCTTTCTGCGGTGGTAACTGAACAAACGGGAGTGCACTACATATTTGGCGCTTTTTTGTTTGGCCTAGCCATACCCCGCTACGGCCCACTGATAAGGCGGCTGCAGCTGCACATTGAGGAAATTGTTTTAACCCTTTTGCTGCCGGTATTTTTTGCRATCAGCGGTTTGCGTACCCAAGTGGGCAGCATCAATGGCCCCCAGCTTTTCTGGGCATTGGCGGCGGTGTTGCTGGTGGCAATTGCTGGAAAATTCCTTGGCACCTGGGCGCTTGCCCGCCAAGGGGGCCTGCCCCAAAAAGAAGCGATAGCCCTTGGCTGGCTGATGAACACCAGGGGCTTAACCGAACTTGTAATCCTGAACGTGGGCCTGAGCATTGGGGTTATCAGCCCCACCCTCTTCACCCTGATGGTGCTCATGGCACTGATAACAACAGCGATGGCAGGGCCGCTGCTGCATCAGCTCGGYTACAGCAATAAGGCCGCCTAAACATTTTGATCGGATTTTCGTTACGTTCCGAAACATTCTGCTATTGTTATTCAAGTTTCCTTCAAGCCATGGCCGCTACCGCACCCGCCAGCAACGCAGCTAAAGCCACGATTCGCGGTGCAACCGTTACCACTGAAGACGGTGGTCGCCTCAATGCATTTGCAGCCGAGCCCCGCATGCAAGTGGTAAGCCCAGAAAATGGCTGGGGTTTCCACGAAAGGGCAGAAAAAYTGAATGGCCGCATGGCAATGCTCGGTTTTGTTGCTCTCCTGATCACCGAATATGCCCTTGGCGGCCAAGCCTTCACCCACGGCTTGCTCGGTTTGGGTTGATAACCGAATCMATCGATCATCCATAGTTTCAAATCCCGCGGCAGAATTTCTTCCGCGGGATTTTTTATGGCCAAAGTTGCTGCCATCAATAGCGATAGGGCCTGGGTGAGTGGTGCTGGCCCCACGGGCTGTCTTGCAGCCCTGGCCCTGGTTAAGGCCGGCTGGCAGGTGATTTTGCACGATTCCTCCACCAGCGCCGAACTGTGCAGCCGCAGCCGCGCCTATGCCCTCACCAATTCCAGTAAAAAATTGCTTGAGCAACTGGATCTGTGGGGGGAATTGAGCCCCAGCTGCCAGGCATTTAAAACCCTGCTGCTCAGCGACAAAAGCACAGCAAAAACAGTGCGCTTCTGGCAAAACAACCAAGAGTTGGGTTGGATTATCAACCACCCTGCACTAATGGATTTTTTGCTGGCCAAATGCCAGCAGCATCAAGCGATTCAAATGCGCCTTGGCGAAGCAAGCAGCGGCATCAATTCAGATATTCAGCTCACGGTGCTGGCGGAAGGGCCTAACTCCAGCGGCCGTAAAGCCCTTGGCATTGGTTTTTATGGCTGGCCCTACCGGCAGGGCTGCCTAACGGTTCAAGTGGAACTGCAGCAGGGCAATAGCCACAACGAAACCGCCTGGGAATTGTTTAGGCCGGAGGGGCCCCTGGCGGTGTTGCCCCTGGGCGATGGCCATGCGCAAGTGGTTTGGAGTGCACCACTGCAGCAATGCAGGCAAAGGGCTGCGTTAGCAGAACCCGCCCTACTTGAAAAACTAAGCCAGGTACTGCCAAGCCAGATCAGGCCCATTGCCATCCTCGACAAACCAGGCGCCTTTGCCGTGGAGTGGCGTTTGGCGCCAAAACTGGTGCAGGGGAAGGTGTTGCTTTGCGGTGAAAGCGCCCATCGCTGCCATCCCGTTGGCGGGCAAGGCTTAAATCTCTGCTGGCGGGATGTGAGCACTTTGCTCCAGGAGGCCAAACGCCAGCGCCAGAGGGGCACAGGCCTAGCTCTGCTGCTGGCTAGGTATCAGCAACGGCGTTGGTTTGATCTGCTCAGCACCATGGTTGCCACCGATGCATTGGTGCGGTTGTTTTCAAATCAACAACCACTGCTGCGCTGGTTTAGAAGCAGGGTTCTTGAACTGTTAAAAGCCAGTGGCCTGCTCAGAAAATTCAGCTTGAAGCTGGCAAGCGGAGCCTGGACAAAWTAGGACCATCACTTTATTTAAGGCTTTCTTAATAGCCATCTGCTGCTTTCGGGGGCACACTGCTGGCCTAGCTAAATTTTTTCTYTCCCCAGGTAATACTCGGCAATGGTGATCACCACCTCGCCACAACCGGTTCCCCCCTCTGCCCTTGTGGATTACCTCCGCAGGGACATTGGCTTGAGCGACGACGCCCTTGCCCTAGGGGTACGTCAATCGGTGCAAGAACAGGCTCCCCTTCCKGTAACGCTCTGGCGCTTTGGYCTGCTGAGCCTTGGCCAGTTAGATCAGGTRTACGACTGGCAAGAGCGTCAATAATTAGTAACTWGATCGGTAACTAGATCAGTAACTAATTAGGGCTTCAATCGGCAGGTTTTTTTGTAATCGATTGCGGCCACTTAATTCAGTGAGYTCTGCCACAAAGCCATAGCCGCAAACCACCCCACCAGCCTTCTCCACCAGGGAGGCACAGGCGGCAGCGGTTCCGCCTGTGGCCAATAAATCATCAATTATCAAAACCCGCGGCGCACCAGCTAGGGCATCCTCTTGGATTTCCAAGCGGTCGCTGCCGTATTCAAGGCTGTAATCAATCGCTTCCACTGGCCCTGGCAATTTGCCTGGTTTACGCACTGGCACAAAACCGCGATCCATGGCAAAGGCGAGGGCATTACCCACTAAAAAGCCCCGGGCTTCGATGCCCACAATCAATTCGGGGCGATGGCTTTCAACCTTGGCAGCCAAACCTTCCACCACAAGGCGCCAGGCGCGGGGATCGCGCATCAAGGGGCTTAGATCCCTAAATAAAATGCCAGGCTTCGGAAAATCTGGAACATCCCGCACCAAAGCTCGCAGCTGCTGGTCGAGGGATAGATCCATGGTTGCTGGCAGGGGGTGACGGTATACCTGCTCTACTGCCATCATCGCAGCCATCGCCCCCAACCATTGACCATCTCCTTCGCCCGATCCCAGCAACGTTCCCTACCCCGCCGGGGCATGGAGCGCCTTGATCTATTGCTACTAGCCATTGAAGCCCTAGACCTGCACGGCAGCGAGGCAATGCTCTGGAGCTGTGAGCAACTGGAACTGCAACAGGCCTTCCCCGATAGGGTTGCCCTTTGGAAAAGCCGTTGCMGCAACCCCTTAAGGCGGGCCAGCCGCAGGGGGGAATGGACTGCCGCAGAACAACAGGGGTTAATTCAATTGGTATGCAGCCTTTCCCAACGGCTTTATCCGATGTTGAGGCAACTGCTATCAAGTGGTGAACCCGATGAACTCAGCCAACAGCGATGGGCACTTTTTGCTGAGCGTTACAACGATCTAATCGGTGAAAGAATGAATTTAAAAAGAGGGGCTGTGCGCCAATTGCTAGATGAAAAAAGCGGRGCGCAACGGCGCCGGGAAGTGGTGCAAACCCTTGCTTTCTGCGCAGGCGGGGCTGGCATGCAACGGTTAGAAACCAGCTTGATGGATGGCAATAAATGAATTCCTTTGGAGGTATGGCCCTGCGCTACGAGCAATCCAGTTGCCGTTTGGAATTAAAGGGTCTTCCCGATGTGAGCGCTGCACCCCWGGGCCAAAACAATCCAGAGCTGCTTTTGGCAATTCTCACCTCATGGGAATTAAACCTTGGCCAACGGGCCTCACTCCAAGGCAAACGTGAACACCTAGAAGCATTGGTGGAAACAGTGCTTCCCTACGTGAACCTGATGCTTAGTGGTGCCGCCCAGAAACAAACAAGCAAAACTGAGGCAGTGGTTTTAGGTCCAAGGGGAAGGGGGCATCAGTTGCAACTGCGCAGCAGCCAACCCAACACGCCRCCCYTGGATTTGCAGCTAGATGATGCAGAACTGGCAGATCTCACCCAATGCCTCGATCAAATGCTGCTAGATCCGAGGCAGGGTTTGCGCTTAGAGCAACCAATTGCCATAGCCAAGAAAAAACGGCTTCCAAAGGCGCCCTCGCTGCAGCGCTGGGCATCCCCCACAGCCGCCGTAGCTGCCGTTGCCCTATGTGGTTTATTTAGCCTGCTGCTGCCTYTGCCAAGGCCAACTAGCCCTGGCTCGCCTCAGCAAACCAACCAAAACAACAAGCCATGAGCCAGTCGCCGAGCTGGAGTGAATTAAGGAGGCTGATAACGCGCTTGGGCAGTGAACTTGATGTGGTTGTGCGCAGCGACCCAGAAGTGTGCGGCCTCAGTGGTGATGGTTTTTTAATCAGCCTGCACCACACGGGCCAGGGCGATTGCACCGTGGATGGCCTCAGCCTTGTGCAGTGCCCCAACGCCCTTGTTATCGATGAATTTGTGCGCTGGATGATCCAGGCGGGTTACTTGACCCAACCTCTGGGCTCGATAGCGTAAGCAGATGCCAGCTTTAAAAAAACAATCCGCCCTGAGGCCCCGCCGGCGAAGGCGCCCTGCAATGCCAGGTCGYTGGCARKCACTTGTGATGGCCTTGGCTTGGATGGCAGCTGGCTTRGGGCTGATATTTGGCCTTTCCCAATTGCCAAGCCGCCTCGACACCCTGTTGTTTTTCAGCACAGCCCTTGGCAACATCAGTGTTGGCCTGGTGCATCTGGGCCTAGGGATTATTCAAACCCTGGGGGCATTAGTTTTAATCGGATTGGTGGTTGCTAGTTTAATTTTATTATTAGGCGGACTCGTTAGAATAGCTCGGCTTATAAATCCTGAAATGCCAATTGCATATCCTGCCAAAAAGCTGAATAAGATTATTTCACCAAAAATAGCAAAAAGGGTTTCTTCAAACTCTTTTGGCATCGAAAACCCAGTTAAAAGCTGGGGTTTTCAGCGGCCTGGCCCCAGGGAATGATGCAACCAGAGCAATTCCTGGATGCTRATTTTACCATTTAARTTTTTATCAAACATTTTRAATCTAGAGTAAATCCCGGGCAAGCTTTTTGCTTCTTCAGCATCCAACTGGTTATCACCATCGCGATCTGCGAACCTAAAAGCATTCTGGATTCGCTCCCCCAATGGGCCATCGTTAAGGGATGGRAGATCCTTAATTAGAACCTGTCCATCGCCGTTTTGATCGAGGCTGCGTAGGCGGGGATATTTACGCAGATCATCCGGCTGCAACTTGCCATCGCCATCGTGATCTAGCCGAWGAAATAACTCCCATAGCCGGCGGCGATAATCGTTAACTTCGTTTTTGTTTGGATTTTGGTTTGGATTTTGGCAGCTGCCAGGGCTAGCAAAGCTGCCCCAAAATATTAATAGCAGCAGTAATAAACGAACCATGCAATTAATTCTAGGTGCTAGTTGTGCTAAATCCAATCCGTAAAGCATCTACCAGATCCATGGGCAAGGCGCACACCATTTGGGTGGTAGACGATGATCCTGAACTTAGGCAGTTGCTGAACACATATCTCAGCGAGCAGGGATACGAAGTTCGCACCCTCAACGACGGCAAACAATTTTTAGCCAGGTTGGAATTTCAACGGCCCCATCTGGTGGTTTTGGATTTAATGCTGCCAGGCGATGATGGCCTAACCCTATTGAGGCGCCTTAGGGATAACGGCGACGACCTACCTGTGGTGATGCTCACAGCCAGGGGCGAGGCGGTAGATCGAATTATTGGCCTTGAGCAAGGGGCCGACGATTACCTAGCAAAGCCATTTATGCCAAGGGAGCTCACCGCAAGGATTGAGGCCGTTTTACGCCGCCGCGGCAGCATTCCAGCCGGCACTCCGCTCAKCGATGGAGAAATCATTCAATTTGGTGAAAATTGCCTTGATCTTGCCGCCCGCAGCTTGGAGCGCTGCGGGGAAGCAATTGTGATCACTAGCGGTGAATTCGGCCTGCTGGCCGCCTTTGTGCAAAATCCCCATCGGCCCCTTTCGCGGGAAAGATTGATTGAACTTGCCCGCGGCCCCAGCAGTGATACCGATAGCCGCAGCATGGATGTGCAGGTGTCACGGGTTCGTAAATTGATTGAGGCCGACCCCACCAAACCGCGTTACATCCAAACTGTGTGGGGATATGGCTACGTTTTTGTTCCAGATGGCACCCCCCGCAGCAAATAACCAATGAAATCGCCCTCCGGGGCCTTGCTGCTCAGGTTTTCTCTATTTCTGTTGCTCAGCTGGGGGGCCAGCCTGGTTTTATTGCAGCTGCTGCTGGGGCAACGGCTTGAGCGGGCCCAGATGCAGCAAATGGGCAGGAACCTTGCCGGTGTGATCAGGCTCAGCGAAGTTGGCCTTGAACGTTTTCCACCTGCGGTAATCGCCCAGCAAAGCGGCCTGCGGCTTGYCACCAACCTGCCAATAAAAGCAGTTAAACAAGGCAATCGCGACCGCGAATTAAGGCTGGAATTGTGCAAAARACTGCGCCATTGCCCTGAGGTGCGCCTCAGTAACAGCAAAGCAGCAGGGGTWTGGATCGAGTTACTTAGCCCCCTAGAACGGGTGTGGCTCCATGCGCCCCTACCCAACACCCATTGGTGGCCCCCCGACCCGCTGCTGGCTTCGCTTTCATTGCTCAGCGGCACCGTTGTAGCCGGTGCACTGTTTCTACTTCTGGAAGTGCAAAGACCCCTGCAAAGGCTTGAGCGGGCCCTTGCCAGGGTGGGCTTGGAGGAGCGGCCAGCACCATTAAGCCAAGAGGGTGCTGGGGAGGTGCAAAGGCTCAGCCGCCGCTTTAATTCAATGGTGGCTCGCCTTGAACAAACTGAACTGGAGCGTTCCACCATGCTGGCTGGAATCGCCCACGACYTAAAAAGCCCGATCACCCGTTTACGCCTGCGCCTAGCGGTGGAAGGTGCCAGTGGCCAAGCCCAAGCCGACCTTGATGCCCTCGAGAGAATTACCGGTCAGTTTCTGCTTTTTGCCGGCGGCGGCCARGGGGAACAAAAAATTTTGTTGCCACTGCAGGAATTAATTGGCGAACTAAGCGCTCACTACAGCGATCAACCCATTGAACTGCGCTTAATTCCCRTGCAAGCCCTTGTGCAACCAGTGGCCMTTGGCAGAGCCCTCATGAATCTGATCGACAATGGMCTTTCCTATGGCAAAKCACCGTTAATTGTTGAGCTAACAACAGAGAAATCGCTGGTGGTTATCAGCGTTACCGATCAGGGCAAGGGCATTCCCAAAAACCAACGGGATCAAGCCCTAATGCCCTTTCAACGCTTAGATRCGGCTAGGGGCGGCAGCGGCCACTGCGGCCTGGGTTTAGCAATCGCCAGCAGGGTTGCCCARYTGCATGGCGGCAGGCTGGAATTAAGGGATCCAGCCAATGGTGGCTTTAGCGTTTGTTTRTTACTKAAYTGYTTATCARCAAGCGGAGAGCTACCGGCATGAAACTGATCGGTAGATATTTGCTTGCGGGCCTGGCGCTAAGAATTGCGATCGCTCTGCTGCTGCCGCCTGGTTACGACGAGGCCTATTACCTTTTCTACGGCCATCACCTAGCCGCTAGCTACTACGACCACCCGATCATGGTGGGGTTATGGGCTTGGCTCGGCTGGCAGCTGCCGGGGGACAGCTTTGGCCTGCGGATCCCGAGCTTGATTAGCTACACCTTGGCCAGTGGCTTGCTTGCCCTCGCCGCCCAAAAACGCCTGGCAGCCGGCAGCGGCCCMTGGACAGCAGCCTTAACCGCCCTCTCGCCCCTAYTGCTGGTGGTGGGCGGGGTGATGCTCTTACCCGATGCCCCCTTACTACTAAGCCTTAGCTCCGTGTTGTGGGCCCTYGCCGTTGGGCTTAATTGGGGCTGGCTGGGTTTATTACTGGGCTTGCTCACCTTGAGCAAATACCAAGCCTTACCGCTGYTGCTATGCCTTCTGCTCTGGGCCCTTAGCAATAGGAGCAGCYGCAGCCGCCTGTTTAGTTGGGAAGGTGGGCTAGCTATGGCTGGCTGGTTATTGGTTTCAAGCCCCCTGTGGATATGGAATATTCAAAATGGTTGGATATCTTTCCTTTTCCATAGCGCTCGCACCCAGGCCAGTGGTGGTTTCAATTTTKCCGGCCCACCCCTGTTTCTCCTCACCCAGGTGCTGGCCCTTTTCCCCACGATTGCAGCGCTGCTATTTGTTGGCCTATTGCCCCAGCGGCATGATCGCTACAGCGATTTTCGTGGGCTACTGCGCTGGCTAGCCCTGCCCCAGCTGCTGCTGTTTCTGCTGCTGGCAGGTCGGATGCAGGTGTTGGTGAGTTGGCTTGTACCCACCTGGTGGTTACTGCTGCCCCTGGCTGCCGAGAGGCTGGCCCAGGCCCAGCGCAARGGTGTGGGCTGGCTGAAGCCCTGGATCTGGTTCACGGCTCTACTGCCGCCTGCATTAATGCTKATTGCCGCCAGCCACGTGCGCTATGGCTTTGCTAGCYCCTTGCTGGCTCCTGAAAACGACACCTCAAAGGAATTGTTCCCGCCGKCGCGGTTGCGATCTGCCCTGCGGGCCCAGCCGGCACTRTGGCAAAAACTAAAAGAAGCAAAGCTGTTGGTGGGTCAGCRGTACTACGAACCTGGCTTACTTGCCCTTGCCCTTGGCTCCGATAGCCAGGCCACCTACACCACCWTCAACAACGACGCCAGGGGTTTTGCCTTTTGGCGCCCCAAGGATGGATTTAGGGGYAAAGGTGGCATTTTATTTCGCTTAACCGAACCGGYTCAAGGCAATAAGGAAGCTGAGATTGAGCAACGSCTAGGCAAACTCACACCAATTGSTGTGGTTGATATGCCCCGGGGCGGGTTACCRGCCCAGCGCATGGAATTTTTTAGCTTCGCCGCAATCGCTCAATGAACTAAAGCGGGGCTCTGAATTTATTCAGCAAAACAAAACAGCACTCCACCAGCACCGATCAATAACAAACCCAACCAGCCAAATATCGATGGGCGCTCACCTAAAAATGCAAAACCAAGCACTGCAACCACCAGCAAACTGAGCCTATCCACCGGCACCACCAGGGAWACCTCACCCTGTTTAAGGGCCCTAAAAAAACAAATCCATGAAAGGCCTGTGGTTACCCCCGAGAGGGCAATAAATAACCAAGTGCGTTGSGAAAGCAGCAAGGGATTGCTCCACTTGCCAGTAATCAGGATCAGCAGGGGTAGAAATACGGCAACCACAAGGGTTCGCACCAAGGTGGCGAGGTCTGGATCAACATCCTCTAAGCCAACCTTGGCAAGCAAAGCTGTTGCCCCTGTGAATATTGCCGAAAGCAAAGCCCAAATAAACCAAGTGGGCACAGCTGGCATTGCCACTATTCACCAACCCTGGGGAGCTTCAGCAAAACCAGAGGAGGAACCACCAAAGGCCTCATCATCAAACCAATCGGGATCGTGCAGTTCAAGCTCGTCGCTCTCCTGTTGGATTTGCTCTTCAGGAAGGGGATTTGCGGCTTGGGGTTCGCCTGAGGTTGGGGATTGGGAAGCCTGCATAGATGAAACCATACGCCCTCCTATTAAGCCGCAAGGCTTCCTTCGGCTAAACAAAAGCTGGGCTCTATGAGCGAACCGAAACAGCTTTATTTTCAATGGGTATAAGTGCGGCCCTGTGACGGAGCAAATCTAAAGGGCCATTGCCAAAGCCGAAATGCCCCCATCTRAGCAGGCCCTAAGCCAAACGGRYMCAGGCGGTGGCAGTAGATGCAGCAATAAACGGAGGGGGCGGGATTCGAACCCGCGGAAGCTTTCACTTCGCTGGTTTTCAAGACCAGAGCCATCAACCACTCGACCACCCCTCCAGGGGCAATAACCCGAACCAAGCAGGCCATCACTCACAAAAACGAGTTTGGCACGCCATTCAACCCGGAGCAGCAACAAAAGTCTTAGATAAGACTCGCGAGAGTGGGCTCCATGGTGGAAATGGGTATACGCGCTGCCATGGCTGTTCTTTGCACCGATTTCCTTGCTATTCGCACCAGGCAACTGGCGGAAATGATCCAAACCCTGCCGGATTCAGCCTGTCCTGAGCACCAGAGGGGCTGCTGCAGGGAATTGCTAAGGCAACTGGAAAATGCCATAGACACCCTCACGCTGATGGAACGGGGCGCCTAGGGGCTTAACCCTTCTTGGCGAGCGGAAGCAGGCACTTGTCGGAGTCACAACCCGCAGGCCCTGCCTCCACCAATTCACCGCTGTCGTAACGCTGCAAGGCATCAAAGAAATCTGCATTGCGGCGGCGCACCAGCACTTCAGCGTTCAGCTCCAGGTAGGTGGCCTCATCAATCGGCTCAAACGGCAAGCGCGGGAAGGTGGCATTGGCATCAAAACGGGCCAAAAGGGCCGCAGAGATATAGCCCTCCCCCTTTTGAATCGCCTGATGGATTGCTTCTGCAAGGGGCTCGATTTCGTTTTCACGGAATTCGATCGTTGCAGAGGTGTTGTGGGCCGTGTAGTGCTGTTGCACCTGCATGTAGAAATCAAACTGGGCCATGGCTGAAAAATTGTTGATCTCCACCTGGTCTGCCCCAGGCAGATTCGCCCAGCTCACTTGGGTGGGAATTTCCACCAGCCATTCGGTGCAGCGGGGATCAAAGGGATCATCRAGCAAACGCCCCTGTTCATCCTTATCGCTTTGGGAAGGCACGATCGTGTAGCCGTAGTCGAGGCAGGCCAGGGCTACGGGATCGTTTTTGCGGAAGGTGATGCGGCGGATGAAACGTTGGGCCTTTGGGGGATGCCAGCCAGGGGAGGCACCCGTTAGCAAACTCTTAGTGCCAGCTGGTTGCACGGTGGTGCAACGGTTGGGRCGACGCAATTGATGGCGATCGCAGTAATCCCACACGGCTTGATTAACAATTTCTTTCCAGCGGCTTARRAATTCAGCCTCCTGTTGCTTGTAAACAAGGCCCTCGGARCTGGCRGGGCGACCAGCCTCCCACCATTGCAACCAAGGGGTGCCAAATGCATGCACAAAGAAGTCGAATAAGCCCGTAAAACTAACTCCAACAATCGGATCCCATGCCCTGCTTTGGCGATAGCGCTCCACTTCAAAGCGGTGGTTGAGCAGRGCCGCTACCGCTAAACCTGCAGCTTTGAATGCATCAGCCTGACCTTGCAGATCGGCAGGATCGATTTGATTTAAGTGCACCTCGGCCAAGTTGCAGTGAAAATCAGCGCCCAGGATTTCACCACAGGGATTTARGCCATAGCGATTTAGGCGATGYTCCAATTCAGCTGCACCGATTGCCGGGTGATTGAGCTGCAACCAGCGGCCGGCCTCCTCCCTGCCTTGATCGCAATARATRTCTTGAAATTCAGTGCGCAGCTCAGCTGTTGTTAAGAGATCAGCGTTCGAGCGGGCAATCGCCTCTGGGGCAAATTGAATCGCCCCTTCACCTGAATTGAATTGCTTCAACACAGCATCAAAAACCACCTCACGGSTGGGGCGGTTGTGGAACACCCTGGTGTGGTTTGCCATGCGCAGGGAATCCCGCTCGGGATCAATGCGCCARTTACCTTGCTCGTCTTGTTGCCACAGGTTGTCTTTGGCACTTGCGGCAGCCTGATCATCGGCTGCAAATTGACGCATGCCGGCACTGCGGCGGATATTGCCAGCAACGATCGTTACGGCAGCCTCATCAATAAGAAGGCAACATTCAACCGAGGTGAGTTTGCGGCCGATGGCGCGATTAAGGATTTGGGCAACCCGCGTGTATAGATCTTTTAGTTTCACCGGATTTGCCATGCCGCCAAATCCCTTGAGGGTTTCACCCACTGGCCGCACATCGGCGAGATCAACGCACACTTCGATCGGAAGCGCTGGGTTGAAATTTTGATTGCTGCAAAGTTCTAGGAGCAGCTGATAGCTATCAACCCAACCGCGACGGGTATCACCAACTTTGATTTGAACTTCCTGGCCATTRATGCTGTGGCTGGTGTGATCTTGGCGCTCTGCTGGGGCGGTGAGGCCRATATCACCAACRCTTTTGATCGTGATGCTATTGCGCACCGCGGGCAGTTTCTCAATCAAGCGCGGCTCAATGATGGCGCCTGTGCCGCAACCCATCATGGCCAGGTCCATCATCAAACCAAAGGCCTGCCAATCCACCAAATTGGTTGATGTGCAGTTGTAGGCACCAGAGAAATTTTCAGGCTTTTCAATCCAAGCGGTGCCACCTATCCAGAGCCAACGGCCAGAGGGCAAGGATTTTTGCTTCTGCTGCATGCGCCGAATTAGGTCAACTTCCTGGCCATCGAGCTGCCCCAAYTGRCGYAAACCCTCCAWATTGCGTTCTGCCACCTGCTGCCAGCTYTCTCTACCMAWGGGGGTTTTRCGGCTRTAGGTGCGATAAAAAACCGGGTTTGCAGCAGGCGCCGTTACGGGGAAGTARGGGTCTTGATTGGAGTTGGCAGAAAGCCCGTTGGGATTCAACTCTTCAAGCCTTTGGATGGTGGAGGTCACCGGTACTAGATCTGGTATTACGAGAGAAGCTAATACGCCACTGGTAGCGGTAGGGGGCGAATGCCGGTAGCTGATCTGGCCYAAGGCSTCTGGCGGTTAGTAGCCCAAAAGGCGCATGCGAAAAGCAGCCAGTTCCTTTGCTTGAGCTGGGGCCTGMAGCAGGAATGGGTGATCCGCCAACTGCTGCATCACCTGCTCAAGGCATTGCTCACGGCTKAGGTTTTCTTTMTGAAGTGCCTGCCAGGCATCGCTGAATGCCATGGCAAATCCATCGGGGTTATTGAATACGGTTTGGCTTGAAAAACTGGGATCCGGGCGAGTCATGGGCAAAATCCACAGCGGTTTAAGGCTACATAGAAGSGTTTAGGGCCCTTCGACCTGCCAGGCTGAAGCGATGACAAGCAGCCCTGGATCGATAGCGCTCAGCCCCGAGGAGCTGGCCTTTCGCGACGCTGTAGCAAGGCGGCGCAACTTCGCAATCATTTCCCACCCCGATGCTGGTAAAACCACCCTTACCGAAAAGCTATTGCTCTATGGCGGTGCAATCCAACAGGCCGGTGCTGTAAAAGCTAGGGGTGAGCAGCGGCGGGTTACTTCAGATTGGATGGAAATAGAGAAACAGCGGGGTATATCAATTACATCAACAGTGTTGCAATTTGATTATGACGGCAACACAATCAATCTCCTCGACACCCCAGGCCACCAGGATTTTTCAGAAGACACCTATCGAACATTAGCGGCGGCAGATAATGCCGTGATGCTTGAAGATGCAGCCAAAGGCTTAGAACCTCAAACCCGCAAACTATTTGAAGTTTGCMGGCTTAGGGGGGTAAACAGGCGGGGGAAARTCGCCTRCAACTTGATGATCCAGCCCTCRTAAATTTAGTGGARCCTGAATTATTAGCCCAGGCGATTGAGGAATTAGAGCTGYTGGAAGCAGCCGGCGCWGAATTGGATTTGGAGTTGGTTCATGCCGGCGCCCTAACCCCGGTGTTTTTTGGTAGCGCGATGACAAACTTTGGTGTGCATCCATTCCTYGATACGTTTTTAGAATTAGCGCAAAAGCCAGTAGCTAGGCAAAGCAGGGAGGGGCCCGTTGATCCATTGCGCACTGATTTCAGTGGCTTTGTATTTAAATTACAAGCCAATATGGATGCWCGTCATCGAGACAGGGTTGCTTTTGTGAGGGTTTGCTCAGGCAAATTTGAAAAAGACATGACCGTTCAACATGCCCGCAGCGGTAGATCGATTCGGCTCTCGMGACCCCAAAAACTTTTTGGCCAGGATCGCGAGGTGGTAGATGAGGCCTATCCCGGTGATGTGATCGGCCTAAATAATCCAGGTATGTTTGCCATTGGCGACACTTTATATATGGGAGCAAAGGTGGAATATGAAGGCATTCCATGTTTTAGCCCAGAGCTATTTGCCTGGTTGCGTAATCCAAACCCATCGGCATTTAAAAGTTTTCGTAAGGGTGTAAATGAATTGAGGGAGGAGGGGGCAGTGCAAATCCTCTACGACACCGATCAAAGCAAACGCGATCCGATCCTCGCCGCCGTTGGTCAATTGCAACTGGAGGTGGTTCAGCATCGCTTAGAGAATGAATATGGTGTGCCAACTAATTTGGAACCATTGGGATTTTCAGTGGCCCGTTGGGTGAGCGGTGGCTGGCCGGTGCTCGAAAGTGTTGGCAGGATTTTTAATTGCAAAACCGTGCGCGATTGCTGGGATCGACCTGTGTTGTTATTTAAAAATGATTGGAATTTGAATCAACTACAAGAAGACCATCCAGCCCTTGAACTAGCGGCGGTGGCACCGGTGGTGAGTGGCCTTGAACCAATCAGCCTGTGAAGCCACAGCTGCTGCTGGGCCTCGCCATGATTAAAGGATGTACCGGAACCAGCGATGGTGACCCAGTGGTGGGTGAGACCCAGAAAAGATGGCGGTTGCGACTAYGTTCGCTTGCAAAGCAGCCCYAACCAGGGCAATGGSCAATACGAGTGGATTGAAGGTTCCCATCTGCCCCCTCAAATGCCATTGCTAAAGCGCCGGCGCTGGTTAAGCGCCGATGCGATGCCAAACCAAAAGCATCAACTKGAGGCCCACGGTTATCAGCCAAGCCAACCGGTTTTTTAAGCGCTCTACCATTCCCTAATAGGCTGCAATTACTGCAGGTTCACCCCATGGCCCAGGGAACCCTTCCCCCCGACCCAGAAAGCAGCAATCCATACGCCAGGCTTGGCATCAGCGCTGATGCCAGCTTTGAGCAGGTGCAGCAGGCAAAAGAGCAGTGCCTCAACCTTCTAACAAGCGATGATGCCCAGGGCCGAGCCCGGGTTGAAAGTGCCTACGACGCTGTATTGATGCAGAGGCTGAAGGAACGCCAATTGGGGCAACTAACTGGGGCTGCTGCTACGGCATCAAAAAGGGAAGCAGCCATAGGCAATACGGCGCCAGCYARCCCCTCACTGGTGGCACGCATCCCTGCGCTTCAAAGCCTGCCGCGCCCCCAATTCAAATGGCAAAAACCGAGCATCAAGCTGGCAGAAGGCAAGCAGCTGTGGCTGCCWCTGGCGGGCCATGGCGTGCTGTTGCTTTTGCTTTTACTTACTGCAAATCAGTTGGGCACCCCGGAGCTATTGCTAGCCATMGCCAGCCTGCTAACGATCGGAGCGCTGCAACGCAGRCGTTCGCGGCTACTCGCCGCCGTTGGTTTAGGTGTGGGCGCCCTTGCCGTTGGTCTCTTATTAGGAACACTTGCCAGCAGCTACATAGCCATAGGCAGCAGCCAAGTAGCAACAATTCCAGCCTTAATCATGCTGGCAATAACCGCTATTTTATTTGATTAATTATTAGCGAAGTGAGCATTTTATAAATTTAACTCCTGTTTTCTAAGCAACCCCGTCTGCTTAGCTGAGCTCTCTCTATTTAATGTTGTTAGCGCATTACCCATGGGCACAACATTTGCTAGAACTTTGCAGTGGCTTTTCTGATAGATCTAAGCAAGCCACTTGCTCAGTTGACCTGATGCTCACCGAGGTAGCAAATGCCCTTTGGAGGCTGCAGCAGCGCCTTATCTAGTGCAGCAAATTTAGTTGATCACATCAAATCAAACCGTACCCTTTTCATCTGTTCGCGTGGTAGCCACGTTGCTAATTGCAAACCACCAACAATCTATAAACATTTAATCAAATTCTCCAATTCCTTGCGATCAAAATTATATATTTCGTTGCAAAAATGACAGGTTAGCTCTGCGCCGTTATCTACTTTTATCATATCTTCCAGCTCTTCAGAACCAAGCAACTTAAGCGCCTCAAGGCTGCGTTTACGTGTGCATGGACAATGGAAACTTATGGGTTGAATTGCTTCGCCGCCACCCACTAAAACAGGATCAAGTTTAGGAAAAATATCTTCTAGTAATTCATGTAAGTTGCCGGCGCAGGCATGCAAGCGCTTACTGAATTGGCTTATTTCACTGCAACGCTCCTCTAAAAGAGCCACCAGGGCTGGTTCCTCAGCCGCCTTAGGCAATATCTGCACCAAAACACCACCAGCACTGCGAATGCCGCTGTTGTCGATAGTTTCGCCCACAAAAACCGCAGATGGTGTTTGCTCAGAATGAAGTAAATAGGAAGCAATATCCTCACCAATACAACCGCTAACAAGTTCTACTGTGCTGCTATATGGGGGGCCTTGGCCCTTATCACGCACCACATGCAGATAACCCTTCCCAACAGCCCTACCAAAATCAAATTGAGCTGGTTCACCAATTGGATCCAACTCCAACTCAGGTGTACCCACCTGGCCCCGCACCGTGCCATCCCTGCCGGCATCAACCATCACCCCCTTCAAGGGTCCATCGCCCTGGATGCGTAGGTTCACCCTGCCGTGGGCAACTTTCATCGAACTGGCTAACAACAGGCCAGCGGTCATCGCCCTGCCCAAGAGGGCGCTTGTTAGGTAGGAAAGGTTATGGCGACGCCTGGCATAACGGGCTGTAACCGTTGTATTGATGGCCACCAGGCGGATGCCACCTCCGGCTGCCGTGGCACGCACCAACTGGTCAGGCATGGATGGGGCTCGAATCAGTTAATCGTAAACAGCGCCCATGCTCCAGGTGCCATTGGTGTTGGCTTAAACCTTCAAATGCCTCCGGTTCATGGGTAACCACCAGCAACAAGCGTTCACGGCTCAAAGGAACAAGTAATTCCAACAGGTTGTGCCGCACCGACCAATCCAAACCTGCCGTGGGTTCATCCAAAAGCAGGATCGGTGGATCCCTTAGCAATTGAACCGCCAGGGCCAAGCGGCGCTGCTGGCCGCCGCTTAGTTGTTCTGGTGCTTGCTGCAAAGAAATCCCAGCTAAACCAACTTGAGCTAACACCGCCTCAATCTTTTCGGATGGCAGCCGGCGATGGCCGATGCGCAACTCCTGGGCAACGCTGAGGCCAAGGAAATGACGTTCTGGAAATTGAAAAACCAACCCACATAACCAGCGCCTTTGCCGCGCAGTGGTAGCTCTACCCTCCCAGCGGATCTCACCGGCATCGGGGCTGGCAAGGCCAGCAATTAAATCCAACAGGCTGCTCTTACCACTGCCACTGCGGCCCGCCACCAGGGCAGGTTCACCCAGCTGCAACTGCAAATTCAAGCCAGCGAGGATCGCCTTTTCACTGCTGGCTGGGTGATAAGTGATCGCTTCAAGTTCCAGCAATGCCTGGTCTATCCATTCACTGGTGCCTAGCTTGGCTGCATGCAGGTAACTTTCCGCGATTTCGATCCCTTCAATTGTTGGTTTTGGCTGCGTTTTCCAAACGTGCCAGGCCAGGGGGAACGCCAATACCTAGAGGAAACCTTCAACTGTTGGTATTTCCTTGGCCGCCTTGGCGGCTTCAATGCCGAAAATCTGCAGGTGCATGAGGAGGGGGCTGATGTGAGTTGGATGACCTACGACAACGACGAAGCTGAAACCTCCCTGCTGGCTGTTATGCACAACATGGGTGAATTTGAATATCAAAACGAATGGGCGCGGGTGTGGCTTGATCTCGGCACCAGCGATGGCGTTGGTTTAGATGTGTTGATAAATGCCCTGCGTTGCCTCGACCGCGACCTACTGCAAATCGAGGAATTACAGGTGGGTGGCCTCAATGATGAATGGCCCGTTGAAGAAAGCGAAGATCGCTTTTTTGAAAACTAAGTTTTAGTTGTATGGCTGAGCAAAGACGCCTACTTATCTCCCCAGAGCGATTAACAACTTCCAGCAACTCCATTGCTTTAAACCCAGGGGAATTGCACTATCTGCAAAGGGTTTTAAGGCTTAAGCCAGGTGGGGGCTTCACTATTTGTGATGGCTGTGGTGGCACCTATCTTGCCAGCTTAGGTAATGCTGGATCTGCAAATCTGCTAGAAAAGTTGCCTGCAATCCAAGCGGCTACGCCAAAAATAAATTTGTTGTTTGGTTTATTTAGGCGCGACCTTGATTTAATGCTGCGCATGGCAACTGAATTAGGGGTGGATCAATTGCAGCCTTTGCAGGCTGAATACTCCCTGCTGGAGCCCGGTGAGCAGCGCATAGATCGCTGGAAAACGATTTTAAAAGAAGCAACAGAACAAAGTGAAAGGTGTTGGTTGCCATTGCTCGAGCAGCCCAAGCTGGCCTTTGATGGCCTTGCATCCCCAGCTGCAGCAGGTGTTTGCAGGTGGATTGGTGTTACAAGAGAAGCAGGGGTTTGTTCACTTCAAGAGGAGCTACAAAGCCATGCCGCAGTTGCGGCCCAGCAGTGGCAGCTGGCCTGCGGACCTGAAGGGGGATGGAGCCCAGCGGAACTACAAATTGCCGTTAACGCCGGCTGGAAGGCCATAACCCTGAGCAGCACAGTGTTGCGCTGCTCCACTGCAGCGATATGCGCTTTAGCGCTGATGCAACATCAACGGCTGCAACTCAACGGCTACAAGTCAACGGCGAATCTCCCCGGCCATCGCTTTGAAATCAGCTAAGGCCGCCCCAGGAAGGCGCCTTGCCCGCGGCAATGAACTAGCGGGATTTAAAAGTTCAGCTGCAAAAGTTACGTTGCTAATAACCACTTCTTTTGCTTGCTCCTCGGCCCGTTCAGCCGCCAGCAACTGGGCCGTGGTGAGTACTTTGCTCTCCTTTTGCTCAGCTTGCTTTTGCTCCTCTTGCTTTTGGGTTGATGGGGGTTGCTTCAGTTGAATGGCCGCCACCATTGCAGGCTCGGCTTCCACCTCAACCACAGGCTGCACCGGCGCCACATTCACAGGCGTGGCAGGCGCTTTCGATATTTCAAGGAAAGGCTTGCGCTGCCCGCCAAAAAGCTTGTTTAACACCATGGGATAAGCCCAACCGAATTTAATTATCAGGGGCAGGCGCCTTTTGTTGGCAATTACTTATGGCTGTGCAACAACAAATTCTTCCGCCGCAAGTTGCAGCCATGGCTCCAAGCCCTCCACTTGATCCCATCCGGGTTGGCGGCTAGCTGCAAGCGTGCCCAACAGGCGATTCAAAACATGGCCATCAGCCCCCTTGATTTGCCATTGGCTTTGGCGGTAGCGGCGCAAGGCACTGGCACTACAGCCCCCCTGGCGGCGAAAAGCGGCGGCCCACCGCTTGGCAAAGCGGTTAATGCCATCGGCGCCTTCCTCCGCCCAGAGGGGAGTTTCAGCCGAACCGCTGCATTGCTTCCAGAGGCCATGCAGGCAATTAGGCAGTGGCAAGCAGCGCTCTTGACCAGCCCTACAGGGTCGTCCTTCATTCTGCAATCCCCAACTGCGAATCCAAAGCACCGGCTGCCCCTGTTGCAACCCCCAATCGATCGGCCTTAAGCCGGCCACTTCAAGGCTGCGCAAACCGAGTATCCGCACCATTAGATAAATCGGATCAGCCTTAAACCTGCCATCGAGCTGTTGCAAAAAAGCTGGGGCCAAATTCGGTTCAGGCCTTGGGCTAAGCGGTAAGGGCTCAAGGCCAGCGAAGGGATTCATCGCCACCATCCCCTGGCGATAGGCCTGGGCATAAAAAGCGCGAATCACCGTTAAGCGCTTTTGGGCAGTGCTGGTGCTGGCATTAGCAAAAAGGTGATTACGCCAGCGCCAGGCCGCACCTTCACTAACAGCTGCCGGCAGGCTCACTTCGCTAAAGCTGAGCAAGCGTTTTAATTCCCGATGCCATAACAATTCACTGCCAACGGCTGAATTGCTCCGCTGGCTGCGTTGGGCCACCCAACCGGCCACCGTGGTGGGGCCACCCGGTTGCTTGTGGTGATCCAAGGGTTGGCGTAATTGCGCGCAAAAGGTTTCCCTAGCCAAAGGAAAGCAATCAGCATCAAGCACCAGGCCCCTTGCCCGAAAAGCATTCACCAAAAGTTCAGCCAGATCCTCTTCTCCAGGAAGCTGCCATTCACTTGCCGGTGGATATTGCTGCTGGAATTCCCGGGCGCAATCTTTGGCCACCAATCGCACCTCCCGCTTGCGCAACTGCAAGGTGCCGGTGCTTAAGCCCAATAGCCTTTGCACCTCCTCATCCACCTCCCGATAACGCCAATGGGCCTGGTTGAGGTTGGCCCCCAGAAAGCGGCGAAAATTACGGCGCCCCAAGGGCCGCCTTAGGAGCTTTGGCACAACCCGTTCGTACCACCAGCCCGTGGGTGAACCCTCGGAATATTTCAGATAAATGAATGGCTCAGAATTACTCACCCCTCCCAGCGCAACCCATTACTTACTGCTTTCTTAATTTAAGCACAATCTTTCCTTAAACTARCCKGYTGGCGAGGCGATCTATAACCCAATCGGCATTTACCGTAATTACGGCCAAGTCGTCTTCCCGCAGCACCTGCAAAAGGGATGGCTCCGCCGTGCGGGCACCCCCCTCACAGCAGATCACCTGGGCCAAAAAAACCTGCTGCCGCGGCGGYGCCACCGCCACCACATCCCCAACTCGCACAGCAAGGAACAAGGGGCTAACGGAATTCACCAGAGCAAACCAACTTGAATTACAATAGTACAAGTGAACTGATCAGCCAAGCTGTTGGGGGTTGGCTCGCCGGCGCCCTAGCTAGTGCCCTAATCAATGGTTTGTTGATCCTCTTGGTGCAGCGCCTACCCCTATTAACTAAGGCGGGTTGGTTCCATGCCTGGTGCCTAGGCACCCTGCTTGCGGCAAGCATCGGTTGGCGCGGTTGGTGGGCCGTGGTGTTGTATTTGGCCTTGGGATCAGCTGTTACCAAACTCGGATTTGCCAAAAAAGAGTCCCTCGGCATTGCCGAAGCGCGTGGGGGAAGAAGGGGGCCAGAAAATGTATGGGGTTCCGCTGCCACTGGCGCACTGCTGGCCCTAGCCACCCTGCTGCCAGGGGCTCCAAAGCAATTACTGTTAAGTGGATTTATAGCCAGTTTTGCCGCCAAACTCGGCGACACCTTTGGTAGTGAAATCGGTAAACGTTGGGGCCGCAGCACCGTGAGCCTGAGCCAGTGGAAGCCAGTGCCGCCTGGCACCGATGGGGCAGTGAGCTTGGAGGGAACCCTGGCAAGCCTGGCGGGCTCACTGCTTTTTTCTGCTGTGGGTTGGGCCCTAAAGCTGATACCAGCAGGCCAAATTCCGCTGATAACAGCGGTGGCATTTTTTGCATGCCTAATTGAAAGTTTGATCGGGGCTGAACTACAGCCCCGAGTTAGCTGGCTTAGCAATGAAGCTGTAAATGGGCTTCTAACTGTTATTGCAGCTGGGCTTGCCATGGTGCTGTTGCACTGAGCTGTTCCCTCAGCATTTGCTGGAGGCGATGTAAACGCCGGGAAAGTTTGCAGGGGCTCAGCTGCAGCTCCCGCGCTAATTCCCGCTGGGAGCGTCCCTCCATCAAACAGGCCCGCACTATGTGTTGATCAGCGGGGGCTAAGGCAGCCACCCGTTCATTTAATTCCTGCCACAGCAAATTTTGCTCTGGCCCGGGCCTGCTATCAACTAATTCCTGGCTTGGCTGTTGCTGGGAATCAGCATTTTGACTTTGGGCATCCAAACTTGTGCATTGCAAGGCGTGGTGCAGCTCCCGGGCCTGCTGCAGCCGTTGCTGGGTGCAACCAAGCCGTAGGGCTAAGGCAGCATCGGTTAGCGGCAACAAGCCCTGGTGCTGGCGCTGCTGTTGCAGCTGCTCCTGTTTTGCCATCAACTGGCGCAACCGCCAGGAACAGCGAATCGGTTGATGCCGGTCCCTTAGGTAGTGGCGCATTTGCCCCGAAATTAAAGGCACCGCGTAGGTGCTGAAGGCATTGCCCTTACTTGGATCAAATCCCTCTACTGCCGCCAGTAAACCCAAACAACCAATTTGAAATAGGTCATCGAAACCAAGGTTGCAGCGTTGCGCCTGGCGCTGGGCCTGCTGGCGCACCAGGTTTAAATGGGCTTCTACCAAACGATTTCTCAGCCTGGTGCAACGGCTACTGGCGTAGTTGCGATGCATGGCCGCAAGGGTGGCAGGGGAATAGGGATTTGAGCGGGGAACCATGGCTGCAGGTGCAGTGGAACCCTTTCAAGCTGGCCCTGGCACACCCCTTGGCAAAAGCTCCAATTGGGGGGTACTCCCCCCCCCCAATTGGGTGTGGTTAAACAAAAGGGAGCGGCGGTAACGATCTGCCAATTCCTCCCCAAGCAAAGTGAGCAGGGCATAAACAACCAACACCGGCAGCAGCTCAGCCCAAGCAAAAGAACTGAGCGCCTCCAAAAGAACAGCCCCTAAGCCGCCAACTCCCACCAGGCCAACCACCACCGTTTCCCGCAGGATCACATCGGCCCGATAGGCGCCATAGGCCATGTAGCTGGTTGCTAGGCCATTAAAACGAGCCATCAACAGGGCCCGGCGCCTGGGCACACCCGCCGCCCATAGGGCCTGTTCAGGGCGTGGGTCTTGGGATTCCAGGCCTTCTAGAAATAAGCGACCCAGGATGCCAGCGTTGTGAAAAGCCAAGGCAATAACAGCGGGTAATAGCCCTGGCTTAAGAACAAATAAGAGCAACAAAGCCGTTAATGGCGGTGGCATTAACCTTGCAAATAAACCAAAGGCCCGCAGCAGCAGCTGGAGCCACGGCCAAGGGCAAATCAACAAAAGCAGCAATGGCGTTGCCACAAAGGCAGCCAAGGCAGCGGTGATGGTTAATAGAACAGTGCTGCCAATTAATTGGGGCCAAGGTTGCCACCAACCCTGCAGCTGAAATAACTGATCAGCTGGCAGCAAACGCCAGGGATTTAGTAATACCTGCCATTGCAAATCAAGCAAATTGGCAGCTGGAAATAGCAGTAGCAGCAAACAACCAAGCAGGATTAATAGATGCCTGCCCTGCACACATCTAGCTCGCCATAGGGCAATTAATTGCTCCAGTGAAAACATCACCAGGGCCAGGGCCCATAGGCTGGTCCAGGCTTCATTGAATTGCAAAGACTGCAACGAAAGCCGCAGATCAGCCCCAATACCCCCCAAACCAAATACGCCCAGCAAGGTGGCCGAACGCAGGGCGCATTCAAAGCGATATCCGCCGTAGCTGAGCAAGCCCGGCAGCAAGCTGGGCCCAAGGGCTGAAAACAAAGCAGCAGGGGCGGCCACCCCAGCTGCTTGCAATGCTTGAAATGGTTTTTGATCTAGGGATTCCAGCTGATCACTAAACACCCTTGCCACCAGGGCGCCATAGGGAATTGCAATAGCCAAAACCGCCACGGCCGGATGCAAACCGATCAACTGCAACAGGATCAAACCCCAAAGCAACTCATGCAACGACCGGGGGATTGCCAGCAGACGACGCAACCAATGGGCGGGCCAACGGCAACCCCAAAGGGCGGTGGTAACAGTGGGAGAAGAAAAAACAGCGGCGATTAAGCCAATCGCCATGCTCAATAACCACGACCAAAGGGCAATCGCCAAGGTGATCGCAATTCCATGGAAGGCATTAGCAACAAGGGCTGGCGTAAAACTTGGCTGTAGGGCCGCCATGCCAAAAGCAGCAATCAAGGGCCAACCGCCGCCATGCACGGCTCCTGGCAAGAGGGCAACAAGCGGCAGAAAAACCAGCGCTGGCAGCAGCAGGCCTAGGGCGGGAGCAGCCTGAACACGCATCAGGTTTGGTCGCTTTTATGTTGATCACTTTCATATAGATCCTGAAGCTGTGAAGCGCTAATTCGAGCGGGGTGAGTATCAAAAACCAATTCACCGCAGCGCAAACCCAAAACCCGATCAAAACCCTGCAACAAATCGGGGCGATGCAGGCTCATCAACAAAGCGCGCGGGGCAGAGCCCAGCTCGAGCAATAGGTTCAATAATTTTGCCGCCAGCGGTGGATCTAGCTGGGCTAATGGTTCATCTGCCAACAACAAGTCAGCCCCCTGCCGCAACAACCGCCCCAAAGCAATCCGTTGCCGTTGCCCACCCGAGAGTTGAATGATTGGCACCGGTAATAAATCAGCTGTTAATTCAACTTGTGCCAACACCTTGGAGCAGGCTGAGGTTTCAAGGGGAATGAGCAGATTTAGTAAAACCAAATGCCAGGGCCAAGCCGCCAAGCGACCGCAATTAAGGCTTTGCTGAACCGTTAGTTGCTCCACCAGGCGCAGGTCTTGCCAGAGGGTGCCGATGCGAGCCTGCTGACGCAATCGCCTGCCACCATTTGCAGCGGCTTCTCCATGCCAATACACAACCCCTGCAGTGGGTTTAATCRAGCCATTGGCCACAGCCAGCAGRGTRCTTTTACCGGCACCRCTGGCACCAAGCARCGCYACCCGTTCGCCACTAGCTAAACTAAAACTTAAATTATTTAAACGGGGTCGCTGCCTACCKGGCACACAAATCCCCCGTAATTCCAACATCAACGTATCTTGCCTAAATTTCTACCAATCGCTTCAATTTGGCCATATTGAGAAGCAGGCGCTTCAACAAATTGACGGGCGCCAAATAATTCAAGAATTTGTTGCTGCCGCGGATTAGAAGGGCGCAGTTGAATCAAAGCTTTTTGCAACTTAGAACTAAAACCAGGGCCAAAGCGTTTGTTTAAGTTGCCCTGGGCAACCCAATGATAATCGGGATAGGGGGGCGTACGCCAGAGTGCAACAACCTTTGTGCGATCAATATTCCCCTTCCTTAGGTTTGTTTGCCAAACCTGCTCATTAACGGCGCCCACTTCGTAGGCGCCGCTTTGCACCAGGGCGATTGTGGCGTCGTGGCTGCCGCTAAAACCAGGGGCACCCCCGGCAAAATCAGTTATTTTCACGCCACCTTTAGCTAAAAAATATTGGGGCATCAAGCGGCCAGAGGTGGAGCTTTCGGAGCCAAAAGTAAACCTTTTGCCCTTCAACTGCTGCAGATCATTAAAAGTACGAATTGGTTTGATTGCAGCAACGCTATTTACATTGCCAATGAAAATTGAATGAAATGCTGCATCCACATCCCGCTGGGCCAACACCTGGGCCCCGGGGGTTTGCAGGCGCGCCTGCACGCCAGTAAGGCCGCCAAACCACACTAAATCCAAGTCGCCATTGCGAAAACCTGTTACCGCTGCCGTGTAATCAATCAGCGGCACATATTTAACGGGCACGCCCAGCTTTTGCTCCAACTCTTCAGCAAGCAAGCCATAAAGGCGATTCAGTTTCTCTGGGTTTTGATCTGGTACAGCGCTAATTCGCAATATTTTTTTTGCAGCTATGGCAGGCGTGCTTTGTTGAGCCTGCAATGGCATAGCTGGCGTAAGCGGGCCTACAGCTGCAGCCGCTAGCCAAAAAAACAAAAGTAGTTTCAAGGTTTATTCAGGTTGCTTAAAAAGCGACCCAGGCGATTCAGACCATCTTCAATTGTTGCACTATTAACGGCGCAGGAAAGCCTCACACATCTGTCGTCGCCAAAGGGAGCACCAGGCACCAGGGCCAAACCCTCTTGATCCAGCAATTGATTACAAAAATCCAGCGAATTAAGCCCATGGGCACTCACATCAGGAAATGCATAAAAAGCACCGGTGGGGGGCACCAACACCAAACCGGGCAATTGCTGCAACCCCTTGGTGAGCAGGGCGCGGCGGGCTGAAAAACTTTTTGCCATCTCCTCAACGCAATCCAGGGAGGCCTCAAGGGCGGCAAGGGCACCAAATTGAGCAAAGGTGCACACATTGCTGGTGGACTGACTCTGCAGGGCAATGGCAGCTTTAAGCGCAGGCAGGGGGCCAGCTAGGTAGCCAAGGCGCCAGCCGGTCATGGCCCAACCTTTGGCAAAACCATTCACCACAAATAACCGCTCGGCTAGATCAGGCGCTAATGCCGCCAGGCTGTGGTGCTGCTGGCCAGGAGCCAATAGGAATTCATAGATCTCATCACAAACAACAGCTAATTGGGGATGGCGCCTTAGCAATTCAGCCACCGCCTCCAATTCATGCTGCTGCAACACCAAGCCAGTGGGATTGGAAGGAGTATTGAGAATCAATAACCTGCTTCGCTCCGTAATCAATGCCTCTAAAGCCTGCAGATCAAGCCGAAAGCCATCCGTTGCGGCACTGGGAACTACTCGAACGCTGGCCCCAGCCAGTTGGGCCATCTCCGGATAGCTAAGCCAATAGGGCGCCGGCAAAAGCACTTCATCGCCGGGGTTAAGCAACACCTGAAACAGGTTGTAGAGGGCCTGTTTCCCGCCATTGGTAACCAATACCTGTTCAGGGGTTACAACCATGCCATTGGCCCTGGCCAACTTGGCTGCAATAGCTGCCCGCAGCTGCGGCTCCCCCGCCGCAGGCCCGTAGCGGGTGGCACCACTTTCAAGGGCCCGAGTGGCCGCCTCGCGAATGAAGGCCGGGGTATCAAAATTGGGTTCGCCTGCACTGAGGCTGCAGATATCCTTGCCTGCAGCTTGCAATTGCTTTGCCTTAGCGGCAATCGCCAGGGTTAGGGAGGGCTTAAGGGCCTGTGCCCGAACCGAGAGCATCAGCAAAAAATCCAGCGGTTCCAGTGTGCATGAACGCCAGTCCTTTTTGGGTGCTCGCCAGCAACAATCCAGCAGATTTGGCCCATTTTTATGCAGCTTTAGCCAATGAAAATGCAATTAAAAAAGGTGCCATTTGGCTGGTGGCCTTTGCTGGTGCCGGCGAATTGCTGTTTTACTGCCCCTCCAGGCAGCGGCCCCAGCCGGCCCAGGTGGGTCGCCTCGCCCTTTGCCTTCCTGTTACGAAACTCGAGCAAGCCATTGCTCTGGCCCTAACGCTGGGGGGGCAATTGCTGGAGCCAAGCCGCCAGGAAAGCTTTGGCCGTGAAGCCTGGCTTGCTGATCCGGAGGGCAACAAACTATTGCTTCTGGAGCCGGCCGAAGTAAGCCAAAACCAGCCATGAGCCTGAAACAAACGGAAGCCCTGCTGGCGGAATTAGCGCAGCAATGCAGCAATTGCCAAGCCTGCCCGCTTGCAAAAGAGCGCCACCAAGTTGTTGTGGGCCGGGGTAATCCCAAAGCAAGGCTGATGTTGATCGGTGAAGCACCAGGCCAAAAAGAGGATCTATGCGGCGAACCATTTCGGGGCCGTGCCGGCCAACTGCTCGAGCAAATGCTTGAAGAGGCGGGCCTTTGTAGCAACAACGATCTCTACATCTGCAATGTGATCAAGTGCCGTCCGCCCGGTAACCGCAAACCAAGCAGCACTGAAATCAGCCAGTGCCTGCCCTGGCTAGAGGGGCAGATAGAGCTGATTAATCCTGGCCTGATCCTGTTGGCTGGTGCTACGGCTGTTAGTGCAGTGCTGGGCATYAAAGGCAAGCTTGGCCTGCAACGGGGCCATTGGCATCAAAAGCAAGAACGCTTCTATAGGGCAATTTTTCACCCCTCCTATCTGCTGCGGTTTGCCTCGTTGGCAGCTGATTCACCAAGGCACTTAACCCGCCAAGACCTAAGCGAAGCGTGCGCGCAGCTGCGCAAAGGTGATGAAATGTGCCATGGTTTGGCTCGCACACCTGCCAACACACCATGACCGGCCTCCCGGCCCGTTTTGACACGGTTATCCACCGCCGTAAAACCCGCAGCGTGCGGGTGGGTGATGTGTGGATCGGCAGCGACCACCCCGTGGTGGTGCAATCGATGATCAATGAAGACACCCTTGATGTGGAGGGGGCCAGCGCCGGCATTCGTCGCCTGCAGGAAGCCGGTTGCGAAATAGTGCGTTTAACGGTGCCCTCCCTAGCCCATGCCAAAGCGGTGGCWGAAATCCGGCGCCTAGTGGAAAAAAGYGGCCCCCCCGTTCCACTTGTGGCTGATGTGCACCACAACGGCATGAAGATCGCCYTGGAGGTGGCCAACCACGTGGATAAGGTGCGGATCAACCCAGGCTTATTTGTATTTGATAAGCCGGATCCCAATCGCACTGAATTCAGCCCTGCTGAAAGTGCAGCCATTGCCGAACGGATTAGCGAAACATTTGAACCGCTGGTGAGTTTGCTCAAGCAGCAAGACAAAGCCCTGCGCATTGGTGTTAACCACGGCTCACTAGCGGAACGGATGCTGTTCAACTACGGCGATACGCCCCTGGGCATGGTGGAAAGCGCCTTGGAATTCATCCGGATCTGCGATCGCCTTGATTTCCATAACATCATTATTTCGATGAAAGCCTCCCGGGCTCCAGTGATGTTGGCGGCCTATCGGCTCATGGCCCATCGCATGGATGAAGAGGGCTTCCACTACCCACTGCACCTGGGGGTAACGGAGGCGGGGGATGGCGACTACGGCCGGATCAAGAGCACCGCTGGCATCGCCACCCTGCTGGCCGATGGTTTGGGGGACACGATTCGCGTGTCTCTAACAGAGGCACCGGAAAAGGAAATCCCAGTTTGCTATGGCATTTTGCAAGCCCTTGGCCTGCGCAAAACGATGGTGGAATATGTGGCCTGCCCCAGCTGCGGCCGCACCCTTTTCAATTTGGAGGAGGTGCTCCATAAGGTGCGAGCCGCCACCGATCACCTCACAGGTTTGGATATTGCTGTGATGGGTTGCATTGTTAATGGCCCTGGGGAGATGGCCGATGCMGACTACGGCTACGTGGGTAAAACACCAGGAACAATCTCCCTTTATCGGGGCCGCGAGGAGATAGGCCGCGTGCCCGAGGCTGAGGGTGTGGAGGCACTGATCGCCTTGATCAAAGCCGATGGCCGCTGGGTAGAGCCCCAAGGCTGAATAAGCGTTACGTTTAGGGGACTTAGAAAAACTCGATGAGCCAAAGGGGAGTGCGCCGCATTGCTTTGTTAGCCCTAGCTGGTGCAGGCGCTTTAGCTGGTGTTGTTGTACTTGGCAGCGATTTAATCATCGGCAGCAGCACCGCTGCGATCATTTCCGATAGCCCCAAGGAGGTGATGGATGAAGCTTGGCAGATCGTATTTAGGGATTATCTCGATACCACTGGTAAATACACCGAGGATCGCTGGAAAACCCTGCGCAAGGATGTGCTCAATAAAAGCTATGGCAATACAAAAGATGCCTATGAAGCGATTCGCGGCATGCTTGCCACCTTGGATGATCCCTACACAAGATTCCTAGATCCGCGTGAATTCAAGGAGATGCAAATAGACACCTCCGGTGAACTATCCGGGGTGGGCATTCAATTAAGCCTTGACAAAGACACAAAAGAATTAATTGTTGTATCACCCATCGATGGTTCACCAGCATCAAGGGCTGATGTAAAACCAAAAGATGTGATCACACAAATAAATGGCAAGAGCACTAAAGGGATGAGCACCGAAGATGCGGTGAAATTAATCCGCGGGCCAGCGGGAAGCAAAGTTTCAATTCAACTACGCCGCAATAAAAGTCAACTTATCAGCGTTGATCTAATTCGCGATCGCATCGAAATCCATGCTGTTGATAGCAGATTAAATACCACCCCGGATGGCATCAAGGTGGGTTATATCCGCCTGAAGCAGTTTAATGCCAATGCCACAAAAGATATGCGCCAAGCCATAAAAGAACTGGAGGATAAGGGCGCCCAGGGCTATGTGTTGGATTTACGCAGCAACCCAGGTGGCCTCTTGATGGCGAGCGTTGAAATCGCCCGCCAGTGGTTAGATGATGGGGTGATCGTATCCACTAAAACCCGCGACGGTGTACAGGATATAAAGCGCGCCGGCGGCAAAGCACTCACAAAAGCACCGGTTGTTGTTCTAGTTAATGAAGGATCTGCCAGCGCCAGTGAAATACTTTCCGGTGCTTTGCAGGATAACAATCGAGCTGTTTTAGTTGGTCAAAAAACCTTTGGTAAGGGTTTGGTGCAATCGGTTAGGGGCCTATCCGATGGCTCCGGGATGACGGTAACTATTGCAAAATACCTTACACCTAGCGGCAGAGATATCCATAAATATGGCATTCAGCCAGATATCACAGCCAAACTCAGCGAAGAGGATGCAAGAAACCTTAAATTTGAACAGCTGGGAACCAGGAGCGATCCGCAATACAAAGTTGCTGAAACAACTTTGAGCAAGCAGCTAAATGCTGCCTCCACTGGTGTTATCAAAGCAAAAATTTATAACCCAGCTAGCTCTAATCTTCCCGCAGCTCTAGGGGCTGGAGAAGAATAGTTCGCTTAAGAACTACTTTTTAAGCCGCCCCTCCCACAGGTTGCATGATCCCGCCACCCGGGTTTGAGTCGTCGTCGTCGTTGCTGCCATCTTGTTGAAGCAGGGCGAACACGCCGAGGCCAGCGCAGGCGAGCAAAGAAACCAAAAAACCAAGGCCGGATGCAGTGCCACCAAGGTCTAACACTGCGCCAAGGCCATCACTGAGGTCAACAATCGCAGCCATTACTTTTTTCCGTTGGCCGTATTGTAACGAACTTTTGCGAAACTGAGGCGATTAGTTACCAGGGATTTGGGCGGCCATCAGCTCCRGCCAGTTTTTGAGCTCCTCCAATTGCTTATCGGCAGGCAGCACCCCTAAGCCACGGGCTAACACCTTGGCGGTGGAGCCACTGCCGGCTTGATACACAAGCCGGCCATGCAAATGGGTTGGTAAACCCTGGCGCAAACGCCKRAATGCAGGTTCCTCCATGGGGGTTTCGAGGGCAATATTTGGTTTTTCCGGCTTGATGCGYGCAAAACCACAGCGTTTGGCCAGTAGTTTCAGCTCCATCACCTGAAGTAGTGATTGCACCGCTGCCGGCAGGGCGCCGTAGCGATCAATCCAATCACTGGCTARCTGCAGCAATGCTTCACGGCTGATGCAATCAGCGGCTGCCCGGTAGGCCGCTAGTTTTTCATCTGCCTCCGTAATCCAATCAGCAGGGATAAACGCGGTAATTGTTAAATCAATCTGGGTTTCATCTACCGCTGGGATGTCTTGGCCGCGAATCTCAGCCATTTCCTCCTGCAGCATTTCCATATAGAGATCRAAGCCGATCGTTTCCATCTGGCCGCTTTGCTCCACGCCAAGCAAATTGCCCACACCACGGATTTCCATGTCTCGCATGGCTAATTGATAACCACTGCCAAGTTGGGCAAATTCCTGAATTGCCCGCAGCCKTTGACGGGCCGCTTCTGTGAGGGAAGCATCGCCTGGATAAAACAACCAGGCATGGGCCTGGATACCGCTTCTACCCACCCTGCCCCGCAGTTGATAGAGCTGGGCTAAACCAAATTTCTGGGCATCTTCCACCAGGATTGTGTTCACCCGTGGAATATCAAGCCCACTTTCAATAATTGTGGTGCAAAGCATTAAATCCGCTTCGCCTGCATTAAATGCAACCATGGCGCTTTCTAATTCGCCCTCCTGCATCTGGCCATGGGCCACCAGTAAACGCAAACCGGGCAACATTTGCCTCAACTGCCCTGCAACTTCTTCGATACCTTCMACCCTGGGTACCACATAAAAAACCTGGCCGCCGCGATCCAGTTCTTGGCGAATTGCACTGCGAACCGCCTCTTCATCCAAGGAGGCGAGGTGGGTTTTAATYGGCCTGCGCAGGGGAGGCGGCGTAGTTATCARGCTCATCTCCCGCACCCCCGATAAACTCATATACAAGGTGCGGGGTATGGGGGTTGCCGACAGGGTTAAAACATCMACATCCTTACGTAAAACCTTAATCTTCTCTTTTTGGGTAACACCRAAACGTTGTTCTTCATCTACCACAAGTAAACCCAATTGCTTAAATTGTGTGCCTTTRGCTAATAATTGATGGGTGCCAACAACTATATCGATAGCGCCTTCCTGCAGGCCAGCSAGGATCTCCTTACGCTCAGTTGTTGTGCGAAAGCGATTTAACAATGCAACTTTTAATGGGTAGGGGGCATAACGTTCACTAAGGGTGCGCCAGTGCTGTTGGGCTAGCACGGTGGTGGGCGCCAATAGGGCGCATTGTTTACCGGCGGTTACCGCCTTAAAAATTGCGCGGATAGCCACTTCTGTTTTACCAAATCCCACATCACCACACACCAAGCGATCCATCGGCTTTGCTATTTCCATATCGCGCTTCACATCAGCAATTGCTTTTACTTGATCAGGGGTTGGCTCATAGGGAAATGAATCCTCTAATTCCAGCTGCCATGGGCCATCAACAGGGAAGGCAAAACCTGGAGATTCRAGCCGTTCGGCGTATAACTTCACTAAATCAAGGGCCACCTTGCGCACGGCCTTACGGGCCCGCTCCTTTGCCCTAGCCCAGGCGATACCGCCCATGCGATTTAGTTCTGGCGGTGCATCTGTGCTTGCTCTGAAACGGCCAAGGCTTCCTAATTGATCAGCTGCTACCCGTAATAAACCGTCGGCATATTGCACTACTAGGTAATCACGAGCATCCCCAGCAATRGCAAGTTTTTCTAATTTTAAAAATCTGCCAATGCCATGGTTGCGATGCACCACAAAATCGCCGGGTTGCATCCGATTTGGATCAACAGTTCGGCTGGCTGCCCTACGCCGACGCCGCACATAACCACTGGCTGTGAGATTATGTTGGCCAAAAAATTCCCGATCAGTTATTAATACCAAGCGCCAGGCGGGAAGCTGTAAGCCCTCCAACTCAACATTGGCTTTAGTTTTTAAGGCAATCGGCGTATTCTGCTCGATTAAACGCTCAATRGCTGGAAAATCATGGGGGTTTGGAATAAACCTACTRATGCAATTATGCTCYTCTAATAAGGCAACAGCCCGCGACGGTTGAGCCGAKAGCAACCAAACTCGCGCCTTATCTTGTTGAAAACCCTTAATCAATCCAGCTAATTTACCGAAYTGATTTGGATAGGCGGTAACCGATCTGCTCGCTAGTTCRAAACTATTTGGATGGTTGTCTGTTTCTGCTAATTCAGCGAGGTCAAAACCAGCAAATGCCTCCAGTTGAGCAAGGGCAGCAGCAATTGGTTTGTGTAAACAATTAGGCAGTAGTGATGCAGCCAGCTCCGCTGATTCATCTTGATAATGTTGTTCAACATGGTTGAACCACTGCTGGCCATGGGCTAATAGTTGCCGCCGTTCATCTACGGCCACCAGGGTGTGTKCAGGCAGGTAATCAAGCAATGAACTGGGTTCATTCCAGGCCAAACCCATGAGGCGCCGCATACCCTCAGGGGTACCCCCTGCCAATAACTGCTCCATTGCYTCTGGCTGGAGCAACTGCTCAAGGCCATCTGGCAATTGCTCCCGCAGRGCTTGCGCCACCAGGGGGCCATAGCTGGTGGGGGTGAGCCGCACCAGTTCCACCCCATCKAGGGAGCGTTGGGTGCCGGGATCAAATTCCCGCAACTTATCTAGATCATCCCCAAAAAATTCAAGCCGCACCGGCAATTCAGCACTCACCGGAAATAGATCAACAATGTCGCCGCGGCGACTCCAGGTGCCTTCCTGTTCRATCGTTGCTACCCGTTCATAGCCAAGCCGCGCCAGGGTTTCGCCCAATTGCTCCAGGTTTACGCAATCACCTTTACGCAAGCTCAGGCATTGTTCGGCTAACACCGCAGGCGGTGGCAGGTGGGGTTGTAAAGCCCTTTCACTTGCAACAATTGCCCCGCGCCAACTGCGCTTGCCGGCGCCATCAATGGCTAGCAATTCACTTAAAACCTGCAGTTGCCCCCAGGTGATTTCACTGGTGGGATCAAAACCCTCRTAGGGGGAACCCTCACTGGTGGGATACAGCTGGGTGGTGGGCCAACCCATTAAYTCCAATAGGGCCGCCCAACGGCCCGCCTCCTCAAGGGTGGGCACCACCACCARTAAAGGGGCGCCTTCACAGCAGGCCAGCGCTGAAGTGGTTAGGGCCCTAGCCGCTCGGCTGGCACCCTGCAAMCGCAAGCGATCTGGCCTGCGGATGCGCTCCAACACCTCTGCCGTWAGCGGCACCTGCTCCAGCTGGCGCACCAGGGCGGTTAGAGGCATTGAAAATTGCACTGCACAGCTGCAGATCTTCGCAACTGATCAAGCCGTTTGGGGGGATGGGGCATTAAGCAGCAGTTGCTGCAGGGATTGGTTGAACTYCTGCAACTGGGCATCACTGAGTTGCTGCCTGCTGGTTTGGCTGAAATGTTCAACCAAAAAAGCACGCCCCTCCTCTGCYCCCCATGCCAATTGGCCCAGCAATTCATCACTGGTTTTAAGCAGTGCTGGGCGCAGCAGRGGCAGGGCTGCTGCGGTGGGCTCCAAGGGTGGCTCCARAATTCGCAATGCTTTTAGGTAGGCCACTAAATCGCCATAACGCACTAAACGACTGCGACTGCTGTGGCCAAAGGCCCGTTGCAGGTATTGACCCTCCTTGCTGCGATCCCAATTGAGCCGTTGCAATTCCATTTCAACGGCGGTGAGCTCCTCACTCCAATCCTCAGGTTCTGGCGTTGGTTCTGGCGTTGGTTCTGAAGCAGGTTCGGGGGCTGGTTCAACTGCCACTGGCGCCAAAGAAGGTTGTGAGCTGATTTTCTGAACAGGCGCTGGGGCAGTGGGWTTMGCAAGCCGTTGCTGCAAACGAGCTARGGCGCGGTCCTCCGCCTGCTCTGCCCCTGGGGCCTCACCMAGGGCAGAAATCAGCACCCCGCCACTGCTGCAACTCACTCGCACCACCACCCTCTGGCCATCGGCATGGAGCAAATCCACCTGGGTGGCTAAATCAGCACGCATATTTCTGATCCCCTTTTCTGCTTGGAGCGGCACCCATGCTTTCTAAGCTGCAGCGATGGAAGCTTCAAGCCTTGATTCCCTAACGCCCCTAATTACCGCAGCAGACCAATGGCATGAGGTGCTGCTGCTGCTGCCGGTGTTGGTGGGATTGGAGGTGGTGCTATCAGCCGAYAACGCCATTGCCCTGGCTGCAATCGCCAAGGGCTTAAAAAGCCAAAACCAACAAAAACAAGCGCTCAATCTGGGCTTGGTTTTTGCCTTGTTTTTTCGAATTAGCTTGATCCTTGTATCCCGCTGGGTTCTAGGRTTTAAACCATTAATGGCCGCAGGTGCAGCATATCTACTYTGGCTTTGCGCTGATCATTTTATCAATAATTCATCGCAAGTAGAATTACCAGAACCTGAATTATTAGATTCTAAATCACTTGAGAATAAATCAATARATGAATCWTTAAAYAACTCCWCSAACATAATATCCGCTGATAATTTATTTGGMTTTGATCGCAAACTAGCTGGCACCGCGATCAKCATTGCCCTCACCGACCTTGCCTTTTCCCTTGATAGTGTAGCCGCGGCCGTTGCAGTTAGCGATAAGTTGTGGCTTGTTATAACCGGTGGYATAATTGGTGTGGTGGCACTTAGGTTAAGTTCTAACTTATTTATTGAACTATTAAAYAATTACCCGAGGCTGGAAGCAGCAGGCTATATCGCCGTTGGCTTGGTTGGCATTCAATTATTAGTGCGKGTGTTTTGGCCTTTTATCGAATTGCCGCAATGGTTACTACTAAGCCTGGTGGGTCTTTTATTCCTATGGGGATTCACCAACCGCCGCAAACTATGCTGAAGCGGTTGGAGAGGTAGTTCATGGGTCCATTGCACTGCCCCATCTGCATTGGCCTAGGCGTTGTGAGTATTGCCCGCTGTTTGGCTTGGAGCCGGTTGATCTGGGCCTGATCAGCTGAGTTGCTGCAATAGATTTGAACCACTGGCTGGSGTTTTACCCTCCAATTGAGCAGTGCGCACCAAWAGGGGGCAACCGCCTGTGGCAATYACCATGCCAAGGCCGTTTATGGCCTTTAGCGCTGTTCCAGGGGTTTCTTTTGGCCACTGCTGTTTTGTTAATTCAGCCGCCTCTGGGCTCAACTGCCCAGCTAAGCGCTGCACCAGTGGTTCAGTAGCAAGCAATTTCATGCGTTTGCCGCGCCAATCGCAATGCACACCAGGATAAAAAGCCATCACCTGGCGATGTAATTGCAGGGCCGGTTGCTGCCAATCAATTTGATAATCAGCCTTGGTAATCAGGCGGGCATGGCTTATGCCCTCAGCGGCTTGGGGCTTAAGGCTGAAATTGGCACTGCTAATCAACGGCAATGCTTCAACCATTAATTCAGCTGTGAGGCGGCTGAGGCGCTCCCCCAGTTGGCTGGCATTTTCCAATAAACCAATGYCAAGGGATCGCTCWAGAAGCACTGGCCCCGTATCTAAACCCTCCTCCATCGCCATGATCCCCACGCCGGTTTCGCCGTCGCCTGCCATCAAGCTCCATTGAATCGGMGCMGCCCCGCGCCAACGGGGCAGYAAGGAACCATGGCCATTCCAGGAGCCATAGCTGGGCGCAGCCAACACCTCCGGAGGCAACAACTGGCCAAAGGCCACCACGATGTTTATGTCTGCCCCAAGGGCAGCAAGGGCAGCCTGGGTGTGGGGTTCCTTGCGAATCCGTTCCGGGCTAAAGATWGGAATTGGCTCAGTTGTTTGCARTTGCAAAGCCCGCGTTTTTACCGCTGATGCCTGCAATGCCCCACCCCTGCCGCGGCGGCGATCGGGTTGGGTAACCACACCAACWATTTGATGGCCGCCATCAAAKAGGGCCTCAAGGGTTGGTATGGCGTAGGCGGGGGTGCCCCAAAACAACACCTTCACGGCAATAAAGGCAACATCAAGTTGCTTAAAAAATCAGGCTTCACCAGTTATCGATAAACCTTCAACCCACACATGGGGRCAGATTCCACCCGGWGTAACYAATGGTTCCCCCTCTAGGGCAAGGATTGAATTCAAAACGGTGCGAATATCACCGGCCACYGTTGCTGCTTCAATCGAATGGCGCTCGCCATTTTTAACAAGCCAACCATCAAAGGGCAGTGAAAAGGAACCCTGGCTTGCCTTCACRCCCGCATGGAGRGCAGATAGGGAATCGATCCACACCACCCCATCGGCTTTRTGGCGATTTAGATGGCTATCACCAACGCCAGCACCAGGGGTGGGGGCAACCACAAACCAATCTGGGCCAACAGACACCTTGGCSCCCATGCCCGCATGGCCGGTGGGGGCCACACCAAACTGCCTGGCGGTGCCTTCACTGTGCAGGAAATGGGCCAAATTACCAGCTTCAATGAGAGTTAATGGTGCCGTTGGTGTGCCCTCGCCATCRAAGTTGGAAGCACCAAGATTTGCGCTGTGGAGCGGATCATCCCAAAGGTTTAGGAATGGCACCGCCAATGGTTTACCAAGGGAATCACGGTTAGACAAACTCAAGCCATCAAGTACGGCCCTTGCATTAAAAATATTGCTAAATGCACCGATCAAATCAAGGAATGCCTCTGGGCTAAATATGCAGGTGTAATGGCCTGTATCAATGGCGGAATAATCGAGATGGCTAATGGTTAATTCAGCTGCTTCTTTAATACATGCCTGCACATCAAGGCCTTCAGATCCATAGGCCAAACGCACAGCACCGGCGCTGCGGGGTTTACGGCCATCCTGCTCTGCTCTGGCGTATAGGTAGCAGGCGGAGGAGCTGCTGATTTGATGGCGTTGGGCACCAAGACTATTTAGATAAACACTTTCGCCATTGCGCTCGGAAAGGCCGTTGTAGGGAACGGTGTTAATCGCAGGRTGGAAATCCAACAACTCCTTTTCAGCCTGCAGCAAYGTTTGCAACAGGCTTTGGATCGGCCTAAGGGGCAAAACMGGCCKCTCTAGGGGCGTTAATGGCTCAAKGGAWCGGCAGGAAAGCCCAGGGGGCTCCTCCAAATCWCCAAAKGCACTGGCTTCCTTTGCACCCTTAAGGGCTTGGGCAAGACCTTCCTCGGATAAATCAGTGCTGCTTGTGATCCCCACCCTTCCATCAMTGGTCCAGGCCCTAACTGTTACGGCACTGCGTTGGGCACCCTTGAGTTGTTTTGGCTCGCCTCGATCTACCTGAACCGAYACATCGGTGCCGCTGGCAGCACCCATATCCCACTGCTGAATACCTTCTTGCTTAGCAAGGGCAGTTAATTGGTCATGTAATTGYTGGGGATTAAGCATCTCAACGCCCCCCAACAGTGATKGAATCAACCTTGATATGGGGTTGGCCCACAGTTACATAAACACTGCCGCTAACGGAACCACAAAAGCCAGCGGCCAGATCGAGATCATTGCCGCACATTGAGATGCGTGGCATCACTGTTTCAGCATCACCGATCAAAGTTGCCCCCTTAACTGGTTTACCAAGCTGGCCATTTTCGATCAAATACCCCTCCTCCACCGAGAAGTTGAATTGACCGGTGGGGCCCACACTGCCGCCGCCCATCACCTTGCAATAAAGACCCTTATCAATGGAACCAATCAATTCAGCAGGGGTGTGGGCACCAGCGGCAATAAATGTGTTGCGCATGCGGCTKGCAGCAGCAAAGGAATGACCTTGGCGGCGGCCACTGCCGGTGCGGGCATGGCCGGTGCGCATTTCGCCAGCCCGATCTGAGAGAAAGGCCTTGAGGATGCCATTTTCAATCAAGGTGGTGCGCTGGGGTTCAAGGCCCTCATCATCCATGGCAAGGCTGCCAAAGGATTGGGGTGAAAGGCCTTCATCAACAGCAGTAACAGAGCTGTGGGCAATTGCYTCACCGATCTTGTTGGCAAATGGGGTGGTRCCCCTCTCCACTTGGGTGGTTTCCAACAAATGGCCGCAGGCCTCATGGAAGATCACACCACCAAAACGATTTGCCAGCACCACCGGGTAGGWACCGGCTTCGATGTAATCGGCATAAAGCATGGTGGCRCTGCTGGCGCTGATGTCGCGGGCGGCGGCATCGGCATCCCATTCGWTTAAATCGCTTGGGTTATCGGAGCTGCCAAAYCGACGGGCAACACTGGAGCGATGGTCCCCATCGGCCGCCAGCACACTTAGGCCCAAGGTTTGATGCAAACGGAGGTCGCGGCTGAAGGTGCCATCGCTGGCAGCCACCAAMACCTCTTGCCAATCGCGGGAATAGCTACCCCGGCGTGCCTGCAAACAACGGCCGTGCTTGTYRAGCATGGCSGTGCCTTCAAGCAAACGATCGGCGCTCACCTGCACCCCAGGGCATTGGACCAACCAWTCCTGCTTGCCAGAGCCGTAATCCCTTAGGGGGGCAAGGCCGGCAAAACTAGGGCCGCTTTGGCCRCCACGCTCTAAACCRAGCATGCCAAGGGCTTGATCGAGGGCTTGGAATAAACCGGCTTCGCTTAGGTCGGTGGTGCTAACAAAACCATCCCTGAAACCATTGGCTTCGCCGTGGAATACACGGATGCCAGCACCACAACCCAAAGAGGGGCTCACACTGGTAACCCTTTCCTGCTCAGCCAAAACGCTGAGGCGATCAAAGCGCTCAAGAAAAATTTCAACCAGCTCAGCGCCAGCACTGCGGCCAGCGGCCAGCAGGAGCTCAAGGCGCCCCTGCCATTGGGAATCAAGAAAACTCACAGGTGCTCAACGAATGGCGGGTTGAAAACGATTGCTGGGGATCGGTGCCGCAAAGAAAAGACGGCCCATCTCCCATACATTGCCAAGCCAATGGGGCAGCTTGCGGGCAAATTTCAAAGGCAGCAGGGCATTWGCCTGATCTGCTGCATCTAAGGCGTGGTTGTGTTGAACGATGCGCTCTAAACGTTCGTAGAAACGCGGGTGCTCCACATTGAGCACCACAGGGAAAACCCGAGCTGAGGTTTCATTGGTTTTAGCAATTACATATTTGTCGTATTCCCTWGCATCTAAACCAAGGGCTTCATAGAAATCTTTRCGGGCCACATCCCGCACATACATGGTGGCAAAAACAGCCAGCAGAAAGAAACGACACCAAAGTTTTGCCTGAAAACCCCGCACAGTGGCAGGTTGGGCTTTCATCAGGGCATCAAAGAAATCACCATGRCGATTTTCATCCTGGCACCAATTTTCAAAGAAATTAAAGATTGGRAATATCTTACTATCTGGATTTTGCTCAAGGTGGCGATAGATTGCTATGTAACGCCAGTAACCGATTTTCTCAGATAAATAAGT
>NZ_PXVC01000109.1 GCF_003011125.1 Synechococcus lacustris str. Tous | reverse complement strand
ACATTAGTTGTATTAACAGTACTAGTAAGAACTGCACCTTCATTGATAGTTGTTGCTGATGGGGTGAGGGTATAAGTGGGAGCAGGAGTAGTTGAAGAATCAACAACACTCACCGTCGCAGTTGATCCAACCTGCAGAGTGCGGGCAGTATCAGAATAAAGTTTTATAGATAATGATTCAGCACCTTCTGTTGTTAGATCATTTGCAAGAGTATGCGAGAAAGAGAAGGACCCATTGGATCCAACTGTTCCTGAACCAGTAAGAGCACCAGCAGAGAAATCTGCTGCAGTAATTCCAGTACCACTTAAGGAGTAATAGAGGGTGGTGCCTGATGCAACATCTGTTGTTGCTACAGATGTGGTGAGTGTTGAACCCTCATTGATTGATGTTGTTGATGGGGTAATGGTGTAGGTGGGTGATGTTGCTTTTCTATCATTTATTCCAACTCTTGCTTCGCCAACTTGAATTGTTAATGCACTGTCAATAAAAATTTTGATTTGTAAATACTCTCTAATCTCCATGTCATTATCGCGTGAGATAATGTGACTGAATGATAGTTTGCCATCAGTTCCAACTRTTGCCGAACCCGTAAGGGAACCAGCAGAGAAATCAGCAGCAGTAATTCCATTTCCAGATAGCGAATAGTAAAGAGTGGTACCTGATGCAACTTGGGTTGTTTCTATGAAGGTGACAAGTGTTTCGCCTTCATAGCGATCAAATTGATTTGTTATTATAATTGTATATTCAGGCACTCCTTCGCGTATGACTTTTGCACCGCCAAATGCATATTCGCCAATATATGTAACACTTTTAGGAATAATAATACTTGACAATTTGGTCTGATAGAATGCCCGATCCCCAATAGATGTAACACTATTTGGAATAATAATATTCGTTAGTTCTGTTCCGTTGAATGCTTCATTTCCAATAGATGTAACACCATTTGGAATAATAATATTCGTTAATCCTGTTCCATAAAATGTAAAATCACCAATAGATCTTACGCCTTTGCCAATGATAACACTCTTTAATGGATTATAAGTAAATGCACTTACTCCAAGCGAAGTAACGCTATCTGGGATGACAATGTTCGTAAGTTTTGCCATATAAAATGCTGCACGCCCAATTGATGTAACACTATTTGGGATAATAATACTTTCCAATTGAGTGCTCTCAAATGCCCCTGCTCCAATAGACACAACACCATTTGGAATGACAACACTTGTTAGTTTAGTGCCTACGAATGCATTGTCTCCAATCGATTTAACACTTTTGCCGATGAAAATACTTTTTAATGGAGTTCCATAAAATGCAGATCTACCAATAGATGCAACGCTGTCTGGGATAACAATACTTTGCAATGAAGTATCAATGAATGCAAAATCATCAATAGATGTAACGCTGTCTGGGATTACAATACTTGTTAATCTTTTTGTTCCTCCTGAGAATGCATATCTATCAATTGATGTAAATCCATTTGGAATAGTTACATCAGATCCCTGCTCTTTAATGAGTTTTTCTGCCTCGATCCAATTTAGTATAGTCATTTTAATTGGTTTTTGTAAAAGGATGAGGATCCACTACTTAGCAGTTTTTTCCATGCAATTGTTGGTGCTTCTCCCATAAAACCCAAATCCTCAAGAAACGACAGTGAAGCGGCGCGTACCAGGAGGCAAAACGCCTATGGCATCTATATCTCTTCATATTGTATCCGTTTTTAAGTATTTCCTCAGGTTCTTGCGGATATTGCATAAACAAGTAACGGCAAAGGGTTTCAGCATTTCTTTGCATTTAATGCAATATTCGCAAGTATTTGGCATTTGCTAAGGCAGATCACCCCCACAACTCCAACCCCAAACCCGCCAATGCTGCTGCTCTTCTAGGGCAAGAACTAGCAGCAACTTCAGCAGCAGGTGCTTTTGATGYTGATTCCARTGGTTCTGATGCCACTGCTGAGTAATGAAGCAGRTCWCCATCAGCAGTTGGGATCGTCAAACGCCCTGTAACTACAACAGCAGCACCAACTAATCCAAGMGRGTTTGTGWATTCCCAGATGTTGTTTGGATCTATCTAAACAGGACGCATCACATCAATATTGGCGGCAACGGCAGCAAAGTTTGCGGTAGTACCAAAATATGGTGAATCAGGACTGATTGCTTTATTGGTGAGTGCGGCACCTGCAAAGGCAGCACCAAATAGATGGCGTATTACCATCAAACCATCACCTAATGCAGTTGTTTTACCATCTTTATCTACATCTAATAATTTGCTATCAATACTACTTTGAATATTTGCATGTACTTGCGCTGCAACATCTGCCTTCTGTTGAGTAGTTAAGGTGTTATATGCAATGCCATTTAAATAAGGTGAATCAGGAGATATTGCCTTATTAATCAAGGCATCACCAGCAAAGGCAGCACCAAATAGTTTGCGTATAACCATTAATCCATCACCTAATGCTGTTACCTTGCCATCACCATCAACATCAAGTGAGAAAGAAAATGGTTTCAGGGATGCTGAGGTTGCAGTAAATCCAAAACCGGATGCTGCTTCTGTTTCGCTGAAATTGATGAAGGTATCTTTAAGACCTGTAATTGGATCAATTGGTTTATCAAGTGATTTAAATATTAAATCTGCGAGTTTAACTGGAACTCCAGCGGTTGGAAATTGCCCTGTAAAAGATGCGATATTAATTGGTATAAATGAATCTGTTGTGGCATCATTATCGGTATTTGCCGTGTCTTGTTGAATGGCACCAATTTGGAAAAGATCTGCCTGTGTTTTATTGGTAACACCAGTAGTTGAATCAAAAGACAATAGAGAAGAATTAAAGTGCACCTTAAAACTCAATCCAGTGGTGGATGAACCGTCACTGGTGCTGTAATTAATCGGAACAATTAATTCTTTATTGCGTTGATAGCGGATTGCGGTTGTGGCAGATGAAAGCGATTGAACTTCTTTGATCTTTAAACTAAGTGGTGTTGAGATACTGCCAAGTTCATCAGTAGCGCTGAGGTTTAAATTAATGGTGCCACCTGTTGTTGGTGTGCCCGAAAGTGTTCTTGTAGTTGGATTAAAGGATAACCAAGTTGGTAGGGTGTCRCCTGTRTTRGTGGTAGCAGAGAAAGAAAGAGTGGAATCAGAATCWSTAAARAGATCTGATTTAAAAGTATAAGARAAAGGTGTGTAACGATTRGTGCTAAGTGCTGGTATTGAACCATCTACAACTGGTGCTGCATTAAGGGCAATCAATAAATCAGCACCTGTTGCCGTGAATCCAACTGCAGGATCACCTTTGAGATGTAATGTGCTTCCAGAGAAGGTAGTTGTGGGTACCAGATTTAGATTGGCAAGCACTAAAGGCAGGGTGATATTACTACCGGGGAAGTTGCCCCCAAAGTCTGCATATGTTAAGGAAAGAACTTTATCTGTCTTGGGGTCACCATCGGCATTGGAGCTATCAGCAGTGACGGCATTACCCAGCAGACCAGTTTTGAATGGATCACCAGCAATAGATACGTTTAGTTGGGTGGAATTAAAGTAAAGAGATGCACCGACACCTGTGAGTGCAGTATTACCTGTAGAAACGTTATAGGYRATYGCMGATGTTGTGCTGATGCCGGAACGGATTGCAGTTTTGCTTGGAGTACTCAGAGTGAGTGATTGAACAGGAGTTGCACTTGAGGTGATGGATGCTGATGCAACACTATTAACCACTTCATTAGTGCCATAACCATCCAAGTAACTAACAACCCCTCTTATCTTCTTGCTAGTCTCTGCTGCTGTGAGGATATAAGTATTGTTATTATCTGCCCCGTCTGTTGTGGTGAGTTTAGACCAGGTGGTGCCATCAGTTGATGTTTCCCAATTGTACTTAAATGTTGGTGTATAACCTGTGAAGTTATCGCTATCTTTGATTGCTGTTGCATCTATTGTGAGTGTAGATCCAACTTTAAATGTTCCTGCAACCGTTGGAGTTCCAGTGGGGGTGTTATTGGGTGCGAGTTTTATTTCGGCGATTCCATATAGTCCCTCTTGTATTGCACCTCCTGGACCTCCTCCATCATCCCATGAGTTACTCCATTGCCATCCTAATACACCATAATCTTGTCCTCCATGGGCATCATCGCCACCTACGTTTCCATACCAGTTTGAGTAATTAGAATTTTCTCCAGATATCCATTGCCAATTTCCTTCCTTTATTTTATCCGTTAAACCTATCCAATAAGCACCCCAATACCTGAATCCATTAATAAATGGTTCTGGAAGAAAAGGCGTCCCAATTTTTGGTTGTATGAATGAATTGTAGAGGAAATCATTTTCCTCCTTATCATTAATAGTCACCAAGTGCCCGCCAAGTTTTACGGCATTTGCCTCTGCTTCTTCCCAGGTGGGACCTGAAACGATTACATAGGCAGAATCTCCACGACGGATGAAAGGAGTTTCTGCGATTGCAAACTCCGGACCATATCCTGATGCTTGATCACCAGACCATTCACCCAATGGATCTGAACCTCTGTAATCTGGATAGAGGTCTTTTTTGAAATTTGCTACTCCTAGTCTATCGCTACCGAGACTCACGTATGCCCCAAACGAAACTTCGGCGCCAATGCTATCGG
>NZ_PXVC01000108.1 GCF_003011125.1 Synechococcus lacustris str. Tous | reverse complement strand
CCCATCAGGTGTATTAAGCGCCAGGGCTTTATTGGATGCAGTAGCACTGATTGATCAGCAGTTGCTTTCACCTGCTGCTGATCAAGAAAAAGCAATCCAAAAGCAGAGCAACTCAAGGCCAATTGCAGGCTCAGTTGCAGCAACAGGTGATGCACCACTGCAAAAAGCAGATGTGATCACCTACGACACATCACTACTTAGGGAAGAAACTGAAACCACCTATGCCACACCCAGATCAGCAGCAACTGCATTACTAAATCAAAGAAGGCGATATAGCGATCAGTTACTGCTATTACTGCCAAACCTAAATAGCTGGATGCAATTCACCGCTGCTACCTTGAGATTGGGCAGTGTTTCCATACTGCGGGGTTAGTTAATGGCAATAGCCAAGACCCACAAGGCCAAGACCCACAGAGCCGAGATCAGCCCACGCCAATTCACTAGCGGTCAAAACCACGGGCAACAGCAATGGGTTGAAACTCCATTGCAAGCATTTGCTAATGCACGCTTGCTATTAAATGAAAACGCAAGGCCTGGTGATAAAACCTCACCTGTTATTGCTACTCATGTAATTGAATGCTTATTAGAGCGGGCGCAATATATTACAGCAAAACTAAATACTACCGGAKTAGAAACCGGTGATTTCACATATAATGGTTATATAACAAGAGCAGCAAAGTTATCAGCTACGCCTGGTTTTTATTGGYTTAGTAGTGAATTGATTTGGCAGCAAYATGGSMGKCGKGTTGCATCCACRCCAATTGCTTTATCAGCTGCTTATCCAGCTAAGGGTTCATTAGCWACTGTTGTTGCACCCTGTGATGGCYTKATCTGGCTTGGTGATCTGTCGTTGCTRAATCCTGCGGGTAACCCTGATGTTGATCCCTACGCGCAATACACCAAATTTGCAGTAYTGGAATTTGGYGCCCCATTTAACGATGGCGGTATCGGCRCTYTGGTGCAGCCTTTGATTGGCGAGAGAATCTATGGAACSCTTACCCCAAATTGGCAGGGTTAAACAAGGCGCACGATCAACTTTAAGTACCTGCTAAAACAGCAATTATGAGTTCCCTCAACCTTTTCTGCATCGTTTTTGGCAGGTGACCAATACGACGTTTTACATGGCTTTTTGACAATGTCACCAGACGCGTAATTCGTGCTCGAGATGAAACTTTCAGACCGGTTTGTTCAAACCCTGCTTCTTTTAAGGGCAAGTCCAGTTCATCCCAAACCAGAGGACTGTCAATGCGAGAGCTCACGAACATGAGAAGCACATCACCGTGCCGTTCGCCCACTGCAAGGACAATGGCGGGACGCGCCTTGACTTGATCTCCATCCACAAAAGGGAAMGGGACAAGCACCACGTCAAATCGTTGCAACATCAATTTGAGCGAATAGGTTCGCCGTCACTAAATGAATAAAGCTCCGGCTCATTAGCAAGATCAGCAAAACWACCTGCAGCCATGGCCAGTCGATCCAGATCTGAGGCAAGCACCTGTTCATCTGAATCCTGTTCCAGTTGATCCACTAGCCACTGACGTTCATCAGCTGGTAAAGATCGAATGGCTCCCAATAAGTGCTCGGTAAGTTGCAGTATTGTCATAAGTAAGATGTTAGAGCTTTATTAGAATGAGATGCTTGGTATTGTGATTATACAGCAGAAGCACTTTTCTTGGTGAATAAGCTTAATAGTAGATTTTATAATATGTCGTTACTGAATCCTGCGGGTAACCCTGTGACGTGACCCCCATGTTTGCTCCAGTTCTTATGAGAGCTAGTGGGGTGATCAAGCCGCCTGCCCCAGCGCACATGGCGCCGGGCCAGCTCCAGGATCCGCCGTTTTAACTTCTGCTCCTCGATGTCTGCTGGCGGRACAGGGCGCCGCTGGGTATTGCGGTGTTGACCTGTCAACCGGCAGGCACGACGTTGAGAAACCCGGAATCGATCATGCAGAACCACCACGGCCCTKCGACGACGCTCCGGGCTCAGAAGTTTCCCGTCGCACCGCAGGTGCGCCTMRCGGCGCAACAAGCTCCTACGGCTTCGCCGGGCCTGCGGCTAGAGCATCGCCTTATCCAATTCGGCGTCTGCCAATAATCGCTTTAGCCGTGTGTTCTCCAGCTCAAGCTCCTTGAGGCGTTTGGCCTCAGTCGCTTATGGGCTCCGCCCGACTGCGTCTACATCCCGCCATATAGCTGCTGCCAGCGGTAATAAGTAGGGGTTGAGACCTCCAGAGCTCTGCAGACATCGGCGACAGCTTGGCCTTGGTTAAGCAGTTGTTCCGCGGTGCGCAGCTTGCGGATGATCTGCTCAGGGTTGTGGCGTTTGCGTTTCATGGAGCTTCTCCTAGCCAAWTCTGGCCGGTAAGGAAGCTCTCATAAGGGCTGGTTCAGTTTTTGGGGTCCACGTCACCTGATGTTGATCCATACGCGCAATACACCAAATTTGCAGTAYTGGAATTTGGYGCCCCATTTAACGATGGCGGTATCGGTGCTCTGGTGCAGCCTTTGATTGGCGAGAGRATYTATGGAACCCTTACCCCAAATTGGCAGGGTTGAGTATCAGCAGCTGTTTCTATTAGTTATGTTAATTTTTGGTAGATTTTCTGCTTGAGCAGCTAACGCCTCTGTAGCAGGCGTTAGCCCAATGGACTTAGATTGATTACTAATCAGTAGTGGCTGCAATGAACCAGGCATATACGGCCGTTGTTAAGCGTGATGGGGAGTGGTGGATCGGTTGGGTAGAGGAGGTGCCCGGCGTWAATGCCCAAGAGGAGAGCCGKGARTTRYTRMTTACCTCGCTGCGKGARGTGCTCAGYGAGGCTCTGRTTATGAACCGTGAGGAGGCCCGCCAGGCCGCTGGTGCTGGCTACGAGGAATTCGCCCTGACCCTGTGAAGCGCAGGGACCTCCTCCGTCACCTCAGTTTGAATGGCTGTGAACTACTCAGGGAAGGCGGCAATCACTCTTGGTGGCACCAGCCGGAGCTGAACCGCCGCAGCGCAATTCCACGTCACAACGAAGTCAAAGACCTGCTTGTTTTAAAGATCTGTAAGGACCTAGGCATTCCCCGCCCCTAAAAGCTTCGGCAACAAGAAACAAGCACTGCCGTAATGGGCTGCCAAGCCACTAATAAGCAAAAGACCAAGCAGGCCTTAATATGTGTACACCTTTTATTGAGTAAAGGCCGTGGCTAGTCGCGTCGGCATTCGTGAGCTGAGGGCACARCTGGCCTCCCGTCTTGAGTCGGCTACACCRATYGAGGTAACTCGACACGGTCGCACCATTGGCCTTTATGTACCTCTGCCMCAGCAGGGTGAACTGAGTGATCGCGAACGGCTGTTAGAAGCGGGCCGCCTGATGCAGGCCGAACTTGAGCGCCTCGGCCTAAGTGAGGATGAGTTAAGTGCCGATTTCAAGGCTTGGCGATTAGGGCGTATTGGSAARGGTTTKARGTCATGAKAGTTGACGTTGTGCYTCCTCGATTAGCAWYGCTGTGACGTCTACTAGGAGCGGCCAATCAGGGGACTTGATCTCCAAACTGTCGTCGTAACGGGTYTGAACYGCAAAGAAGGTGAGATCAGCAACCCGTTCGTATGGGCTGAGATCTAGGCCTGCYTCTTSTAACCAATCGCTCAACGCCACCAGATCGTGGGTGAATGGAGCCATACCTCCACGGGAATGRATCCARCTWTTCAAGGCTTTTTCACARGCCTGCTGCAGCAAAAAACCGATRCTGCTATYRCGAAAACCYAAYAGCTCCACCATGCGCCGTGCYTCCGCAAGATCTGCCTGGGCGATCCGCAAATAGCGCACAGCATCGGGATCAGCCATGCAGCAGGATCCCCTCTTGGTAGGCCTGGGTGGTGACGGCACTSCKGAACTGYTGACGCTCAATCACTTCGCTCTCGGAATAGAKCAGCAGATCCAGAGGTAAYTGATGACARGAGAAGCGGCGCCAGAGATCACCCAAYACACGAATGCGGTCGTGGCTAGCAAGCCAAGGATCAGGGACGGTGATCAGTAGATCCACGTCTGAGTTGGGCCGGGCRGTACCTCGGGCACGGGATCCRAACAACCGCACCTGTGCCGCCGGAATGGTCGCAGCRATCCCAGAARCGATGRCGYKTATGCGCGGGTCCATCGGAATTTCGYAGAGAGTTGAKACRGCGGCAGTCATGGGTMCATTCTGCTRYTGAATTAGCAAGTTCAAYAAAATGTATYTTGAGGCTGAGGGCAGCCGTTTGGCCTGGATTAGTTAGCTRCGGATGATCTGCAGGSGTGYATGAGGACGATGGAGTGAACCGGTTCCCCTCATATTTGGCCAGSGGCTGCTCTRCCMGTATTTGTTGCCTAGGGCTGCTGATCATTACCTCGGCAATAGGAAATAAGCARCACCGTGATGGGTTGCTATTCCATCGACAGCCGAGACGGGTCATGACTAMACAGCTCTCAAGCAATGAYCAGACTTATTCCGCCACTGGCGACAGCCAGGATGCTGCTGATCTATTAAGCAACGACCAGGAATCCACCCTCAAAGGCTCAGAGAGCCATAGGCTACACCAGGAGTCACAAACCCAAGGGTCAATGACCCGAGCAGAACCTAGTGACACCACTTTGGGGGCAGCTGCTG
>NZ_PXVC01000107.1 GCF_003011125.1 Synechococcus lacustris str. Tous | reverse complement strand
GTGTTGGCCTTCAATATGATGCCAGCCGCAAAAAAAATATCGGCAATCAATCCGAGGACCTTGGCTCCGCCTATCTATTGGATTACGATTCCGTTACAGGCCTATTTAGCAACTACAAAACCTTTAATTACCCATCTACAAGCTCTTCAAAAACGCTTGAAACCCATTTCGAGGGTATTTGGTATAACGGCAACGGCACATACAAATTGCCAGCCACAATTTCACCAGGGCCCAATGGCAGCCTTGGGGCTGCAGCTACTGCAACAATCACCAGAGATAGCTTAACTGGTGGATTTTCAAACGCCAGCTGGGAAATACTGCCGCTCAATTACCCTTCCACTGGTGCAGTTCCAGTTTTCACAACAAATGATTCCATCTTTGATAAAGCAAGCGTTGGAGCTTACACATTAAGCCAGGGCAATTTTTCTGATTATGCATTTCTAAATGCAACCTAAAACTAATCATTTACTTTTTATCATTTTTATCAATTTCTTTGGCCCGCTCCTGCCAYAGCYGYYTWCCTAATTCCGGCCCCGGTTGATAACCCATTGCGAGCAATTCCTTGCCGCYAATKGCTGGCCGCTGCAACCGCCAACGCAATAACCAACGCAATAAATGRTATCTAGCCGGTTCACCAGGCTGCAACAGCACCAGCAGCACCGGCAATGGCTGGCCGCCATTGCCGGGTTGCTCCAATGCGGCAGTCCATTGCGATGGCCGCCAACTATGGCTGGGGCGCTCCCTTTGCAACCAATGGCGCAGTKCAGCMACCTGGCCAAGCAGCTCCCATAGCCGTTGCGGAATTTGCAAACGCTCTGCAATCGCTTGTTTATCAGCCACAWCACCGGGGGCTAAATCRATCAATGCAAACAGCCTTAAATCCRCCGCCGTAAACGCCGGCTCCAAAGCAGCTCCCCAGCAACCAAAACGGCTCAAAAAGCGAGCGCTACCCCTTGGCAATCGCTGCCAACCSCGCTGCAGTAGCTCCAAACCACGCCACTGCTCAAGCAACAACAAGGCCCCMYGCCARTTGGTTTCAGCAAACAACAATTCCAATTCCATYCGCAACCTTGCCCCTAAAGCAGGRGCCCCCKGRGGCCARGGCCAGCTATTRAGCATCACGCWTGCCTGCTCCCAACTSGCGGGGGCCCATTGCAAATCAAACCTTGCCCCGTAGCGCACYGCCCKGATCAASCGGGTGGGATCATCCCTCAGGCTGCTCCCATGCAGCAAACGCAGCTGCCTTGCGSCTAAATCAGCGGCYCCACCCAAGGGATCCAGCAGCTCCAGSSCTGGTATGCGCATAGCCATGGCATTAAGRCTGAAATCACGCCGTTGCAAATCAATTTGCARATTTGCAGRTTGCACCACGGGCTGAKCMCCTGGAAAGCCATAGCTTTCACTGCGGGCTGAACTCAAATCACACAGCAACAAYTGGCCATTWATTTGCAAYTGCAACCKGGCAGTGCCRTAGYTGCTRWRSGGGGTGCACTGCAACAGCTGATAACCAAGCGGCAACTGAGAAGCGGCAGCAGCAGCAACGATCGCCTCAGCCAGCRCCAGGGCAGGCCAGCTCGCCGGCCCTTCCACCACCAGATCAAGATCYTTYAATGGCAGCKCTTGCCCSAGCMATTGATCCCGCACCGCACCACCCACCAAGCTCAATTGCAGCYSCARRGGAGTWGCWAKAGCCASTARCCATTCAAKCCACWCCGSATRRGGCAAACTCATGGGCGCAAGCGCCATAGGCCTGTGAAGGATCGCCCTAAGCCTGCCCGTTGGTGGAACAAGTGCAAGCAACCAAAACGGGTATTAGCGGAAAGGTTGGTGCCAAAACTGGAACGTTGGCGCGGTGAAATCTGGGCTGATTTGTGGCGCTATGGCTTAATTCGAATCCAACCAGGTCTGAGGGCAAGCAAAACGGCAARCGCTGATTTCAGCCTGCTGTTGCCGCCCGGCTGGCCGATCTCCAAGCGCCAACACAAGCGCCTGARGCGATTACTAAGTGCCCGGCAACATTGGAGCAATGCCCTTGTTGTTAGCTGCGACGACTGGCTGCCCCAAGCAAATGGCAAACGGGCCTGGCGTCAAAAAGGTTTATTAGATCCCTTTTTAGATGGGGCCAGCGCAGAAGCGGAGGGTCCRCTATTGCTTAGCAATGCTGTTTTGCAACACATGGGCCCGGCGCCATTGGCCGGCCCCGARAGGATTGAATGGCGCAGCCGGTTACTGGCTTGCGTTGGCCCGGAGCGCTGGGCCCATGTGCCCCTGCCCCTGCTGCAGGCGCCAGCGCCAAGCCCCACGCCCCAGCTGGCTAGCCCAAAAGGCACACCCCTGGTGAGTGTGTTGATCCCCAGTGGTGGTTTTTCCAAAACCATCAAGGGGCGCTCCACCCTGCTGCTGCGCCACTGTCTGGAAAAGTTATTGCAGCGCAGTAGCTATCGCGAATTAGAAATCGTAGTGATCGATGCAGGTGAACTATCACCGGAACTACTTTCTGAACTTGAAACACTCACCAGTTCAAAACTTGGTGCTGGCCGCTGGCGCCATGAACGCAGCTATAAACCCTATAGCTACAGCCAAAGGCTCAACCAGGCCGCTGCCGCCAGCAAAGGTGAATGGCTACTGCAACTAAACGACGACACTGAACTGCTAGAGCCAAATTCAATTGCTTCCATGCTGGCCCAAGCYCAAAGGCCTGAGGTGGGGGTGGTGGGTGCACTGCTGCTCTACCCCAATGGYCGCGTRCAACATGCAGGYGTAGCAATAGACAACTTGGCCCCACGCCATGCCTGGGCTAGCTGCAAACCAGAGCGCCTGCCGCCTGGGCTACTAGAAACAGCTAGGGCATTTCAAGCCGTTACCGCYGCCGTGTGCATGTGCAGTGCAAATCTCTGGCGGCAACTGGGTGGTTTGTGCCTTGAGCTACCAATTAACTACGGCGATGTGGACTTCTGCCTGCGAGCTCGCCAAGCTGGCAAGGTTGTGCTGCTGGATCCCGCCAGCCGCTGGATCCATTTCGAATCCGCCAGCCGCAGCCTTGATCTGGTGCCCCCAGAACTGGGTTTATTCCAGGAGCTATGGGCTCAACAGCTGGGCGGCATTTGGTGCAYAGACCCCTACGTATCCCGTTGGCGGCAATTACTAGCAATGAAAAGCTGAACGATGCCATTCCAGCAGGCACCAAAGTTTTGGCTCTAYAGCCACAACTTCACCCATACCGGTGCACCGCTGGTTTTAGGCGCCATTGCYCGSGAATTAGCGGAGCAGGGCTGGCGSCGGCRGYTAMGRCTASTCAGTTGGGGAGGGCACCACGACAGGGTGCACACCAAACTGCGCCGCGAACTTGAGGCGGAAGGCTTCMATTGCAGGGTTTTAAACCCRGAGCAAGCAGCACCAAAGCCAAAGCCAAACGACCGCATCCTGCTCAATAGCCTTGCCCTGCCCGAGGCGGTGATCAAAACAGCCTTAGCGCGGCTTGAGTGCGGCGAAATCAAACGCTTGGATTGGTATGGCCATGAGGGCAATCCAAGCCAGCTACTGGCGGATAAGCAGTGGCCCCAAAGGCTATTGCCACTGCTAAGCACAGGCAAATTGCAAATGAGGCTGCCCTCTATTCACACCCTTGGCAGCTATCAAAACTGGCTTGAATACAGCGGCTCAAACCTTGCGGTGCAAACACCTCTATTACCGCTGAAAAACGGTGGGTGTTCATTATTTGATCAACCCCTTCCAACATTTAATAGCTTGCGCTTACAACTCACCGGCATGGCCGGTGATGGCAACAAGGGGCATAGCTGGTTGTTGCAATTAATACAACAAGCACTTTGCCTAGAAAAAAAAGARTTCCGGCCTCTGGAATTGCAATTCATTGGTCTTGAGAGCGATTTCCATGCACTTCTTGATCGGGAACTGCGTTTTTGGGGCCACGCCTTGCTAGGTGATCGCTTCAGCTGGGTACCCCATGGSAACCGAAGCGATGCCTTRAATGCAATGGTTAATGCAAATTTTSCAGTTAGCTGTTCCCGCTCTGAAACGTTTTCAATGGTTTCATTGGAAGCTATGGCCCTAGGTCAACCACTGCTGCGAAACCGCACAGGGGGCTGGCAGGAACAACTGCTAGGGGGTATCAATGGATTTGATCTTGGTGAAACTGGTCTAACTCCTCAGCCTCAGCACGTGCAACTTTTGCAAAGATTGAGAGATCCCCTCTTAACAACAAACTCTCAGCTGCAAACAATGGCGCAAGCAGCCCGCGCAAAAGCAAAGAGTTTCAGTCAGATGAACTACTCCAACTGGCTTCTAAACTCACTAAAGCCATCTAGATAGCCCATGACAAAGTACCTACCCCTACTGGATTTATTGCTTCCAATAGCAGTGGTACTTTTTTTGATGCCAATTAGTCCTTCGATTAGCAGTTTGCCAGCAACAATATGGGTGATGCTGCAACTTATCTGCTCCCCAACACAAAAACGTTGGGCCCTTTGGCCCTTGGCCTTTGTGGTGTTAGCCATGGGTAGATCCTGGTGGCTAAATGAAATGCCTCACCCAGCCGCCAGTGAAGACATTTTATTAATAATTACAAGTTTTCTTGCTGCCTCAGGCATCAGTCAAAATCGTTGGCCGCAATTACTTAAAACAATTCTATTGCCATTGCCACTGCTATTACTACAATTAAGCTCATCCCCATGGACTCCAAAT
>NZ_PXVC01000106.1 GCF_003011125.1 Synechococcus lacustris str. Tous | reverse complement strand
GGTTAAACTGGTTGGGTTCMGCTGACAGTGAAGTGGTAGCTRGATCTTTTGATCTTGCTACCGAAGGCTTTACCGGTCAGCATCATCCAAAMAGGAGGAGGTGCCCGTGTCCCAGAGTTCCAAAATGCAGGGTTTGCTGATCGCGGAGAAGGCCGCCTGATAAAGGCATTCGCTTCCTGATCAAACGGTTTCGCGCCATAGCGAACCCGGCGAGAGCCCCCGGAGCAATCCGGGGGCATCGTTATTTWAAGSRKTAATTGYAGTTAATATTCAATYAATTRGTTAATATTCAAGGGCACCTCGAAAAAAGAGCTTTTTACTAACTTTAGCTGCTCATAAAAAAATGCCTTTCGGCAAATATTAATCGTAACAACTCCCGCAAAATTGAAAATAGATTTACAGTTTATGCAATTTTATAAGTTAATTAAATGCTGATCAATAAATTACTTGAAAGATATAGGTAGCGTAAGAAATTAAATGTAAGATTTTTTAGGCTCCACCAAGCATTATTCTTTTTAAGCCCRATTTTTCTTGTGAATTTGCCTCCCATTGATGTAGCAAAACAACCAAATACATGTTCTACTCGAGCTCGAGTTTGAGACCTAATGGAATTGCGCTCTGTTGCAGCTGCACTTAGAGKGTGATTTCTTGAGCCCTTCTCATGGATCCTATTTTCAAATCCAGCTAAGCTAAGTAAATCTTTAAAACGCTCGCCAGAATATGCAGAATCTGCCCATACATAATCATCGTGATTTTCAGGATCTAGGAGCATTGGAAGCATCTGGCTATCGTGAATATTTGCAGGGGTAACTACAAAACGTCTGATAAAACCGTGCTCAGCATCAATGCAAATGCTGTTCTTATAACCATAGTGGTTGATATCATTTTTTTTAACCCAACGCGCGTCCAAATCCTTTTGCTGCAGTCGCTTTGGGCTTTCATTCCATCCATCTGGTAGGCGATTCGCCTTTATCTCTTTATTCTCTTCCCGGCTATTACGCTGCTTTGGGACAGGAACAAGTGTGGCATCAATGATTTGTCCACCGCGGGCTTCTAGTCCTTGATCTCTTAGGTAGCTCTCAAACATTTCAAAAAGCTCATCTATTACATTCGCCTYACGGAGACGCTCTCTAAAAAAAGCCACTGTAGTTGCRTCKGGGATATCATTCATTACGCCCAAACCAACAAATTCCTCAAACGAACGCCTGTCATTAACTTGAAACTCAACCTCCTCATCACTCAGRTTAAAAAGTTGCTGGAGAACCAGCATTTTAAATAAAATAAGSGGATCAATTCTTTTRCGGCCAGCATTGCTCTTGCGYTCTTGAMTRTAACCCTTMTCAAGTAATGGRCGAAATGCTTCCCATGGAATTGATTCCGAAARGCAAGTTAGAACAGGCTTCTTATTTTTGAGCTTTGATACTCTTTCTTGTTCGTCCCAGAAACCCTTTTGGCCCATTGGTAACAGTCAATTATCTCAGAGAATTATAACTCAAACCGAACCTCTATCTAGAGCTACATCAATTTTTCGAGGTGCCCTTAATATGGCATCATCCAGGTTATCTGGTTGATTTGCATCATAATTAAGATAAAGCGCTACATCAGATGATGGACTGGATAACTTTTCAGGATAGATATCTGAATAAATTTCGTCGCTATCCTGATAGGAAATAGTTACCATATAGTTAGTAGATGGTTTTAGGCTGATCAATTCATCTATGTAGTCCATTGATTCAAAAACCACACTAGGGCCGTCATATTCCTCAAAGGAGACACGAAAGGTTCCAGGGAATTCAGAAAGTAAAACAACATCAGTATGAAATAATTGCTCCTCCTTGCCTAATTCCTGAGGAAGCACAGGAGTGTTAAATAAAAACCTTTGATCTCGATTGGCGATCAAAGAGGTATTAAGCAATATGGGTGTATTGAATTCGGCAAAAAAACCATTACTGTCTGGTTCGCCAAATTCTTTAAGATCATGATCCTTTACCAACATATCCAAGTCGTAAGAAATATCTAATCCATCAGATGGAATTAGAACAATCTTGTCACCATTAGCAAATTCGAGAAGTTTATCTCCGAAATGAAGCTCAGAAAAATTAAATAATAATGTATCAGGATTATTTACTTGTTTAGACCAACCTCCCTTCTTATTGCCATTTAAATCCTGAAATTCAACAGTAATAGTACCTGAATTTCCTACGGAAAGGAGATCTAAATACAAGATAAGATCTGATACTTCTGCGGTTTTTAATTCAGGCAAAATAACACTATTACTGTTTACAAGAGAATTACTAGAAAGCTCAGATAGATAGCCATTAATTTCTAGAGCAAACCATGCTTCGTTTGAAAAGCTTTTTATTATTTCCCCACTATAACGTACTTTCTTCTCTGATTGATCGGCAGAAGCCGTGTTAGTATCAACCGTTTGCAACAACTTTGCAATCCTGTCTAATAATGCAGACCATCCAGTTTGAGCCTCAAATTCTGGCGCTTTAATTTTAAATTTTGCCGAAGTTCCCAAATCAACGTACTGGCTGTAGTCTGTTGGGAGTGTAATTGTTAGACCAGAACTATTCTTTTCTATAAATCCATCCGCAATAGGTCGATATTTTTGATTATTCACAACTACTGCATTATCAAGCTTAACTAAGATCTCTTGAGAAGCATTTATTAGTGCTGTTGAGGCCCCTTGTAAGCTTTTGGTAATCAGAGCAAGATTACCAAGATCCTGCAAATACTTATACTCGTAAGAAGTCCCTTTCAGTCTAAGAGTATTAAGCAAGTTATTCAAAAGTTTCTCATCGCTTTTCAATAATTCATCAACGTAAGCCTTGATCGCCTTATTAAGATCCGGGATAGCATTTGTATCTGTGAGAGAAATAGTATAGAAAATACTATTACGGCCATTAAAAGTTGAGACGAATGCTTCGCCTAAACGTTTAGATACGAACTCAATATCTGATTGTGACTCGAGCTTGGAATTCGTTTTAAAGTCAGATAAAGTTAGAAAGTAATCAAAACCATATCCAGGTACTACCTCCTGAGAAGCGAGAATATATCGAGTTACGCTAGCTAGCTCAGTAGCTAGTTCAACATTAGCCATCAGACACTCATCGTAAGTTACAAGTCCAAATCTACTTTTCTGGGCTGAATTTAAAATAGATTTAGAAAGGCTATTTTTGAAATCAACAACCTCTAGATTGATATAATTTTGATCGAGATCAGTACTCGGGCCATCTCCGTTCGATCCATTAATAAAACTACCGCCATGATTTGAAAGCCAAATGGCGTGGGTTTTTTGATTAAAAAATATACTGCTATTTGATTGATCAAGGATGTAATCTACAGCGACCGGAGAACCTGTTTGCATTTCAGGCAAAATATCAAACTTAGTAGAAATGCCAATATTAATGCTCGGGGATATATTCTGGGAAGATTTTGTACTTCCAGTGGCAATAATTGATTGAGTTAAATTATTTGCATAACTGGAAGGATTATTAATGGCTTCCTCATAAATTGCCATAAATTTTTCATTAGATATTTTACTGGGTTGGACAATTGCTATACCTGTTTTCTTCCAAATGTCCTGCGAGAAACCACTCGTATTGTAGGAATCCACTCCGTTCCAGCCAGTGGGGTAAGCTAGATTATTGTCAACTCCATTAGCTTGATCAAATAGAATTGATGAGGAGAACTGACCCGGATTTTTAAGAAGTGCCAATTCTTTTTCAACTAAGTTCTCTGTTAGATATCTTGATAGATCTACGTTTGTAAAAAGATTTGCGATGTTGTAGGTATCAGCCATTTCAAAGGTACTCAGAGTTTATTAATCTTAGCATGGCTGGGTGGCTAACACAGCGCAAGCTGATCATTAGTTACACTCTGAGATATTTCCCCATCAACAAATAGCGTAAAATGCCGTTTCGCAATCGAAGCGGAAAAGATCTGTTTTAACCTAAGGTTTAAGCACTTTTGAACAAGGGCTTAACTCATATGCCTAGTAAATTCTCTAAAGATTTAGGTACACTAAAACCTATGGAAGACCGCCGTGTTGTTCAGATAGCGCTAGAGGAGGATTTGATCTGCCTGCGGGGGTTAAGCCCAAAGCGCTTGCGATTTGGAGTGGAGTATGGGCTGGAGCGGGGCACCTGCCACAACAGTTTTCTTTATACCAGTAGCGGTAATTGCGCAGCTGTTCTGGTGCATCCACCTGGGGATGCCTTTGCGGAGCCATTCTTAGAGCAACTAAAAGATTTAGTGCCCTTCACCAGCCCCCTCTCCGTGGTGCTAAGTGATGTGAACCCAAATCGGGTGGCCTTGCTGCAGCGCTTAGCAAAAAGCTGGCCACAACTAAAACTGATGGCATCTAATGCCGGCGCCAAACTGCTTAAGGAGTTATGGAACCAACAAAGGCCGGGCACTGAGGCGCCAACTCCACCACCAGCTTTAGCGCCATTGGAGGTGGTTAAACATGAACAGCTGCTTGTATTACCCAATGGCCACGAACTGCAACTGTTGGCATTGCCAACACCCCGTTGGCCCGGCGGTTTAGCTGCTTTCCACGGCGCCAGTGGCCTGCTGATGAGCGGACGATTTTTTGGCGCCCATCTCTGCACCGAGAGCTACGCCGAAACCAACCCAACAAGCAGTAGTGAAGATCGCCGCTACTACTACGACTGTTTGATGGCACCGATGGCAAACCAGGTGGAGCTGGTGGTGAATCGCCT
>NZ_PXVC01000105.1 GCF_003011125.1 Synechococcus lacustris str. Tous | reverse complement strand
CACCAGGGCAGTTGAGTTTGGTTGGTTGGGCCCTAGCAGCAGTAGATGGCAGCAGCAACAGGCCTAGTAGCAATAGCGTTTTCATAGATCCTTTAGCCCCTTGAGCAGCGTACGGCTAGTTGCTGGTGGGGTAGKGGGAGCGCAAAGGTAACCAGAGGTTTCAATCCTTRCCGAGCCATGACCATGGCCRATGCAATGGGAACSCCATCAGTGGTTGCARGTGCTGTTTTGRSCGCAATTTGACCGCAGGTTCGAATCCTGTCGCCCCGACTGACTTTTCACCGATTGGACTAAGGCCATGGCTTAGTTAATTTAGCCCCGGCTGTTATTGCCCTGAAAGCTGTTGATGCAGGCTCTGCTGCTGAGCCATCCGCTTATGGACTTGCTTGCCATAGGGGTGATTAAGCCAAGTGCAATTCAGCGATCAATTGCCTGAGGCTCATGGGTTGGCTTTATTTGCGCAGGAATAGGCAAGGGCTCGGCGTAGAACCCGATGAATGGATCGCCGAACGTAGTGAGAGCGATAAAATGAGGAGGGCTCAAGCAAGCTGAGTTACAGCAAGCAATCCTCATACGTATTTAACGAAAGCAAAGGTTGCTCCATTAAGCCCCCAAGGATTTGATTAACAGGGGTGACAACTTTGTTGGCAGAGGGGGCCCTCCCCATCAACGCGGGCGAATGCCTGGCTACCGCAGCCGCGGGGAAGTGGCCCTGCCTTCCACCCCCAAATAACCGCCCTCCGCTCTGGGGTGTCTGCTCAGGTCGCTCGCGCAAAGGCGAGTAGGGAGCTGACGTCGCCTCGGTCGGCCTGCTGGAKAGCGGCGATGTATTGCTGGCGCAGGCCTGAGGTATCCACGAGGGAGCTGCTKCCTCCCCAGGAGAAGCGARGTGCCCCCAGCTGCTCGATCAAGACATCAGCGATCAGGCGCGCATKGCGGCCGTTGCCATTGGGGAAGGGGTGGRTGGAAACCAGYCGGTGATGGAAACGGATGACGATTMGRTCCACCGGATCCACMTGGTGYTCCACCTGAAAGGCGATGTCGGCCAGCAATGCCGGCACAAGCATCCGGATCTGGCGCCAGTCGGCACCRATGCTCTTGTCGCTGCTGCGGTACTGACCGGCCCAGCGCCAGCTCTGGCCGAACATTTCRCGATGCAGACGCCGCAGCCAGCTCTCTTCCAGCGGCYGGGGCCGACGCTGGCGGGACAGCCAGAGCAGGGCGGCCTCGATGTTTTGTTGTTCCCATTCGTTGAGTTGGCTGCGGCTCACCAGATGAGAGGGCAGCAGTCCTTCCATCTCCTCGCCATCCAGCGATGTCGCCCCGGCCGGTAGGCCGTCGTTCAATCCCACAGCCGGGTGCCGCTGGTGTGGAGGATCTCCAGGGCCATGGCCTCAAGCCGCTCATTCGCCGCGGCAGAGGGAGACGCAACTGGCTGGGCCTCAAGCGCCATCGTTCGGCCGGCGCGCTGCTGCCACTGCTGCGCCAGGTGTAGGGCCTGCTGCCATCTCATCTCACGCAACGGGCGCCTGGGCACGAGGGCGTACTGCAGATCACAGTCGAGGGCCTCGGCCACCCGCCGCAGGGTGCCGAGTGTGATGGCATCGACCGCTTCTGCCTGCTCAAGCTTGCGCGCCCCAGAAGCCGTCACGCCAAGTCGTTCTGCCAGTACGCCGGAGGTCATTCCCAGGGCCTCGCGGATGGCCCGCAGCCAGCCCGCCGGCGGACGCGGCGGCAGCGGATGACTCGCTGCGTCCTGCAGGACCGCATCCATCTGGGCCAGCCTTAGCTCTTTGGCATTCATGGTGGATGGGAGCGATCTGTCTCAACAAGGTGCACTAAAAGCAACCTATCACTCTTGTTCATTGCCAGTCAAAGAGAGTGATACATTGCTTAGTGGTTCGAGTACGGGAACGATAGGTTGCCCGGCGTGTCTTTGAACCTGCTTCTGCGGCCTGGCCGCAGAGCGGCTCCGGTAACTGTCAGGAAAGGTGCCGGCAGCATCCGCCACATCAAATAATACCGATAGCATTGCTATCAACGAATGGAGGGTGCTATGGCTGATCTTCTGGTACGCGGCGTTGATGACGACCTCGTGCAGGCGCTCAAGAAAAGGGCCGGGGCCCATGGCCGCAGCCAGGAAGCAGAACTACGGGTAATTCTTGCCTCTGTTCTGCTCAGCCCACCGCGGCGCAACCTGGCGGAATTACTGGCTGCCATGCCGGATGTTGGGGTGGACGCCGATTTTCAGCGCCAGAGCGATCATGCGGCGGCGCCTGATGTTTTTAATTGACACCAACGTGATCAGTGAGGGCCGCAAAGGACGCCGCGCTGATTCGGGTGTGCAGGGCTTTTGGGCAGCTGCAGCCCAAGGCAACACCCCACTATTTCTGGCTGCGGTCACCATCGGTGAGCTGCGCCGCGGCGTGGAGTTGATCCGCCACCGTGGGGATCAACCGCAAGCAGAGCGGCTGGAGCAGTGGCTAGCTGAGGTATTGCAGACCTACGGCGATCGGGTGCTCGATCTTGATGGCGATGCAGCCCAGATTTGGGGGCGACTGCGGGTGCCCAATCCCCACAACGCCATTGATAAGCAGATTGCTGCCATCGCCCTGCTGCACGATCTCACCGTGGTTACGCGCAACATCGATGACTTCGCCAGCTGCGGAGTGCGGCTGCTGAATCCGTTTCAGGGTTGTTGATGGCATCTCGGTATTTTGAGCAAAAGCCAGTTGCTGCGTTATTCAGGTATTTCTTACTTACTTAGGCGGCTCATCATTACGCATATCAGCTTGCACAGCACTATCAAGAACACAAAGTTGCAAGAAGTCATTGGACTGATTAGTTAAACCCCCAAGGATTGAATTGATAAACGTCAATTCCCCTAGTACTGGGATGCGCTGCGTTTACATCCAGCGCATCTTTCCGATTATTACTAACAGCATAAATCCAGTAACTATTTGAGATAATAATATCAACAATAACGCTTTACGCATCCATCGCAAACTAGTGATACTAACTAAGGTCATTCCTTTAGCTTTGGCGACAGATCTTGGCTTTGAAGTATTAAATGTTGGTAGTGAGATCATCAGAAAGGTGCTTCTTCGCTGCCGAACTCGTCTACGTAACCGCTGGTCCAGCTTGGGTTCGCCCCAGTGGGGTTGGCGGTGCTTACTGAATATCCATCTTGTTCATAAAAACCTGCAGTTGCATCTTCTTCTTCTCGGGCGACATATTTCAAGACTTGAGCAGCTTTTACCTGCAGGCTGAGGCCGGTGCCTTCAGGCCTTTCCCATCCGTAGGTAGTGAACTTGATGATCATTTCACTGCCGTTTCCGATCGCCTTGCCGTCCCATGGCTGCCGTTTTGAGTCGATCAGCTGAGGCCCGGTTGCTTTGCTTCCGTCTTCCCTCACAAATTCCTGGGTCTTGAATTTGACGATTACTTGGCTGGGGTTTTCTTTATCTGCTTTCCAGGGCTGGCCTTTGTCTGACCTCTTTTTCTTTGTGCCGTGGGTGTCGGTAAAGATCTGATCCAGCTTGTCGATGAATGCTTTGTGTTTGGGCGTGGTGTTTGGGCTTAGCACTAGGTCAACTGACCAGGCATTCGGTTTGCTGGGATCCATCTGGGGCCGGGCATTGATTAGCTGCGCCCAAATGACAGGGGCTTGAGGCGTAAAAAAGGTTTCGGAGGCCATTGTGGAAATTAAGGGTTTATGGGATTAAGGGTTTAAGGCCCGCACCAAGGCGGACGAGGTGGTGGATGGCCCCAGATCTAGTGAGTCCGTGGGCGGCCATTGCTGCCATTACTGCTTCCAATGCGTCTTGGTGCAGGCAAACCATCAGGTGTGTGCTGGGGCGCTTCTTGGCTGGACGGCCATAAGGGAGAACCACAGAAGGATGAGCACTGATTGGCTCTGGATTGGGAGCCCGACTCATGGGACCCAATCGCTGATTTTTGCAGCTATGAAGTTTGGTAGTAGATCCGCCAGCTCAGCTCTTACTCGCTCAAGTGTGTCTACATTCCGGCTGGTAGCAAGAAGTTGCCCCGCCAAGATGCGGCTTGCGCCTGCTTGCGTAAGCCGGTTCAGGATGTCCTGCTGGTGATCAGAAACCAGCGCCAGCCCATTAATTGCATTCTGGATAAGTTGAGCGTTGCTATTGTTCATTCGGCGACTCCGCCGGAAGACTCGACCGTGAACCGATCAATGAACTGCAGATGCTGCAGTTCGGTAATCAAAGGGATCAGACTTTTCTCTGAGCCAGGAACTTTGAAGGCACTACGGAAATGGTCTGTAAACACCTTACGTGCGTGGGCATTGAGCATCTTCACCATTTGTATTGCGGCTAACTTTTGCTGCTCGCTAAGCAGCGCGGTTGGCCTATCAGATTCAGTCCCCATTGGGGCAGCGCCTTGAACTGCTGTGATCTGCTTTTCAGAGTCTGGTCTTGCTACTGGCTTAGCTGCTTCCTCCTTGAGGTTTAGCTCCGGATGCTTTYGTGATTCCGGCCCCTCATCGATATGTATGGCCCTGTGGGGCTGGTTAGCAGCTAACAACGGAAAGCCGAGTAGGTGATTTAGTAAATCGCCACAGTCATCGCCATAGGCAGCTTCTTCTGCGCCACCTACGTGGCGCAGTATTACCTCCCAAGGCTGCTCGATAGGTGGCCTTGATGGCCGGAGAATCCAGGAGAATCCATGCTTATTGGCGCAGGCTAATAAAGCAGGAACGCAAGTAATTCCGTGGCTGTTGCTTTGAAGCTGTGATAGTGCTGAGCTGAATTCGCAGTCGGCATTAAATGCCCGAAGAGCTAACTCCGTAGAGATGTTTTGCGTGTAACTCATTGCCGGATGTGTTGCATATATGGGTCACTCGGGCACCTTAGTCATTCGGTATACCGATTAGCAACGGCACCTTAGTCATTCGGTATACCGATTAGCAAC
>NZ_PXVC01000104.1 GCF_003011125.1 Synechococcus lacustris str. Tous | reverse complement strand
CGAAAAGCAATGTAGGAACACCTAACGGCAGTCCAAGCAATTCGCGGGCAAGTTGTTGATCAATTGGCTGCCAACGTGCAGTGTCGAGACAGTTCGGCACGCTCATCGCTGGGCAACTAACCAACATTGAAATTCGGCTGGGTTGATGATTTGCAGGTAGGGCACTTCCTCCTTCAGATCCAACAGATCGGCATCGCCACTTACCAGCACAGGGGTGGCTGCTGCCAGTGCTAAATCAAGAAACATCTGATCATCAGGGTCGCGCACACGGTGCTGGCTACTGGAGATGGCAGCCACCCAGCTCTCGTACCAGGGCAGTAGATCCTCAAGCAAGCGCTCGCAATCGACAGGTTGCAGCGGAAACTTCGGATAGGTCAGCACACGTAACAGCTCCCTAGCCGCTGGCTCAGCATGCCCGGATGGGTTAAGAGTTCACGGCCTACGCGCCCAGGTCACGGCCTCGGCCACGTCTGCTTCGCTAATGCCCAGCTCCACCACCGCTTTCGGCAGGGTGAGCTGGTTTTTGATGGTGCACCTGGCAGCAACCATTACAGCAAGCCGCGGATGGGCCTCGGGTAAGGATTCCTTACTTTAGGAGAGATCCAACGCAAAGCTCAGCCACAGCCCCAGTAGCGAACTTGAACTGGCCGATCCCGCATTGGCATGTGGGCAGGAGCAGCCCGTCAAACGCCGCAAATTTTGCAGATAGCTGCGGAAGCGCTCTTTTCTGCGGCCGTCGGCCAAGCGCTGGATGCCAAAGCTCAGCTCATGAATCACCAGGCTGGCTTGAGCAGGCTGTGGCCACCCTGCTCAAGCCGCACAACACGTTGGTGTGGAGCAGAACGTTCACGCCAGTACTCTCACCACCCTCGGTGCGGATTGAAGGGCAGGCACTGGCACCCTTCAGCTGTTGACGGCCAGCCAGCTGGCCAGGTCGGCTGGGCCCTGGAAGTCGAGCAGGGCATCGGCCAGGGCCTCGAGTTGCTCCAGCGGCAGCGCCTGGATCTGGGCGGTGGTGGCTTCTGCGAGGGGGCCGCAGCGGCGGCTGAGTTGGCGAAGGGTCACGGCCGCTTCGCCTTCCTGGCGGCCTTCCTGCAATCCCTCTTGCAGGCCTTCCTGGCGGCCCTCCGCCAGCCAGTCCTGTACCGCCCGGGTGTGGCGGATTTCTTCTCGGGGGATACCGACAATCACCATGATTTGCGCCTCTGTTAGCTCGGGAAACCGTTGTACCAGCATAGGCAGCACAACTGTTTTTAGATCAGGACGCCTGGCCAGGATCTGCTGACTGCTAGCTGCCAGTTCGCTCTCGGGCCGCACCGGCAGGGTGAGCAGGTTCAGCAAGGGATCAAGATTCGGCTGCTGGCTCAGTTCCGCCAGGCTGATCCAGTGCACCTGCTCCAGAACTGCCTGCAGCAGTCGGGGCGGGTTGGCTGGTCCCAGCTTCAGGCGGTGGTGGGGCGTAATCACCACCACCTCCAGGCGCTCTAGTTTGGGGTGTCGCTGCACAAAGCGCAGGCTCTGGGCTGAAAGCCGCCCGTGGAAACCGGGATCCGGGTGCATCTGCACCTCCAGCAGCACCACCGGGAACTCCGGGCTGCCGGTTTCGGCGCAGCCGGTGGTTTCCCTCGGCCAGAGCACGCCATCGAGGCGGTGGCTCAGCTCCTTGATCTCGAGGGCTTGAAAGCGGTAAAGGCGATCACCGGGAGCACCTGGGTCGAGCCCCAGCGCGTTGGCGGCCCCGGCCAAGCCCGGCAACAACGAGCGGATTAAATCCGGGGCGCTCTGGAATACGCGGTAGTACCAGCGGTCGGTATTCAAGGGCTGCTGGCGCTGGCTGGCGAAAAGGTAGCCGCGGCTTGAGGTTCGGGCTGGGACGCCTGGCGGCTCAGGGGGAAGTCACTCCGGTGCGGAAAGCCACCACGGGGGTGCCACAGGCGTGGGCTAACAGTCAGGCTCCTAGGGCTTCCCGCAACGCTTGAATCTGGGCGGCGATCAAACTGTGAGATCTCGAAGAATCTTCCTGGCCAGCATTTCGTTGATTTCACGGTGCCTAGGCACTGGCTGGGTGCGACCGGTTCGAGGCTGGTGAAAGATGTCATGGCGTCCTCCGTGGCGGAGGAGGACACAACCAGCTTGCTCCAGTTCTCTGATCAGGTCAGTTCGTTTCAAGCCACCACAAGCTCATCGACCTTTCGAATTCCTGGCAGATCGTCTTTGGAAAATTCGTGGTACAGATCCAAGAGCTGTGCCTTTAGATCGTCGAGATCTTTACCCTGCGTCCAATGATCAGGGTATGCATTCAGATAACCCAGAACGTAGCCGTCGGCTTCTCGCCAGTATGTGAATGGTTCAGCAGTGGGCTGGCGCTGAGGATTGCTTCCCATGTTGCTCTCAACAGGTGTCATCATGCTGCCTTCTTCTTGGGGCCAACGGTAGCCTCGGCAAGGCTGGGAGCCTGGTGATCAGCACAACCACTCAGGTCGGAACCCCACCCGCCCCGCTTCAGCTGATAGCGGCCAGCCACGCGGTCAAGTCGGCCGGGCCTTGGAAGTCGAGCAGGGCGTCGGCCAGGGCTTCCAGCTGCTCCAGCGGCAAGGCCTGGATCTGGGCGATGGTGGCTTCTGCGAGGGGGCCGCAGCGGCGGTTGAGTGGCGGATCTCTTCTCGGGGGATACCGGCAATCACCATGATTTAAGCCTCGGTTTTAGATCAGGGCGCCTGGCCAGGATCTGCTGACTGCTGGCCGCCAGCTCGCTCTCAGGCCGCACCGGCAAGGTGAGCAGGTTGAGCCACACCACCTGTTGCTTCAAAAATAGATGCAGTGCCTTGGTGGGGGATCAGAACATCAAGTCAGACTTTCGCCTTAAGGGGGTAATGATCGGGGTGACGGATTGAATCCAAAGAAAGATCAACGTCAAGGTCGGGCCAGTAAAGATGTGAACCAGACGACCGAACCACATTAAGAACCTGATCGATCGTCGCCGATCTGAACCAAGGGAACTCAGAAAAGGGTAATGCCAGCTCTTCGTCATCAACCAAGACCCAGAGGCAATGCCCTGAGACATTGGTGACCTCAGCGTCCAAAGCGAACAAGGCGTTCGGCTTGGCCGCGTTTCGTTGCGGAGAGGCCGATATTGCGAGCAAGCTCAATGGATGGCGTAAGCCAGAACTTCGCTTCGCCGTCGGGGTGGCTGACATGAACATGCATCCGACTTTCCTCCCGAGAGAAGAAGTAAAAACGGAACTCACCATCACGAAAGACGGTGGGTGACAAGATTCCTCCTCTTCAGCAGCATCACCCTAGCCATCCTGAGGGCTGCAGGTCTTACAGGGGCTGGTGGAGCCGGGTATTGGAGGGTTGTGGTGGCTGTGGGGTTCAAACCGGCTGGGCAACTTGGCGGCTCAGAGGGAAGCCTCGTCTGATCAGCCAGCCGCCATGACAATTTGGGCGACTCCTCGAATTTGTACAGCTGTACAAACTCCTGCACACTTGCAAATCAGAGGGGGGGCTAGGCGTTAGCGGCTAGCCAGGTAGCCAGGTCGGCCGGGCCATGGAAGTCGAGCAGGGCATCGGCTAAGGCTTCCAGCTGCTCCAGCGGTAGCGCCTGGATCTGGGCGGTGGTGGTTTCGCTCAAGGGGCCGCAGCGGCGGTTGAGTTGGCGGCTTTCTGCCAGCCAATCCTGCACCGCCCGGGTGTGGCGGATCTCTTCTCGGGGAATGCTGGCAATCACCATGATTTGCGCCTTTCCAGATCAGGGCGGCTGACCAGGAAAGATGTGGACCAGAGGGGCGAACCACATTCAGAAAAGGCGTTCGGCTTGGCGAGGGGGGGGCATCAGAACAAGCACACGCTTAGATCAAAGCAGCAGCACCGGCTCACCAGCGGCAGATAGCAGCCGTGCCGCCTCCCTGTCAAACGTTGCCAGCTGCTCACCACCAAGGGCTCGGCCGCCGTAAGCGATCACCCCATCAGCAAAGTCGCCCCCCGCCGAGAGAAGCTTCAGCCCGGCACGAACAGCCTGGCGATCAACAGCCACGCCGCTGCTGCCAATCAGCGCTTCGATGGCGGTGGCGCAGTCGCTGGCCGCGAAGCCATACACCCGACGCAGCACCCACACCAGCTCGCACAGCACCGGCACGGGGATCGCGATCAACTCCGCTGACTCCAGCAGATCGGTTGCCGCCTTGGCCTGCTCAGGATCGTCCTGCACCAGGGCACGCACGAGCACATTGGTGTCTGCGGTGACCTTCACTAGTTGCTGGCGGGCAGACCAGCCCAACCGGAGGCGGCGGCCTCGTTCAACTCCGCCAAGCTCGCCCGGCGGGCGCTGCGCCCTGCCAGCAGGCCGATGAATCCATTGATGCTGCCGGTGGCCTGCTCGGCATGGAACTCCAGCCGCCCTCCCGACAGCACCTCCACATCGACGCGCTGGCCTGGCTGAATGCCGAGATGAGCCAACAGCTCCTTGCGCAGGGTCACCTGGCCCTTGCTGGTCACCGTGAGCGACACAGGCGATGGTGTTTTCGCTGATCGTTTTGTCATGGCGAGACGGCACCAATAAGGTAAGCGTAAGGCAAAAGTGCCTTACTGGTGTGCTCCGCAGTCAGATCACAGCAACAAGCCGTCGTAAGAAACGGCCGAATCAGCGCCCCGCTTCAGCTGATAGCGGCCAGCCAGCTGGCCAGGTCGGCTGGGCCCTGGAAGTCGAGCAGGGCATCGGCCAGGGCTTCCAGCTGCTCCAGCGGTAGGGCCTGGATCTGGGCGGTGGTGGCCTCGCTTTGGGGGCCGCAGCGACGGGTGAGGAGGCGGAGAGTCATCTTGGCTTCACCTCTGGCTTCACCTCTGGCTTCGCCCTCCTGGCGGCCCTCGGCCAGCCAATCCTGAACAGCCCGGGTGTGGCGGATCTCTTCTCTGGGAATGCCGGCAATCACCATGATTTGTTCCTCGTTAGCTGGGGAAACCGTTGCACCAGCATAGGCAGCACAACTGTGTCTAGATC
>NZ_PXVC01000103.1 GCF_003011125.1 Synechococcus lacustris str. Tous | reverse complement strand
AGCAAAGGCATTGCGGTGAGGCGATAGAGATCTGCCGCCAGCGGTCACGCGTTTATGAGCTAGCCCGCATTGCAAATCCCAAACGCTGGAGCAGATCAATTCGTTGCTGGAAACTACCTGATTTGGTATGGATAAATGAACCATTAGCAACCCAGCAAACAAGCCTCCAGGTAACCTTGGCAAAGGAGGCATAAAACGCTTCCAAAGGGTGACATCTTTCCTGGCAGCTACCGAAGCCACCTTGCTGGCCCAGCGGGGGCTGTCGGATGAACTGTTCGAAGAAATCAGTCTGTATGAGCAGGCATACGGAGAATTGCTGGGCGATTGAGTGGCCCAGCTGAGCCACCAGCGCTCAGAACGAGAAGCTCGCCACCATCCTGCAATTGCCAGCCGGCTCCTCGCGCTGACACTGCTGCAAGGCCATGCTGCTGGCCTCCTCCTCCGAGGACCGGCCGGATTCGTGATACCAACGGCTGTCACTCTCCACCAGTGCCGCCGCACCCGCTGTGAATCCGAAGGCATTGCAGTCGTCTTGACCACACGACCGAACGGCTGCCTGCTGGGCCTCACTTTCGGTGCTGTAGCCCTTTGCCCAACTACTCTCCCCAGTGGAGGGGCTAATGGCGAATGCACCCCATAGCTCTTGGGCTACAGGGGACTCAGTGTTCTCAACTGGCTCTTGCGCAGGGGCTTTGTCAGCAGAGGGGCTTGATGCTTCACCAGAAGGCGATGACGGTGTCGGTGTTTGATAGGCATCAGGTTCAGTGGATGGCTTGAAAGCACCTGTTGCCAGGCCGATCAAGAGCGCAATTCCTCCCAGTGCAACCATGCAGCCATTAGGCTTGGACTGGCTCCMACTCGACGACGACGATGTTGAGCTGCTTTCATTGACCGGAAGTGGGCCACCCCACAAGAAGACGCCTCCATACTTCCTATTGATCAACTCCTTGGCATCGAATATATTTGGAGCCTCTATTATTTCTTCAATTAAATTTCCCTTGCCCTGGCCATTCTCGCCCTTCAGTTGGAATTTGACTTTGAACTTTGCCATGTCAAATATTTCGAATAACATAGCTGTTGACCCCTTATTGCGGCAAGGCAAATGTTTTTGGGGATAGGGCGCGGCCGGTAGCTGCCAGGAAAGATGTCACCCTTTGGAAGCGTTTTATGCCTCCTTTGCCAAGGTTACCTGGAGGCTTGTTTGCTGGGTTGCTAATGGTTCATTTATCCATACCAAATCAGGTAGTTTCCAGCAACGAATTGATCTGCTCCAGCGTTTGGGATTTGCAATGCGGGCTAGCTCATAAACGCGTGACCGCTGGCGGCAGATCTCTATCGCCTCACCGCAATGCCTTTGCTGAGGCGTAACGAATTTGATGCCGCTATGGCGGTGTTGGTGGTTATACCAATCCACAAAAGAAGAAACCCATTGGCAGGCTTCTTCTTTGCTGCTGAATGGCCGGTTGGGGTAATCAGGCCGGTATTTAACAGTGCGGAATAGCGATTCGGAATAGGGATTGTCGTTGCTTACCCGTGGCCTCGAGAAGGATCTGAGTACCCCTAGCTCTTCTAAGCGCACCTCCAGGGTTGCCGCCCTCATTGATGATCCGTTATCTGCATGGAGGATTAATGGCTGCTTTCGGGAGCTATTAATCCGTTCCTTTAGGCAGGCCCTACTCACCAGCTGAGCTGCTAATTCAGCTGATTCAGATTGCTCCACATCCCAGGCAACAACTTTTCTGCTCCAGATATCAACCACTAGGTAGAGGTAAAGCCAGATCCCTTTAACGCTGGTGGGGAGATAGGAAATATCCCAACTCCAAACCTGGTTTGGGCCATCAGCGCGCAACCTGGGAATAGGCCTTGGTTCTTGTGGTAATCGCGCTCTACCGCGGCGGTGCAGCTGCCCGTGGGCATGTAAAACCCGGTAGAAACTGCGTTCAGAACCTATATATATGCCTTGATCAGCGAGATCCGGCACGATCTGGCCTGGTGGCAAGGAGGCGTATTTAGGTTCATTGCAAGTAAGCAAGATCCTTTGGCCTTCCTCAACGCTTAAGCGATGGGCCACTTTGCGGGCACTGCCTTTACGGCGATCAACGCCATTGCCATCAGCTTTAAATTCACGCCGCCAGCGTTTAAGGGTGCGTAGGCAGATACAGGTCACGTCGCATGCCCGCACGAGGCCGGCGCCTGCAGCATTGGCCTCAGCAATCAGCTCAATCACCTTCTGCCGGCAGGCGGCGCTGGTTAGCTTTCCGCGACCTCCGAGCAGTAGGCCTCCCACTTTTTTTGCAGCACCAGCAAGGCCGCCATCTCCGCCAGGGCCTTCTCCTTGCGTTGCAGTTCCTTTTTTAGTGCTTTTATTTCCCGCTGGTCCTGGGCGCGGAGCTTTTCAAGCTCCTTTTGCTCCGCCATGGTTAGCACTGCATTTGCATTTGCATCCTGCGCTGTTTGACGCCAGCGGTCTACCTGTTCAAGGAACAGACCACGCTCTCTGCAGTAGCTACTCAGCTCAGTGGCATTAAACCCAGCTGTTTCTACTACCACCGTGAATTTATCTGCAGCACTCCAGCGATCTGGGTCTTTATCGGATGCTGGCACCACCTCCCCCTGCAACCGCCAGTTACTGCGCCATTTATAAAGCGTGGATTGATGAATACCTAATTCCTTAGAAATTTGAGGCACATCCTGCCGATTTGGCGGGCTCATCCTTTTACGTACATCAGCTTGAACAGCAAGGCTGTAAGCAGTCATTAAATTGCTCCATTAAGCCCCCAAGGATTCAATTAACAGGGGTGACAACTTTCCTGGCAGAGGGGGTTGAGCGACTGTTCCCGGAAGGGGAGCAGCCCGATGCACTGCAGAAGGAAGAGCGCAAACACGCCGACTACCGCCGCTCCCGCACCAAACCAGGCCAGTACGTGGGCGGGGGTGCCTACCTCCAGCAGCTGGAGCAATGGATTGGGGACGGTGAACAGCAGATCCTGATCACCGGCGAATCAGGAGCGGGCAAGAGCGCCCTGATCGCCAACTGGATCGAACGGCACAGCCAGAGCCATCCAGCCCAGGTGGTGTATGCCCACCACCTGGGCTGCACCAACGACGCCAATGCATTGCGGCCCCTGCTGGGGCGCCTGATCGATACAGCTTCCCAGCAGTTGTTGGAAGCCGAGCTGATCAGTGAGGCACTGGCAGTGCCCGAGGACTGGTGGGAGCTGGTGGCCAATGTGGCCGAAACACTCCAGAGCCTCGGCCGCTGGTGCGAGCAACAGGGACATCGTTGGATCTGGGTGCTCGATGGTCTCGATCGCTTGAATCTTGACGACCAGAAAGCCCTGCCCTGGCTGCCGCTGAATCTGCCGGCGGGCGTGCAGGTGGTGGCCAGTGCCCTGGCCTGTCCGGCAAGAGACATCCTGAGCGAGCGGGCTTACACCACGCTCACGATCGGGCCGCTGGCCACAGCAGAGCAGGAGCAGCTGATTCAGCGCTACCTGCAGCCCTACAACAAGGAACTCGATGGCGGCCTGCGCCAGCAGATCTTGGCCACCCCCCTAGCAGGATCACCCCTGTTCCTGAAGGTGCTGCTGGAGGAGCTGCGGCAGTGCGGCCGGCACGACACCCTCAAGCAGCAGCTGGATTGGTATGGGGCTCAAAAGATTTGGGCTGAAAGGAAGGCGGAGGAGTTGCCTTGGCAGCTTTTGCAAGCAGAACGGAAGGGTGATCTGAGAGCCCTGTTGCTCAATGTCAGTCAGCTTTTTGAGCTAGCGAAGGAGCGTGACGATCGGGAGGCGATCAACTACTGGCTTGCCGTAAAGGGCTTGGGTAATGGTGAGCTCGATGAGCTTATTGCAAAGCTGGTAGAGGAGGAAATCGAAAAGCGAATAGATAACTCTAAAGATTTGATTTGTTTTGCAGATCGCATCGCAGCCCTGCTAGATGAAGCCGGTCTTTACCGCGAGCTACTTCTGCGATTAAGAGCACTGTCACTTGAGTTGGAGGAGCAGAGTGACGATCGCGATCAAGCCAGAGTGCTAGTCAGAGTTTCATTGCTTGCTAGTGCTTTATTTGATGCTGGAAAATACCAGCAAGCCAAGACTCTTTATGAGAGATGTTTTCGTGAGGGCGAGATCCTACGTGGGCCCGAACATAATTCCACCATGGTAGCGGCTTCCAAACTGGCCGGCGTATACATAAAAGAGGGTAATTACGGAATGGCGGAATCTCTGTATCGCCGCGTTCTAGACGTCAGGGAGAGGTTGTTGGGGAAGAAGCACCCTAAAACACTTTTCACTTTAAGCAATATTGGCTATATCCATGATCTGAAGGATGAACTTGATAAGGCTGAAGCAATTTATGAACAGGTGCTCGACTTGCGCAGAGAGTTGCTGGGCAGTTCGCACCGTGACACTTTGACCAGTATGCGCAGACTTGCGAGTGTATACAGACAGCAAGATGGAAAACACAAGCAAGCAGAGAATCTTTACCAGCAGGTGATCGCTGGCAGAGAGCAGATGCTAGGTCCCGATAATCCTGAAACAATTAGCGCCATAGAGGGCTTAGGCCTATTGTACGAGGAAATTGGTGAATACGAAGCAGCTGAAAAGATGTATCACAGGGTGCTGAATTACAGACAAAGAATCCTTGGAGTAAAGCATCCTMTCGTATTTAATGCATTGCTCAACCTGGCTGATATCAGCAAGGAGAAAGGTGATGCAGGCTATGCAGAGAGGCTCTACAGGCAATGCCTTGAAGGAAGAGAGAATATACTTGGTTCAGATCATATTAAAACAAATAGTGCGAGATACCGACTTGCACTTCTTTTGTCAGAGCAGGGCAGATTTGATGAATCATCTGCGTTTAGAAGGCGAGAGCTGGCATGCTGCCGAGAGCGCTTTGGTGACACTGATCCAGGGACGCTCACCTCAATAAACGGCCTTGCAGCTGACTTGCGAAAAAATGGAGAGCTGATTGAATCTGAACAGCTCTATCTGGAGGCACTTTTAGGTCGCATTGAATCCTTGGGCGATGAAAATGGCGACACAATGTCAAGTCGCTATAACCTTGCTCGTTGTCTGAGCGATCAGGGGCGCCATGCCGAGGCCATCCCCCTGCGACGACGTGAACTCGCTTGGTGCCGCGAACAGAACGGCTACACCGATTCCGGCACACTTACTTCCATCAACAACCTGGCGATCGATCTACGCGAAACAAATCAATTAGAAGAAGCAGAAAGCCTATTCCGTGAATTAGTAGAAAG
>NZ_PXVC01000102.1 GCF_003011125.1 Synechococcus lacustris str. Tous | reverse complement strand
GGTGTTTCGGACGCGAGGGCGTGCTCAGGTGTACTGGTACGTTTCCTGACAGCTACCGAGGTGGAGCGTTGGCGGCAGGCCGTCCAGGATGCCAACGAGAAGCCAGTGCTCACCCTGAAAGAGCAGAAGGAGCTCGAGAAGCTCCGTGACTTGGTCCACGGGAGATCAAAGCGCTCAGAAAGAAGCTTCAAAGCAAGTATAAGGCCATGGCGGAAATGCCGGCCTTGCTGTGCCTCCAGGCTGCTATGGCGCGGCTCTTTGTGCTACTTTTCAGTCTAACCCTGTGAGACTCCCAACTTAGACTTGTATTTTTGTTCTTTCTCCTTAGGCATTTGTTTATTTCCTCCTTCGCCGATCCCCCGCTTGTCCTTGTCACTGGTGGCGCTGGTTTTATTGGCAGTCGATTGTCGAGCCTTCTTGTTGCTCAGGGATTCACCGTACGCATCCTTGATACACTTTCTCCGCAAGTTCACGGCTCAGTTCCAGAGAACCTGGGCTGGTTGAATAATTGTTCTATTGACTTCATACGCGGATCGGTGAATGATAAATCAGATATTGAACGCGCTCTAGCAGGCGTTTCTGCAGTAGTCCATCTAGCCGCTGAAACTGGAACCGGTCAGTCCATGTATGAAATATCTAGATACAACTTTGTTAATTCTCATGGAACAGCACAGTTGCTCGATGCCCTATCCTTAACTCGTTCGCACTCCGTTTCCAGGTTCGTACTAGCTTCTAGTCGTTCAGTCTACGGTGAGGGTTCTTATACTTGCAACGTCTGTTCAGATCCAAGTAACCGTCTTTCCCCACCTCCCCGTTCAGCAGAGCAGCTTGCTTCGCACCGTTGGAACCCAATTTGTATAGCTTGTGGGAGTGACCTTCTATCAGTCCCAACTCAGGAATCAGACCCTGTGCGCCCAGCCTCCGTTTATGCTGCTACAAAGTATGCACAAGAAGATCTCGTAAGGATTGTATGCCAATCCATAGGTGTTGATCATTCTATTCTTCGCTTTCAGAACGTTTATGGGGAAGGTCAGTCGCTCATGAACCCCTATACAGGAATTCTCTCCATCTTTTCAACTCGGATTCGCCGAGGCCTTGACCTGCCGATTTTTGAGGATGGTCTAGAGTCACGAGATTTTGTTCATGTTGACGACGTTGTCCGTGCCATCGTCGCATCCATTTCCTCACCATCTCCTATGAGTGGTATCGTTAACATAGGTAGCGGTTTAGGCACTAGTGTGACTGATGTGGCAAAAGGGTTGATGACTGCCCTTGGCATTGAAGTTCCTCTGCGCGTTACAGGTGAGTATCGCGTAGGAGACATTCGACACAATATTGCTGATATCTCCCGTTTCTGTACCCTTCTGCCTGGTGGACCTCAGATCAGCTTGGCTGAAGGCCTTGCTCGGTTTGCTGCGTGGGTAAAGACCCAGCCTCTTCCAGACGATTTGCTGGAATCAGCTAATAATGAGCTCCGAGAGAGGAAACTAATGGCATGATGCGTCGCATCATAAAAGCCGACTCTAAATATACACTAATTGAGCTTCTCAGGCTTGATGTGTTGCGCTTTTACTATCTATCTTATGGTAACGAAGACCAGCCTCCTCAGGGCTTACGTTTGTGGCTTTGCTTGCTGTCTACACGAGTAGCCCCAACTCTTTTGCATCGCCTATCTCATTTCTTTTTCCTTCGTCGACTGGGTGTTATTGCAAAACTCTTTTCCAGCTGCAACGCCGTCCTCTTCGGTATCGAAATCGCTAGTTCTTGTCAAATAGGCCCCGGATTGTTTCTACCACATACACAAGGCACTGTACTTGGAGCATGGTCCATTGGTTCAAATGTTACAATCTTTCAGGGCGTGACACTTGGCGCTCGTTCACTAGATTTTAATCCTAAACCCGCAACACGACCCACTATCGGAAATGGCGTAACAATAGGAGCAGGCGCAAAGGTTCTTGGCGGTATTGTTCTTGGTGATAATTGCAGGGTTGGCGCAAACTCTGTTGTTCTTTCTGACATTCCTTCGGGGTCCTTGGCTGTCGGTGTTCCGGCTAGAGTTATTCTGAATAGCTAGTGTTTATATGATTCGCTTTGAAGGCAAGCGACTCCTCTTCGTTGCACCACCTTTCTTCGGCTATTACAACGAAATCATTAAGGAGATTCAGTCCAGAGGAGGGATAGTCGATTGGCTGCCAGACAGGCCTCTTGATCATCCTATTGGTAAGTTGATCACTCGTTTTGCCCCCAAGCTTGTCTCCCATGTTGCGGATCGCATCTACTTCGACTTGCTTTCGGACTATGGGGTTAGCTCGTACGACTATGTTTTGGTAATCAATGGCCAAACCCTTTCTGCGAAGTTTCTCAGGTCTCTACGAGCTTCTTTTCCAGGAGCCTCGTTCATCCTGTATATGTGGGACTCCGTTGCAAATCGTCGTCATATTTCCGACAACTTTGCTTTTTTTGATCGCATTCTTAGTTTTGATCCAGCCGATGCGGTTTTCTATGGCTATTGCCTGCGCCCGCTGTTTTACACGCCGCAGTTTTCTCTCTCGTACTCTCACACCTCGTTTGCTTACGATCTCAGCTTTGTTGGAACAGCGCACAGTGATAGATATGATGTCATTTCCCGTTTAACGCACCAACTGCCTCCCGCTATTTGCGCTTTCTGGTACTTGTATCTTCAGGCTCCTTGGGTTTTTTATGTCTATCGCTTATTAAAGTCTGGCATGAGGCACTCCAAACTTGATGAATTTAGGTTCGAGCCACTAAGCATGTCTTCTGTCAATGATATCTTCATTTCCTCTCGGGCTGTCCTCGATATCAATCATCCACGGCAGCATGGGTTGACCATGCGCACCTTCGAAACGCTGGGGGCGTCCAAGAAGTTGGTTACCACAAATGCCAATATTTCCGAGTACGACTTCTACGACCCAGCTAATATTGCGGTGATCGATAGGCGTTCTCCGTCTATTCCCGCCGGCTTCCTTCGCTCGGCCTATTCTCCTGTTGCTCCCAGCATTGTCTCTAGATATTCTCTTGCTGGCTGGCTCGATGAAGTTTTCGGTGTCTAGCTTTCATTCGATGACTCGCATCGCTGTTACTGGTGCTACCGGATTTGTTGGGCGATCCCTTGTTGCCCATTTGCAGCGTGAATCGGTAGATGTTGTTGCTATTACCCGTACACGCCCCCCTGGTGGCAATTCGCTCGTCAACATACATTTTTGCTCTGATTATCTTGACACCGCATTGCTGGCCGAGCTCTTCTGCTCCTGCGATGTTGTCATTCATCTCGCCGCTCTTGCGCACCAGGTGTCACGGTCTTCATCCGCTATCGAGCTGAATGCTTACCGTCGTGCCAATTTAGAATCTCTTGTCTCGGTCGCAAGGGCAGCCTCCCAGGCTGGTGTCCGTAGGCTTGTTTTTGTCAGTTCTATCGGAGTGAATGGTTCTTCCACTGATGGAACGCCATTCACTGAGACTGACCAGCCCCTGCCATCAGAGCCCTATGCCATCACAAAACTTGAGGCCGAGCGAGCCCTTGCGGAAGAGCTTCTTGACTCATCGACCGATTGGGTTGTCTTACGCCCCCCTCTAGTGTATGGGCCAGGATCCCCCGGAAATCTTGAACGGCTGATCAGGCTTGCTTCCTCGGCACCTGTCTTGCCTTTCGGCTCCGTACATGCGCTTCGTACGCTGATCTCTATAGACAACCTGATTGATGCCCTCCTGATCGCATCCCATCACCCGGCTGTGTCGAGGCGTGTCTTTGTTGTAGCCGATTCGGAGGATATTGATGTGGCGGCAATTCTCAAGGCTTTCCTACTTGGCCTTGGTCGAGGCACTTGGAGATTGTTCCCTGTCCCTCCCTTTCTAATCGGTCTTTTGTTGAATTTGCTTGGCAAGAAGGCCCTCTGGCATAAGTTCTCTGGTGAGTTACGGGTCGATTCTTCGTCCTTTTGTCGTGCTACCGGATGGGTCCCTGCAGTTCGGCCACAGGATGGTCTCCGCCTTGCTGCAGCTTCGACTCGTTCGTCATGAGCTGTCTTCAGTCTTCTGCCCGCTGAGGTTTAGTCGTTCTCGTTCTTGTCTCTTTTTTGATGCTACTGCCAGTCGCTTTCTGTCTTGCGCTTTCAGCAGCATCTTGTTGGATCCTGCTGCGAGCTCTGATCCCCAAGTTGTCTCGCCGTCTGCTTGACCAGCCCAACGCACGTAGTTCTCATCGACAGCCCACACCGCGTGGAGGGGGCTTGGCTTTCGTCGTGGTGTCGGCCGGATCCAGTCTCCTCGCATTCGTGTGGGCTGCCAATACGTTCCCTGCTCTGCCCCAGTCGCTCCTGCCTCTTGCCGCACTCCCCTTGGGGACCATTGGCTTGTTGGATGATCGTCTTAATCTTCCCGCTAGTTGGCGTTATGGAGCGCAGCTATTAACAGCCTCCTTGATTCTCTGGCTCAGTCCTATTTCGCTCCCTTGGCAGATGCTGCCCCTGGTGATTGTCTTTCTGGGTGCTGTGTTCGCCGGGCTTGTGCTTCAGGCGCCTTCCTGGCAAGAAGCTATGGGGTTGCTGTTGGTTGCTACTCCCCTGCTCGGCGACGCCTGCCTATGCGTGCCCCGCCGTCTGCTTGCCGGGCAGCGTGTGTTCCAGGCCCATCGGCTTCACCTGTTCCAGCGCCTGCATCAGGCCGGTTGGCCCCACGCCCGGGTATCCACTCTCTACATCGCTGCCACCGCAGTGCTCGCGCTGGCCCTTTTGTGGGGTGGCCTGCCTTGGTTAATCACCCTTGCTGCCTTTCAACTATTGCTCGGCATCTGGCTAGATCAGAGGGTGGCTGTTCCCTTTGCCATCGCATCCCGCAGCTGATGGCCCTGCGTTGGTTAATTCTTGGAGACGGTGGCCATGGCAGCTCCGTATGCGATGCCATTACTGCCAGTGGCGATCGCGTCGTGGGCTTTCTCGACGACGCCTTGCCCGCAGGCGCCCTGGTGAACGCAACACCTGTCTTGGGTGTCCTGTCTCTCGCCTGGGATTTGAAACGGTTGTTTGATGCCTCTGGTGAGGCTCTACCGGATCAAGTGGTCGTGGCCATTGGCAATCCGGCCCTCCGTCAAACCTGGCAGCAGGTGCTTGAGCAGGTGGCCGCTCCCCTTGGGGTGGTGCTGCATCCCAGAGCAATCGTGAGTGCCACTGCCCAGCTCGGCCCCGGCTCTGTCGTGCTCGCCGGCGCTGTGGTGAATGCCAATGCCACTCTCCATCAGGGAGTGCTGGTGAATAGCGGTGCCGTTGTCGACCACGATGCCATTTGCGGCGCCTACAGCCAACTCGGTGTCAACGCCGCGATGGCTGGCGGCTCTCGCCTTGGCCCGCTCGCTTGCCTGGCCCCAGGTGAAGTGCTCAACTGCCGCCAAACCCGTTTTGCCGCGCTGGAATTGGCACTTGGTGCGTCTGATCCCGGAGAAGGCTTGACCCTGAAGCCGTGAAAGCTGCCCTGTCCGGAGCTGTTGTGCTCCTTGCCTCTGGGCTATGGCTGGCCTGGCCCTGGATGGTCCGCTTGTTTCTCCGGTTCCCACGTCCACTGCCGGTAGCGATCTGGTGGTGGTGCTCGATGGTGGCTCAGGTCGCTTCGCCGCAGCCGATCGCATCGCCCGCGCGCTGCCCCAGCCGCCGCGCCGTCTGCTAATCCGCTGCCCTAGAGGTACGCCGCCACCCCAGCCCAWMCCCGAACTGCTCCAGGGCTTCGACACCGCCACCCAGATCACCGCCCTCGCCCACTGGTTGCGCCACCAGCCCTCGCCTCGCATTGCCCGGGTGTGGATTGCCACCGATCCTGATCACACCGCCCGCGCCGTAGTCCTTGCCCGCATCGCCCTCGGCAGCCAGGACATTCGCGTTGGCCCGACCGATTTGCCTACCCCCAGCCCCAGCGAGCACCGCAAGCTGCTTCGGGATGCCCTGCGCCTCACCCTTTGGCGGGCCACCGGCACCACCGGCGCTTGGCTGCTTGGCT
>NZ_PXVC01000101.1 GCF_003011125.1 Synechococcus lacustris str. Tous | reverse complement strand
ATCCCATTCTTCTGCAGAGCTACTGCTGGCAGGCACTAATTCCCCTTCTCGTTTCCATAGGTGCCTCCAGCTATAAAGCGTTTGACGGCTAATACCTGTAGCCCTTGAAATTTCAGTAACTGTTTCCCTGCTGGGCGGACTCATCCGTTTGCGAATTTCACCACGAAATTGTGCGTCGTAAATCGGTCTCATTGTTCATCGGTTGCGCCCCCTGGTTTCTTTGATACGAGCGGACTTCTTTGCTGATACAGGGGGGCTGCCGATCAGCAACGCCCACTTGCTGGCGGTTGGGGATCTGAAGACGGATGGCGTCCACAGGGATCCCTTTGATCGCTTGCTGGTGTGCCAGAGCTTGGTTGAACCGATGCTGCTGCTAACCATGAACAGCCAGCTGCGGAGCTATGGCGCCACGGTGATCGTGCTGGGGTAAGCGGTGGGCCTGGGATTACAGAAGGCGCAGGTTTTGAAAAGTTTGGCATGAAATTTAAATTCGTTACGCTGCAAAAGCGCAATAACGCGGTTGCAATAGCTATTTGAAAAACTAACTCTTATTTATGCTCAGGCATTACTGATAAATCTAAAAATACTGGAGCACATAATTGTGTTACTAGAAACAACTTTATTTGATGTGGATAAACCTGCCAGCTGATGATTTCATCGCTCAAACGGATACGTTGGCAATGGCTGCCTAATCAGTGGCAGAGACGTCATCTCTCCTGACAGAGGGGGGCGGCGACTATCTGCACGAGTTGGCAAAAGTAAGGCATTGATTGCAACGGCGCGAAAGCTGGCCATTCTTTATTACAAGACCATCAGATACGGTATGGAATTCCAGGAGCTGGGAGACTTGGCCTACCAACAGGCATCACGGGATCGACAAATCCATGGGCTGGAGCGACGTGCCAGATCGCTTGGTTACCAACTGGTAGCAACCGGCTGACAGGCCGAGATCACTGATGGCCGYGGGTGTTTCTTAGGAAGATGACGYCTYTGCCGCCACATCAAATAATACCGATAGCATTGCTATCAACGAATGGAGGGTGCTGTGGCTGATCTKYTGGTGCGCGGCGTTGATGACGACCTCGTGCAGGCGCTCAAGAAWMGRGCCGGGGCCCATGGCCGCAGCCAGGAAGCAGAACTGCGGATAATTCTTGCCTCTGTTCTGCTCAGCCCACCGCGGCGCAACCTGGCGGAATTACTGGCTGCCATGCCGGATGTTGGGGYAGACGCCGATTTTCAGCGCCAGRGCGATCAAGCAGTGGCCCGAGATGTATTTAATTGACACCAACGTGATCAGCGAGGCCCGCAAAGGACGCCGCGCTGATGCRGGTGTGCAGGGCTTCTGGGAAGCWGCWGCCCRMGRCAACACCCCGCTGTTTCTRGCTGCCATCACGATCGGTGAGCTGCGCCGCGGCGTGGAGTTGATCCGCCACCGTGGGGATAAACCGCAAGCAGARMKRCTAGAGCAGTGGCTAGCTGAGGTATTGCAGGCCTACAGCGATCGGRTGCTCGACCTTGATGGCGATGCAGCCCAGATTTGGGGGCGACTGCGGGTGCCCAATCACCACAACGCCATTGATAAGCAGATCGCTGCCATCGCCCTGCTGCACGATCTCACCGTGGTGACGCGCAACATCGATGACTTCGCCAGCTGCGGAGTGCGGCTGCTGAATCCGTTTCAGGCTCGTTGATGGCATCCCGGTATTTTGAGCAAAAGCCAGATGATCGTYGCTTGGCTGTATCTACATACCTAATAAGCTTGAACAGCGTTAACATGAAYATTTCAGCTGTAAGCAGTCATTAAATTGCTCCATTAAGCCCCYAAGAATTGAATTAATAAGGGTGACAACTTTTCTGGCATAGGGGGGCAAATCGTTGTTGCGCACCTTTAGCTGAAAGATCTACKTAGCCAGGGCTGTGCCCCCTTCTTAGTTACTGCAGCGATATGCCAGATAACTGCACCTGCAATCAAAAGCCACGCCAGTAGATGCAGGCTGTAGACGACGCGATCGAGCTGGCAGTTGCGTAGCTAGTCCTGTTGCATCAACTAGCCGCTACCCACCGCAAGCGCCAAACAAAGCAGGGCAAGAGATTGGATTTGCCCCGCCCTAGCTCAAAAGTCGCGGTAAACTTTGTCGCCACTGAGATCAAAGAGGGTATTCAGGGGCATCACGTCATTGCCGTAGAATCCAAAATTAGTGCKAGCAGCAAGAAAGCTTGCTGCTCGAAATGAACATAAACAACACAATCAGTTTGCGCATCTAAGTAAATAGAAATTTTATTGACTTAGGATTGAATTTAAAGATATTAATACTCAAGTAAATTCAGTATAAAGAATARCTAAGCCGTCTTTAYGTGAAGTTWGGGTCATATTTTATTTAACTTGAGGAAATTAATTCTCCATAAAGCTTTTTACAGGTCCCTTGGCTGTAGACCGGTATTSTTTGCAATGCGATATCATTCTGGGGACTATCTCCTYACCATCATGAAATGCAAAAACAMAATCGGGGAATCCATCACGAGCAAGAGTCTGGTGAGAGCCTGACTGGCGCTTTACATGCCATCCGATCGACTGGAGAGMAACTAAAACCTTCTTGGCTTTTACAGAGGGCCAGGGAYTCATGCACTGATGGGGAGCGATAAGCTGATGTTCATAGGCTCGGAGTCGCCAAATTCAAGCCTGTCGGCAATAACACGAAGCGCCAATATCTCAGCCTTTGACATTGCATCTGCAGCCGAGTCGCCATAAGAGAGAACGCCAGGAASTTCAGGAACCTCTGSGATCCAACGGCCATCAACCTCTTGCTCGCACTCCAATGAGAAATTCATGTCTTACTCACCACTACCTCCACCGTAGCAACAACTCAGTGCATATGCTCCAMCCCCATTTGCCTGGCTCAGCTTYTACCACTGGTATGCAGCAAGAGCCAATTTCAAAGTCTAGGTAACACCAAAAGATCTTCTTCTTGTTACACATAACAGCCGATGACATCTTTTGGAAGAATTWTATAACTCGTATATCAATTTTCTTAGAGTATTTTCCCTTGATTGCACTTGAAAGGTTTATGAATGGAGGCCTTAGTTTGCGGCTCTTATGCCACAAAAGCGGATGCCCAATTCGTTATTAGCGCACCATATCAGCTGCTTGCTGATTTACATAACTGGCTTTTGGAAAGAGAGGGTTGGTAAGGGAAGCGATGCATGGASTAAAAACGAAAARTGAAACTGGAGGTATCAAGGGTTGGCGATGCAGAGCTTTGTTTGCTGTTCCTTAGCCCTGCTCCCAGCGGAACCCTTGGTCTTCCCAGGCTTTCGGATCCTCGATCGGTTCGAGGTGGGTGAGCACATCGGTGCGGGACAGTGCGGTGGCAATCTCTCGCTCTAGCTGGTCGCAGAGGTCATGGCCGGCCTGCACCGTCCAGCTGCCCGGCACGAGCACATGAAAGGCCACAAATCGGTGCGATCCGGCCACCCGGGTGCGCAGGGCATGGAATCGGATGTCTTCCGTTGCATGGGAGGCAAGCAGGGCTTCAAGCTCCGCTTGCTCGTCCTCGGGCAACGAACGATCAAGCAGGCCGGATCCAGTTTCGTGGAGCAGTTTCCAGCCGGTGACCACGATGTTCAGCGCCACCGCGATAGCGATCAAAGGATCGAGGATTGTCAGCCCGGTTAGCTTCACAAGGCCAATGCMCAACACAATGCCGAGCGAGGTCCAGACATCCGTAAGCAGGTGGTGGGCATCGGCGCGCAGGGCGATMGAGTGGAAGCGGCGGGAGGCTTTCAGCAACACCCAGGCCACCAGTCCATTCAGCGCGGTTGCAAGCAGGGAAATGACCAAGCCGATGCCTAGTTGCTCCAACGGCTGGGGCTGATGAAGTCGCTCGATGGCGGTAAGCATGATTGCGARGGCTGCTACCACGATCAGCACACTTTCCAKGCCGCTGGAGAAGTATTCGGCCTTGAAGTGGCCGTACGGGTGGCTGCGATCAGCAGGTTTGGCCGCCAGGGTGAGCGCCCAGAAGGCCCCAAGGGCTGCGACTAGGTTCACGCCCGACTCCATGGCATCGGAGAGCAGACCCACAGACCCGGTCAGGCGCCAGGCCAGCGTTTTGAGCACGATCGTCGCGACCGCTGCTGCCGTCGAGAGCAGCATGTAGGAACGTGGRGAGGCCAAGATCATTRGTTCTGGAAGTGCTCTTTGGGCGARGCCAGCGTTGTTGACCGTGGCTCAGCCTGCATGTCGTTTCGGCGACATGAACTGCGGGCACGTGTCCGGAATGTAGCTGCCCCGTACAGATCAAAGATCTCTTTCAACTCATCCTAAAAGAAAAATCGAAATCTTTTTATTTGCACTACTTGTTATTAAAGAGCTAGGGCTCTCTTTTTTGCTGTAGGGCTARCAAAGAAGCGCTAYATAACTCAGTAGCACTCATTGATTGTGGATGAAGCACCTCGCCATATGGATTTGCAGTTAGGCCTGGATTGATTACACCACTGCCCATTGTCATGGCACCACGCTGCTGAAATAAGAAGCCGTAAACGGGGTGAATGCGCAGTTGATCAAGGAAATCAGCCCCCCTGTATCAGCAAAGAAGTCCGCTCGCATCAAAGAAACCACCAGGGGGTGCAACAGATGAACAATGAGACCGATTTACGACGCACAATTTCGAGGTGAAATTCGCAAACGGATGAGTCCGCCCAGCAGGGAAACAGTTACTGAAATTTCAAGGGCTACAGGTATTAGCCGTCAAACGCTTTATAGCTGGAGGCACCTATGGAAACGAGAAGGGGAGTTAGTGCCTGCCAGAAGTAGCTCTGCAGAAGAATGGGATTCAAGCGATAAGTTGGCTGCTGTAAYACAAGCCGCTGGACTTARCGGTGCTGATCTAGGTGCCTATTGCAGAGAGAGAGGTCTTTATCCCCAACAACTTGCTCGGTGGCGCCAAGCAGCAGAGTATGCAAATGGATTAGATGCACCGAGCATGGCGGATCAAAAGGAATTGCAGCGTAAAAACCAGGAGCTGATACGCCAAAATCGGCGCCTAGAGCGGGAACTACAAAAAAAGGAAAAGGCACTTGC
>NZ_PXVC01000100.1 GCF_003011125.1 Synechococcus lacustris str. Tous | reverse complement strand
TTCAGCAATGCCGCCGCCTCATAGCGACTCATCGCCTGTTTGCCTTTAAACGTGCCGTTTGGATAGCCAGCTACGCAGCCATACTTAGTTACCAAGTTCGACAGTGCCTGATAGGCCCAATCAGTGGGTTGCACATCAGAAAACTGGCTAACACTTGTTACCTGACCCATCTGCGCTTCTATCGCCCGCATCCGGTCGATATCTTGCTGGTCTTGATAGCGATTAACCGACCCCATATCTAGGCTTTGGGCTTGRCCCGCCAATGGCGACACCACTCCCATTACCAATGGAGCAAGCAATAGCTTGCGAAATGCGTTCATGGTTCTCACACACAAAAAGAACAGGAGGCGCTATGCGCCAAACCCCTTGAGAATGATTCTCAAGGGGTGCTGCTTTTTTGCAACGCCTGAGGGTCGGTTTAAAAGTTGTCTTTGCTACAGAAGCACAAGCGCTCCCATCAAACCGCCAGCCAAGGTGCGGTGATAAGCACCGCAAAAGCCCGCCTCCTTGGCCAGCACTTCCTGCTGCTTGCCATCAATAAAACGGCCAATGCTCTCCTCTAGATAGGCATATTGCTCAGCTAATCCCACCCCGCTCGCCACCGGCACCACCACTCGCCTTAGGGCAAACTTTTGCAAGCTGCCAATCAATCCAMCACTGGGGTTGAAATCCAACAGCACCGCCCTGCCATTRGGGCCAAGCAACCGCTGCAACATCCTTAAGGCGGCGGCTGGATCAGCGAGATTGCGCAATCCRTAGGCCATCACCGCACCATCAAAATCCGTTTGAAGCATTGGTAATTGTTCGGTTAGCTGCAGCACATCTGCTTGATACCAACTGATCTGCAACCAAGGGCACATGGCAGCCCGCTGGCGTGCAATCGCTAGGGGGGCTGCCGCTAGATCAACGCCAACCACCTCACCACCAGGCCGCAAGGCCTCCGCCAGCACTAGGGCAACATCACCGGTTCCACAACACAAATCAAGCCAACGTTCGCCAGGTTTTGGCTTCACTAAGGCCAGTGCTTGGCGTTTCCAAATCCTATGCAAACCCAAACTGAACAAATCATTGAATTGGTCGTAGCGAGGGGCAACCTCTTCAAATAGTTCACCCACMGCCTTGGCGTGAGTCACTGAAAAACACGAACCARAGGTGCATGGGGCCCCGTGAGCGTTATCACCATCACCAATGCCAAGCCCACCGCCGCTGAACACACCATGCAACCCGCCAACATCAAGGAAAATTCCTGGCGGTCGTTGGCKGCCTGCATCAAYTGCAAAGCCCAGGCCACTAAACCCACCACCGCAASAACCATGGTTAGGCCAATAACAGCAGGCCAATGGGAATTGCCTGCGGCGGCRGCCATARCGAAATTTAWGGAAACAWTTGMRRCCACTYTAACTAACGTTTACCCCGCGCCGACGGGCCGCAGCGGCAAGCCGCAACYCAGCAGGTGCTCCTTGATCTGCGCCACCGTTAAAAYGCCRTCGTGCAGCAATGAGGCGAGCAATGCGGCAGAGGCACCGGTTTKGGTTAAAACCGCCTCGATATCGGCCAAACAACCCGCCCCYCCTGAGGCAATAACCGGCACAGSCACAGCCGCGGCCACCTCTGCTGTGAGTTCCAAGTCGTAGCCCTGTTGGGTGCCGTCGCCATCCATAGAAGTGAGCAACAGCTCTCCAGCCCCCAAGGCCACCGCTTCTTTTGCCCAGGCCAMTAAATCRAGGCCAGTATTTTGGCGCCCCCCTTTCACATACACATCCCAACCACCACCCATGCGTTTGCGGCCATCGATGGCAACAACAATGCATTGGGCCCCGAATTGGCGCGCCCCGGCCCTAATTAATTCCGGATCAGCCACCGCCGCTGAATTCAAACTCACCTTGTCGGCCCCAGCCCGCAACAGCTCCKTGATCCCCTCCACCGAACTGATKCCACCGCCAACAGTGAACGGAATAAATAGTTGTTCCGCGGTGCGCTGCACCAATTCCACCAGGGTGCCGCGGCCTTGATGGCTAGCTGCAATATCGAGAAATACCAACTCATCAGCGCCGGCGGCGTCGTAGCGGCAAGCCAGTTCCACCGGATCRCCAGCATCCCTTAAACCAACAAAATTGACCCCCTTCACCACCCGTCCGGCGGCCATATCAAGGCAGGGAATGATCCGTTTTGCAACCACGATCTAGCTCGGAATGGGGGGATGGGGTTCGGCACTGGTAGGGTTGCCCCGGATTCCAGTCAGCGCCGYTAATGTCCCAGGCTGCCACCTCCGCTGCCATCACCGTTGGCACCCGAGTAACGATCACCCGAGTGCGTGATCGCATTCCCGCTGATCTGGTGAAGTTRTTGCTCACCAATCCAACCGGCTCCGTTACAGGTTTCAAAATGACCGACGGAAGCGGTGTKGGCGTTCAAGTGCAATTGGATGGCGGCGGCCAGAGCTGGTTTTTTGAAGATGAAATCGCCGCTCTTTAARCCCCTCCAGTGAGCAATAGCCCCAATTCAGAGGYCGCTAGCGGCGGCGCAGCCAGGCAACTACTTGGCATGAAGGGGGCCAGTGGCAGCCAAAACCCCTGGAAGTTGCGGCTGCAACTGATGAAACCTGTTACCTGGATTCCCTTGATCTGGGGCGTTATTTGTGGTGCTGCCGCCAGTGGTGGTTTCCAATGGACTTGGCAAAACAGCACCGCCTCCCTGGCCTGCATGCTGATGAGCGGCCCCCTGCTGGCTGGTTTCACCCAAACGATTAACGACTACTACGACAGGGATATAGATGCCATCAATGAGCCCTACAGGCCGATTCCCTCCGGTGCCATYGCCCTGTGGCAAGTAAAACTTCAGATCTGGGTGTTGCTGATAGCTGGATTAGCCGTGGCCTGGGGCCTTGACATTTGGGCCCAACACCAGAAACCGGTGCTGTTGCTACTTGCATTGGGTGGTTCATTTGTGAGCTTCATCTATTCCGCCCCACCCCTAAAGCTCAAACAAAATGGTTGGCTTGGTAACTATGCCCTTGGTGCTAGTTACATCGCCCTGCCCTGGTGGGCCGGCCAAGCACTTTTTGGCAAGTTGAGCTGGGCCACTGCCGCCCTAACCCTTGCCTATTCCCTGGCGGGCCTTGGCATTGCCGTGGTGAACGATTTCAAAAGTGTGGAGGGTGATAAAGCCCTTGGCCTGCAATCACTGCCAGTGGTATTTGGYGTGAAAAGGGCMAGCTGGATTAGCGCCACCATGATCGATCTCTTTCAAATAGCGATGGTGRTAGCACTGGTGCTGCTAGGCCAGCATTTCGCCGCAGTGCTACTTACTTTGTTGATCATCCCCCAGATAACTTTTCAAGACATCTGGCTGCTGCGCGATCCAATACTTTTYGATGTTAARTACCAAGCCAGCGCCCAACCCTTTCTGGTGATAGGGATGCTTGTAACAGCCTTAGCATTGGGCCATAGCGGTTTTGGGGGATAAACCAATGCCCCAGGCCAATAAGCGGCGTAGGCAATTAATTGGAGCCGCCCTTCTAGCGGCAGGGGTAGGCGYGGTGGCAGCCGCAGGCAGCGCCTTGGTGGTGCAGGGGTTTGATGGGTTATTACCCGATGCACGCCGCATCGCCAGTTTCAACAGGCCAGGCACCGTAACCGTGTTGTCTGCCGATGGCCAGGTACTACAAAAAYTAGGTCCRGCCACCCGCGAAAAAGTGGCAAATGGCCAGATGCCTTTATTGATTCAAAAGGCATTTATCGCCGCGGAAGATCGCCGTTTTTATCAACAYAATGGTGTTGATGCCCTTGGCATTGGCCGGGCTGTAATTACAAAYATCAGCCAAMGGTCGGTGGAGCAGGGGGCCAGCACCATCACCCAACAATTGGCCAGGGTTGTTTTTCTCAATCAAGATCGCACCCTGCTGCGCAAATTAAAAGAAGCGGCATTAGCTTTTAAACTTGAACGCCAATTAAGCAAGCAACAAATACTTGAGCAATATCTAAATAATGTTTATCTAGGCTCCAGTGCCTATGGGGTGGCGGATGCCGCATGGGTTTATTTCTCCAAATCCCCTAATCAGCTCACCCTGCCGGAGGCTGCCTTAATTGCTGGGCTACCTCCAGCGCCATCKGTTTATTCGCCTCTTGTTAATCCCGAACTTGCTTTAGAGCGCCGTTCAATCGTGCTAAAACGCATGGCAGAGGCGGGTTTCATCGATAGGGCTCAACAATTAAGGGCCGATGGTTCGCCACTGTTATTGAAACCAGCATTGCCAAAACATTGGAATAGTGCCGCTCCATATTTCACAAGTTGGGTAGCCCAGGAATTACCCAAGGTGCTCACTCCTGAACAGCTGGAACTAGGCGGTTTAACAATACGCACCAGCTTGAATTCCAACTGGCAAAAAATTGCCCAAAAAGTAATTGATAAAAACACCTACGGTGATCTCCAGGGGGCCTTGGTTTCGATGGAACCCGGCACTGGTTTAGTGCGGGCCATGGTGGGGGGCCGTGATTTTCAAAAAAGTCAATTCAACCGCGCCACCCAGGCCCTACGTTCCCCTGGYTCCACCTTCAAGCTGTTTCCATATACCGCCGCTGTTGCGGCTGGCATCAAACCAGAAGAGATTTTTGTTGATGTTCCCCGTTGCTGGAGCGGCTACTGCCCCAAAAACTTTGGTGATCGCTACCTCGGCGCAGTGTCGATGGCCGATGCCTTGCAAAATTCTTTAAACACCGTGGCTGTGCAGCTGCTGGAAAAGGTGGGTTTTGATGCGGTGATMAACACCGCCCGCTCCCTTGGTATTACTCGACCCCTTGGGCGCTATTACCCCTTAGCAATCGGTGCCTACGAGCAAACMGTGCTCGATATGACCGCCGCCTATGCAGCCATCAACAACCGTGGTGTTTATGTGGCACCAACTCCATTTGAGAGCATTAGTGGCCTTGATGGCCGGCCCCTTTGGGCCCGTAGTAGCCATGGCGACCGGGGCAGAAGGGCYGTTGACAGCGACACTGCCGACTCAATGATTTGGATGTTGCAACGGGTGGTTAGYGGCGGCACAGGCGCTGCAGCGGCCCTGCCGGATCGCCCCGTAGCGGGTAAAACAGGCACCTCAGAGGGTGCCCGCGACCTTTGGTTCATCGGCTCCATACCCCAACTCACCACAGGCGTGTGGTTTGGCTACGACAACAACCGTGAAACCGGCAGTGATAGCGGCCAGGCGGCSTGGGCCTGGAACCAATTCATGCTGCCGGTGGTTAAAGACATGCCCGTTAAACGCTTCCCGCCAAAACCAGTGCTCAATCGCAATTTCAAAGCGGTAGCCGCACCAGCACCCCAACAGAACCAAGGCGCTCCGGGCRATTACAACTACGGAGCCCCAGCCCCTGAAGCTGCGCCTAGCGATGCGCCGCTTATGGCGCCTCCGCCCTCAGCAGCGCCCCCCCCAGAAGCC
>NZ_PXVC01000010.1 GCF_003011125.1 Synechococcus lacustris str. Tous | reverse complement strand
GTCCCCCAGTGCCGCCCATGGCTGAGCTTTCCGCAAAGCTTGTTAAGGAACTGCGCGACCAAACCGGCGCTGGAATGATGGATTGCAAAAAGGCGTTAAAGGAGGTCGATGGCGACCTTCAAAARGCCACTGAATGGCTACGTCAGAAAGGTATTTCCTCAGCAGAAAAGAAGGTTGGTCGCACAGCTGCRGAGGGTTCWGTGGGTAGCTACATCCACACCGGTGCCCGCGTTGGCGTACTGGTTGAGGTGAATTGTGAAACAGATTTCGTGGCCAGGGGCGAAATTTTCCAAGAGTTGGTACGCAATGTGGCAATGCAAATTGCCGCATGCCCAAATGTTGAATTTGTTAGTACAGACAACATTCCCTCTGAAGTGGCWGAGCGGGAATCTGCAATTGAGGCTGGCAGGGATGATTTAGGAAACAAACCAGAGGCGATGAAGGCAAAAATTGTTGAAGGKAGAGTGGCTAAACGCTTAAAAGAACTTGCTTTGCTGGAGCAACCTTACATAAAAGATAGTTCTTTAACAGTTTCTGAGTTGGTTAAGCAAGTTGCTGGAACCCTTGGYGAAAATATACAAGTCCGTCGCTTTACGCGCTATACCCTAGGCGAGGGGATTGTTGTTGAAAAGAGYGATTTTGCAGCTGAAGTAGCTGCCATGACTGTTTGAGTATTGATTTATCTGGCGGCTCATCTGAACCCCGCCAACAACTCGGTTTGATTCAAGCTAAGGCTGAAAAAGCAGCCTTGGTGATCTACCCATTACTAGAAAAATATCTKTCCATATTACGGATTCAGTTGGAGCCGGCAACTTTRCAGGCTGTTTTTCAATTGGTAACCCAGCACCATCCAGAGGTTTTTAATAACCTCAGTGATCAAGAACGTTYGGTTTTACGCGCAAGACTCAAATGGCTGAGTGGGAAGTGCCTCGAATTTTTAAGCAAYGAAAAACTATTGAACTTAGCAATYAAATTGCAAGCGCATGATCCTGAACCCCAACAATTAGATSTAGTAAGTTCTGAATATAATGATCCACCTGGTTCAATTTCATTGTCGATGGAGCTCGCTCCGCTTATGGAGGGATTCAATCCAAATGATTTCAGCCAAAAAAATATTGATGATCCCAGGGGGTTCCCAGCAGCAATCGATGCCCTAAGGCAAATTTTTGAAATCAGCTCCCTTAGGGCYGCAAAAGGCATCAAGCAACCATTCCCAATGCCAAATGATCCAGTTGGCCTGCACCATTGGCTATTGGCTTGGGACTACGCACTAACCCGCAGGTTGCGCAATCTTAGTAATGCCTTGAATGTTGAAYTATTTCGCCATGGCATGGGTAACCAGGTTTTACCAATYGCCCTGCTCGATGCTGTTATAGAGGGTGGCGCCGATGCCCTATCGGCACCAGCAAATTTATTGGCAGTTCGTTTGCCCTATCCCCTTGGCGAAGATTCAGAAATTGCACTCCATGGCGTACTCCTGCGCAGCAGTGATATGGAGTACCTTCATCCAACCCTGCGAACAATTCGGGCTCGGATCAACCAAATCAGAGCCAATTTGCTCAGAATGGCAAGAAGATCCCAGCATTTGCATCAGCAGCTGGCCATACGCAAGGCTGAAMAGCAGTGGATGGAAGACAACCGTCAAAACTAGGTTCAAATCCCTTGAGGGTTGATCCGTTTCCTCCAGAATTGGAGCAATGGTTAGCTCGTTTGCAGCTAAGTTTAGCTATCGAAGCGGACAATAGCTTTTCAAATGTAATTGGTAAACATTCAAGATTTAATCAATTTATTGAAWCATCCTGCCGGAAACCTCCCCATGGCCTATCAACCCATCAGCTCGAAGAGTTAGATAAATTTGCGAAATTATATTCTGAATATGACACATTRCAGGTTGAGCAAAGAAAGAGAATAGTAATTGATTTGCGTCGACAYTTATATCAATTACGTAAATCACTTGWACCCAAGCAAGCCCCTGGTGCCCCWAGATTRGCGCTTGCGCCAATTGAACGGTTGGCAGATGTAAGTTCAGCTAGAAATACTAAACTTACACTTGAAACCCCATTGGCTCAGATTGATTCTATTGGGGCTAAATTAGCTKCCCAGCTTGCCAAAATAAATCTATTTCTTGTTAAGGATTTACTTTATCATTACCCCAGGGACTACGTTGACTATTCCCAATTAATGCCAATAAAYTCTCTTCAGGCCGGAGCTACCGCCACAGTGGTGGCAACAATTAAACGCTGCCATGCATTTGTTAGCCCAAAAAATTCAAACTTAGCTATTATTGATTTGCAGCTYCAGGATCAAAGTGGGAGGTTRAAAATAAGTAAATTTATGGCCGGACGCCGTTTTACAAGTTCCGCCTGGTTGCATCAACAGATGCGAATGTATCCAGTGGGGGCAAAATTAGCTGCCAGTGGCCTTGTYAAGGAAAGTAGGTTTGGCTTGAGCTTACAAGATCCCCTGCTTGAGGTTTTAGAGTCTCCCAATTCACAGCTTCAATCTCGCCAGATTGGTAGATTGCTGCCTGTTTACTCCCTTGGMGAGGGTTTGATTGCTGARCGAATGCGGGGTGCTATTAATATAATATTGCCTGTAATAAATAAAATCAAGGATCCACTACCGTGCCACTGGCGTGAAACTCTAAAACTAATTRATATAAGCAAGGCACTTGAGCAAATACATCAACCCGATTCTCGCGAACTTTTGGATGCAAGTAGACGTCGCCTAGTATTTGATGAATTTTTATTGTTGCAATTAGCCCTTGGCCTACGTCGTATCCAACTACGCCAAAAAAATGCACCGGTATTAGAGGCTGATACAAAAGCAGAACGATTGAAAGATTTTCAAAAACTTTTGCCCTTTCAATTCACTGATGCCCAAGAACGGGTTCTTCAGGAGATCAGAGTTGATATGGCAAAGCGCCAGCCGATGGCCCGCCTATTGCAGGGGGATGTGGGCAGTGGCAAAACCGTTGTGGCAGTGGCAGCAATTCTCTGTGCCATTGATGCTGGCCATCAGGGGGCCTTGATGGCACCAACYGAAGTTCTCGCTCAACAACACTATGAAAAACTCTGCAGTTGGATGCCCCAATTACATGTAACAGTTGGGTTGCTCACAGGATCCACGCCTGCACCGAGAAGGCGGGCCCTTTTACAAGATCTTGCTAATGGACAATTGCAATTCTTAGTTGGCACCCATGCCTTGATTGAAGACCCCGTTGGCTTCGCCAGTTTAGGCCTAGTGGTTGTTGATGAACAGCATCGCTTTGGTGTRGCCCAACGCAATAAACTTTTAAACAAAGGTATGCAACCTCATTTGCTAACAATGACTGCTACCCCAATCCCCCGAACCCTTGCTTTGAGTGTGCATGGAGATCTTGATGTGAGTCAGATTGACGGACTGCCACCAGGTCGTAAACCAATCCACACCCAAGTAATAAATAATCAGGAACGCCAGGTTGCTGAGCAWATTATCAGGGATCAAATTGCTGCCGGCCATCAAGCCTATGTGGTGCTTCCATTAGTTGATGAATCAGAAAAAATTGATCTGCGATCTGCGGTTGAGGAACATCAGCGATTGGCAATTGAAGTATTTCCTGATTTAAAGCTAGGACTATTGCATGGCAGAATGAGCAGCGCCGATAAAAAGGCGGCAATTGATGAATTTGCCAGTGGTTTAAGCCAGGTGTTGATCTCAACAACAGTTGTTGAGGTTGGTGTGGATGTACCAAATGCCACGGTAATGGTTATTGAACACGCAGAGCGGTTTGGCTTGGCTCAAATGCATCAATTGCGGGGCAGAGTTGGCAGGGGTGCTGCAGCCTCCCATTGCATTTTGATCAACAACAGCAATTCAGCCGTAGCTAAACAGCGCCTTGATGTTTTGGCCCGYAGTTTGGATGGTTTTGAAATTGCTGAAGTTGACCTTCGCTTGCGGGGGCCAGGCCAGGTGCTGGGCACSCAACAATCAGGATTGCCCGATCTTGCTCTAGCAAGCCTTAGCGATGATGGCAGTGTGCTGGAAGAGGCCCGGGATGTGGCGCATGCAATCTTGGCTAATGATCCTCTCCTAAGCCAGCATCAAGAGTTGGCAGCGGCCCTAGCTTTGCAAAAGCTCAAATTTGCTAACGCCGCCGCATTAAATTAATTTTTTTAAGCCAATGCAGCGACCGTGGCAAACGATTGAGATCCGCGATTGCGGCGAACCGCTCGTTTCACTGCCATCGAGTTTATTTCGTTGGAACCCCCATCCCTATGCCGTTTTGGGTGCCCCATATCCAGCGGGAACAAGCCCTTTTCAACTTAGACAGGCGGTGCTGCTGCGKTTACTCAAGGCCCAAACGCTTCTGCCCTGCAGGCTTTTGATTTTTGATGCCTGGCGACCTATTGCTGTGCAGAAATACATGGTGGAGTGGAGTCTTGCTCAGCCGGGTGCAGATCCTGCCGMGGTAGATGCCCTTTGGGCACCACCAAGCTCTGATCCGCTTACACCTCCACCCCACAGCACAGGTTCAGCTGTTGATCTGTGTTTAGCAGGGCCCGATGCTRAACCATTGGAAATGGGCGGWCCAATCGATTCCACTGGTGCCATTGCAGAACCAAACCATTTCTGCTCCGCTGCTGCTGGCACAAAGGAGTATCAATGGCACAGCAATCGTCAACTATTAGCTAGGGCAATGGCAAGGGTTGGTTTTTGCCAACATCCCCACGAATGGTGGCATTTCAGCTATGGCGATCAGATGTGGGCMTGGCATTGCGGCAAGCCTCGGGCCCTCTATGCCGCAGCCCCTTGCCCATGAAGCAAATTACGGAGTAAATCTGGATCCAATGAGTTGCAATAATCTCCAAAACTATGCTTCATTCCGTTATCGCGCCAATGGCGCATCAACGGTAAAAGTGTTGTTTCTAATTGATCTAGGGGTAGTTTTTCTAGAATTGGTTCCGCCAATCTAGTGAGGCCAGGGTTACCACCAAGCCACAGCTGATATTGATTAACAGCACTACCAACAAGAGCAAGTTCCGCCATATAAGGCCGAGCACAACCATTGGGACAACCTGTCATGCGCACTAAAATTGGAGTGYTGATTGCTTCAGCCTTGAGTAKGGCTTCTAGCCGCGCCAATACATCTGGTAGAACCCGTTCCGATTCAGTTATGGCAAGTCCACAGGTGGGTAATGCCGGGCAGGCGATGGCGTGGCGGGCGAGCAAGCTTGTATCGCTTGGATCTGCCCAACCGATAGCTGCTAATTCTTCAGCAACTTCCTGGCGTTGATTTCGACCAATGTTGCAAAGCAATAAATCCTGATTTGCAGTGAGCCTAATTTCAGGTTGATAACGTTCAACGAGGCGCCTCAGGCCGAGCTTGCGTTCGCCATCGAGGCGGCCACAAAGAAGTGGCAAGCCAACAAACCAGCGCCCATCGCCCTGTTGATGCCAGCCTAAGTAGTCTTCAAGAACTGGCTTTGGTTCTTTTAATGCTGCGCTAACGCCRGCGGGAAAATATTTATCTAACTCTTGGCGAAACCAATCAATGCCGCGATCATGAATCAAATATTTCATGCGGCCATGGCGCCGTTGCTCACGATCGCCATTATCCCTTTGTAGAGCAACAACGGCTTGAACTAAATCAAGTATTTTTGTACCTTTTACGTATCCCAAACAATCTGCGGTGCGAGCGAAGGTTTCCTCCTTGTTATGGGTTCTGCCCATACCCCCACCTACGTAAACATTGCAGCCCCGCAATTTTCCTGCCATGTCGGTAAAAGCAACCAAGCCGAGATCCTGAGTTAACAGATCGATCGAATTGTCTCCTGGCACTGTTACGCCAACTTTGAACTTACGGGGCATGTAGGTGGAGCCGTAAAGCGGTTCAGCTGGATCGCCACTGCTGAGGTTGGCATCCTGCTGACGTTTGCGCACCTTGCTGCAGGCGATTGAAGGCCGAATTTTGTAGCGTTTTTCGCCGTCTACCCATAGCTCCAAGTAAGCACCTGCAGCTGCTTTTGGCGCCAGCAGATCTGCGATGTCATCAGCTAAACGCCTGGCCACTGGGTAACCCAAACCCTCATAGGGAGCTGCCGGCGCCATCACATTCCGATTGATATCTCCACAGGCTGCAAGGGTTGAACCCAAGTTTYTAACGATGGTTGCYAGCACCGTGCGCAGATCCTGCTTAGGAATGCCATGGAGCTGAAAAGCCTGACGGGTAGTTACCCGCATGCTGCCGTTGCCAAACCGATTGGCTAGCTCATCCAAGGCAAGGWATAGCTGGGCAGGCACCCTGCCCCCTGGGCTGCGCAGCCGCAGCATCATGCCCCAATCCTTTGCCTGTCCTTTTAAACGGTTATCTCGGTTGTCTTGTTGGTARGAGCCGTGGAATTTAAGGATCTGCACAGCGCCTTCGGTGAAGAAAGGCAAATCATTTTCCAATTCGCTCGCWAGRGGCTCGCGCAGATAATTGCTGCTGGCCTTCAACTGCTCGAATTTGCTGGGTTCCTTAGAAGCCAAATGATTTGAGGCAATGGTCACAGGCTGGCAGAGGCTCCTGATCAACGTCTTACTAACGACCATAATCAATCGGGCTCGATCAATTCATAAAGTTGAGCCAGAAGCCGATTGAAGTTGTCCACTTTTCTGCTTGAAATCGGCACAGAGGAACTGCCCGCTGATTTCGCCCGTTTAGCCATTCCCCAGTTACTGCAGCTGGTTCAAGCGGAACTGAAGGAGCACCGCCTAGGCCATGGCGCAATCCACTGCACCAGCAGCCCAAGGCGCTTAGCTGTATGGGTTGAGGAACTTGAACTACAAGGACCGGAACGGATTGAGGAGCGCAAGGGACCACCGGCTAATCAAGCCTTTAGCAACGGCGTACCAACAGAAGCGGCCCTTGGCTTTGCCAGGCGTTGCGGTTTAGGCGCCGATGCCCTCGAATTGAGGGAAACAGCAAAGGGGCCTTTCGTTTTTGCAAAAGTTGTTGAACCTGGCAGCTCCAGTGAATTAGTGCTGATTCGTGCAATTCCAMTTTGGATTGCAGCGCTGCAAGGAAAACGATTTATGCGTTGGGGCAGTGGCGACAACCGCTTTTCCAGGCCTGTGCGCTGGTTGGTGGCAATGCTTGATASCCAGATTCTTGATGTGGTTCTAGAGGGATCAGACCCGGTTGTAAAAGCTGGCAACAGGAGCCGGGGCCATCGTTTGTTCAGTCAGGAGGTGCTAATCGAGAAGGCATCTGATTACCAGCAGCAGTTAGCCGCTGCTGGAATTGTTGTTAATCGAGCTGACCGGGCTGCCTTGATAAAAAACGCTGTTAGTGAAGCGGCCAGCTCATTGCAGGCAAGGCCAGATTTGCCTAATGAATTGTTAGAAGAGCTTACTGATTTAGTGGAGGCACCCTTATTGATTAAAGGGTTAGTACCAAACCACTTCTTGAAATTACCGGCAGAACTATTGAGTACGGTAATGCGGAGCCACCAGCGATATATTCCCTTATATTTTAAAGATATAGAGCTGGATCCCTTGGATCTAAACGCAAATAATTATTTATTGCCAACATTTCTTTGCATYAGCAATGCTTTGCAATCCGCCGTAAGCCAAGTGCAACATGGCAATGAAAAGGTATTGAAGGCTCGCTTGGCCGACGCTGAATTTTTTATTAATGCAGATTGTTCAACAACATGTAGTGAACGGCGWAACCAAYTGGCTCGAGTTAGTTTTGCCGATGGCCTTGGCAGCTTGCTCAACCGCACGGAAAGGCTTGAATGGTGCGTAGGGCAACTTACTCAGCTAATCAAGAATATCTCCAAACCCGATGCAGAGCATGCCCAAAGGGCTGCTCATTTTTGTAAAAATGATTTAGTGAGTCAAATTGTAGGTGAATTTCCAGAGCTGCAAGGGTTGATGGGATCAAAATATTTATTTAAAGAAGGTGAATCAAAAAATGTTGCCCTTGCGGTATACGAGCATTATTTACCAAAGGGGGCTGACGACGAGCTACCAAAAACAACAGCAGGTACGATATTAGCTTTAGCAGAAAGATTAGAACTTTTGCTGAGTATCTACGCTAAGGGYGAAAGACCAAGTGGTTCATCGGATCCCTATGGCTTACGCAGGGCCGGCAATGGAATTTTACTATTACTATGGAATAAAGGTTGGTGTTTAGATTTAATCGAGATGCTTAAAATATTTAGCATCAATTGGCAAAAATTATTTCCTGCCCTGGAAATTCAATCGGAATGCCTTGCAAAAGATCTCTCTGAGTTTTTTAAGCAGCGATTGCTAAGTATGCTTGCTGATCAGGGGTGCCCCGTGGATATTGCCCAGGCTGTGGCAGGAGTAAATGTTTCAAATGAACAGCTACTTAGGGATCCTGCTGATGCAAAGATAAGGTCTGAGTTGTTAATAAAAATGCGCAATAATGGAAGCTTGCTTCCGCTGCAACAGGTGGTRCAGAGGGCGGCCAAATTRGCYGTWAAAGCTGAACTGGGCCCCCTTGCCATCAGCCCGAAATCTGTTGTGGATTGCAATTTATTTCAAGCAACTAGTGAGAAAGAGATGTTTATTGTGTTAGAGAAACTAGAGAGGCTGTGCCTAAGGGGACCTGAATTTTACCCAGAGCTTGCAGAAATGTTAACTTCAAGTTCTARTATTTTGGCGGAGTTTTTTGATGGAGACAATAGTGTAATGGTTATGGTTGACAACCTTGAATTGCGCAAAAACAGGTTAAAMATGTTGGCCATTCTTAAAAACCAGTCGAATATATTRGCAGACTTCAGCAGTTTAAATGGTTAGCTTTTTATGCCACCTTTAATTGCTCCAGTGCGGAGCATTTCYGTGGCTTCAAGATCTGTTCGKACGGCGCTGTCAACAGGTAGATAAATGTTTGGGGCTAGGGCGTTACCCCGTAATACAGCGCCGATGGTTAGAAATGTTAGTTTTAATTGTTGCCAGGGATTCATCATAACCACCCTTTTRTATAGATAGCTATCAAAAGTTAGACGCTGTACGTCTTTGTCATCACACATTTCAACAAATGCCTCTCGAGCTGCGTCGTTTCTATAAAATATATTTTGAAGTAATTCTAAAACTTTGTAGGTTGCTCCGTATTTACGATCCCATTTCTTTAAGTACTGTTTTAAATCTTTTTCAGAGGGTATGCGGCTACCAGCAAGGGATGCTTGAACAATTTCCTCAGCGCACATCCTGCCGCTTTTAGCTGCAAAATAAATTCCCTCTCCAGAACTTTTGGTAACGTAACCAGCCGCATCACCCACTAGCGCCATGCGACCCACAACTCTACGGGGCCTTGGATGTTCAGGAATTGGATGGGCTTCAACTTTGATAACTTCACCATTTAAAAGTCTTTTCTTTGCTCTTTCACGGATACCCCGTTGCAAACTTTTAATCAAGCTTTGATTCTGCTGCATAGTTCCTGTACCAACTGCAACATGGTCGTATTTTGGAAATACCCAWGCATAAAAATCTGGTGAAACATCTGTTCCMACATACATTTCAGCCAAATTCTCATAATATTTCATTTCCTCCGCGGGTAATTTAATGCGCTCTTGGAAAGCAATCGCAACATTGTAATCGCCAGCATCCATTGCTTTGGCAACCCGGCTGTTAGCCCCATCKGCACCAATGATTACATCCACCTCAATTGTGCAAGCKGTTCCAGTGGATTCGCCTTCGCTGTAGTCGGAATAGTGGAGTGTGTAGGGCCCCTGACGCTTATCACCTGTATCAATTTTAGTTACYAGTCCATTGATCAGTTGAGCGCCACAACCAGCCGCCCTTTCGCGCAGATAGGCATCCATAACCTCTCTGCGGCACATGCCAATATACTCATCTTTATTATCTAGATTAATATCAACTTCGCGGTTAGATGGTGAAATCATTTTCATATTGCGCACCTTCCGGTCGATAATCGATTCGGGCAGGTCAAACTCCTCCACCATGCATAGGGGGATCGCACCACCGCATGGTTTGGCATTATTMAGCTTGCGCTCAAAGATCCAGGTTTTTATCCCTGCCTTAGCTAACACCTCTGCTGCACAGGAGCCACTGGGGCCGCCACCTACAACTGCAACTCGCACCATTCCTTAAACCCGGCAAGCGGGATTGATGTTCTTAAAAAGCTAACACTGCAGCAACTGGCACCGCTGGCTAAATCTGAGTTSAGCACTACGATCTTTGGGATTTCCTAAGCAAGGCGGAATGCCACGCATCCGAGAGGACGTTCCATTAGCGCGCAGAGTTGGTCGCCGCCCTAAAAGCCGGGAACTGCCCATTGGACCCGTTGTACTTAGTACGGCCCTTGCCCTTGGAACGGGTTTGGCGGTTTTATTTCTTGTGCAGGATCAACTGATKCAACGGTTTTGGGGCCCTCCCCCCGTGGCCGGCATCGATGTAAGGCCTGATCAATTMGGTCGCCTGCTGGGCCATTTCCCCTATCCCCAAGCCTCCASCAGCGAGCTCGTGGAGGTTTCCCCAGGGCTAGCCCTTCATGTTGAAGCTGCTAATGCCTATGARCARATGCGAGCAGCGGCGGCGGCCGATGGCGTTGAACTGCGCTTGATCAGTGGTTACAGATCCGCTGATACGCAAAAACAACTGTTTTTTGATRTTAAATCGGAGCGGAATCAAACCGCTGAGGCCAGGGCGAAGGTGAGTGCTCCACCCGGATATTCAGAGCACAGCACAGGATTTGCCCTAGATCTGGGAGATGCAGAAACACCCCAGGCAAACTTGCAAGAAGATTTCGAAGCTACCCCTGCTTTTTATTGGCTTCAAAGCAATGCCCATCGATTTCAYTTTCAACTCTCCTTTCCAAGGGGAAATCGCCAAGGGGTTAGCTATGAACCATGGCATTGGCGCTTTGAAGGCTCTGCGGAAGCCTTGAGGCGTTTTGAGGCGGCTAAGCAATATGAACGGCGGGGGGTATAGTCGCAACCGCCAAGCCCTGTCGCAAGCTGCGGCTGGTGATCCGTTAGAACCCTTTACCAGATGAGCGCCAGCACCAAGCGCGCCGCGATTCGCAATATTGCGATCATCGCCCACGTTGACCACGGCAAAACCACACTTGTGGACGCGCTCCTGAAGCAGTCCGGAACCTTCCGCGAGGGTGAACTTGTACCAACCTGCGTGCTKGATTCAAACGACCTTGAGCGGGAGAGAGGAATWACAATCCTTTCKAAGAACACAGCTGTTGATTACGACAACACCAGAATCAATATTGTTGATACCCCTGGCCACGCCGACTTCGGTGGCGAAGTTGAGCGGGTTCTTGGAATGGTTGATGGTTGTTTRCTGATCGTAGATGCAAACGAAGGYCCGATGCCGCAAACACGTTTTGTGCTTAAAAAAGCACTTGAAAAAGGTCTGAGGCCCATCGTATTTGTTAATAAGATTGATAGACCAAGGGCTGATCCAGAAATCGCTGTTAGCAAAGTTCTTGATCTCTTTATCGAGCTGGGTGCCGATGATGATCAATGTGATTTCACCTATTTATTTGGTAGCGGACTAGGCGGATTTGCCAAGCCTGATATGAAAACCGAAAGCGAAAATATGGTGCCATTATTTGAAGCAATTCTCCGCCATGTTCCCCCCCCCGTTGGCGATCCGGAAAARCCGCTTCAGTTGCAGGTAACAACCCTGGATTATTCTGATTTTCTTGGCAGAATAATCATTGGTAAAATTCATAATGGCAGCATCAAAAATGGYCAAATAGCAGCTTTATTAAAAGATGACGGCACAACTAAAAAGGCTCGCATTAGCAAATTACTAGGTTTCCAAGGSTTGCAAAGAGTAGAAATACAAGAGGCTTTTGCTGGCGATTTGGTTGCAATTTCCGGCTTTGAYGAAGTAAAYATCGGTGAAACAGTTGCCTGTCCAGACAATCCAGAAGCTCTGCCATTGATCAAGGTGGATGAACCCACCCTGCAAATGACATTCTGCGTAAATGATTCACCATTTGCTGGTAAAGARGGCAAGTTTGTTACCAGTCGCCAGTTGCGAGATCGTCTCCAGAAAGAGCTGCTTACAAATGTGGCCCTAAGGGTTGAAGACACAGACTCTCCCGATCGCTTTTCTGTTTGTGGTAGAGGCGAATTACACCTAGGCATCTTGATTGAAACGATGCGAAGGGAAGGCTACGAATTCCAGGTATCCCAGCCGCAGGTGATATTTAGAACGATTGATGGCAGCCCATGCGAACCTTTTGAAACATTGGTTTTGGATATTCCTGAGGAGTCGGTTGGCAACTGTATTGAAAAACTTGGTGTACGCAAGGGTGAGATGCAAAATATGGAAACTGGCATAGACAACCGCACTCAACTGGAATTTGTTGTTCCTTCAAGGGGTTTAATCGGTTTCCGCGGTGATTTTATTCGTGCTACAAGGGGTGAAGGAATWATGAGTCATTCCTTCCTTGAATACCGCAGAATGCAGGGAGACCTAGATACTCGCCGYAACGGAGTATTGATTTCATTTGARGAGGGTACTGCTACGTTCTATGCATTGAAAAGTGCCGAAGATAGGGGGCAATTCTTTATCACTCCCGGCACTAAGGTTTACAAGGGAATGATTGTTGGTGAAAACAGTCGCCCCCAGGATCTGGAACTAAATATTTGTAAGGCTAAACAATTAACAAACATCAGATCAGCTGGTGCAGAGGAGCTTGACGCCCTACAAGCACCTATCCAGATGACCCTTGAGCGGGCTTTGGAGTACATCGGACCAGACGAAATGCTAGAGGTAACACCGGAATCAATCCGCTTGCGCAAATTACCATCTAAAAAAGGAGCAAAGCGCTAGGCCCTGTGGATCCATTTTTAGATCCACGWTTTTATAGTGGCATTCAWAGCTTTAATTCTGGGAACTTTTACGAAGCCCATGATTTATTTGAGGACCTSTGGCACGAGTGCGATGAGCCAAAGCGACGCTGGATTCATGGCATTGTTCAAATATCTGTAGCAATGCATCACCACTCAACGGGCAATTTAAACGGTTCCCTTCTGCTTTTGGCGGAGGGAATCAGTCGCATGCGCAKGGCCCAAATATCCCCSATTGGTTTTAWGGAAGGCGAGTTTTTAGAGCCCTGCCAGGAAATTCTTAAATTGCTGCAAACAARCCTGAAGGATTCAAACYATTCCCYAGGCATGARACCTGATAAACCACAAGAGATATCSTTCCCGCTAATTTYAATTGAGGTGTAGATCTATGCTCCCAAACCACACGAAAACTGATAAAAAATCACAATATTATAAAGTAATTATTTTCTTTGCCATTGCAATTTTTGGTTTTATTGGAACTGGAAATGACGTTAATTGCGCTCCACTGATAACAGTTGAATCGGATTTGCAGCAAGCCGACAACACAACAGGTGTGGTTACGGCAACTGGTAATGTTAAAGTTACCTATCCAGAAAAAAAACTTATAGCCACATCTCGCCAAGCTCAATACTACACAAAAGAGGGGAGAATTGTTTTRAGCGGCGATGTTGACGTTGTTCAAGAAGGTGGCAATCGCCTCAGGGCTCAACGTGTTGTTTATTTAGTAACATCTGACCGCCTSATTGCTGATCCAGCTGCTGGGGAACAAGTGAAGAGTTGGATACGAATCRATCGCAAACAAGCAAATGCTCCTGCACCATGAGTTTATCACTCCAAAATGTAGCGCTTAGCTTCTCTGGACGACCTGTTGTTAAGGGAGTTTCTGTTGATCTAGMCCCGGGGGAGRTTGTTGGTTTGCTTGGCCCAAATGGTGCCGGTAAAACAACAACTTTTAATCTTGTWACCGGCATGCTGCAACCCRATCAAGGTGATGTATTGCTGGATCAGGTATCAATAAAACATCTATCTATGCCGCAGAGAGCCCGCAAAGGTATTGGATACCTAGCCCAGGAAGCAAGTGTATTTCGYAATTTAAGCGTTCGAGATAACCTCTTGCTTGCCATGCAGCAGAGTGGCGTTCCAGTTGAGGCCCATCGCCAAAGACTTCAAACCTTGATCTCTGATTTTCAACTGGAGCGGTTTTGCACGCGAAAGGGATTTCAATTATCCGGAGGTGAACGCAGGCGCACTGARGTGGCTAGGGCTTTAGCCGTTGGAACTAACGGACCAAGGTTTTTATTGCTTGATGAACCGTTTGCTGGCGTAGATCCATTGGCAGTTCATGATCTTCAGCAACTGATTCTCTCCCTASGTGAACGGGGGGTTGCSATGTTGATCACTGATCATAATGTACGCGAAACATTATCAATTACAGATCGTGCTTATATCCTTGCCGATGGCACAATTCTTGCATCAGGTACTGCCCATGAGGTGGCAAATAACCCCTTGGTTCAGAAGCATTATCTTGGTGAGGACTTTAGATTATGAATAGCTTTTTTACMTTTGTTAATCGCTACTGGCGCCAGGTTCCGTTGATGGATCGTTGGTTGTTATCTGAATTGCTGGGTCCCCTACTGTTTGGTATTGCAGCATTYACAGCSGTTACCCTATCGGTTGGAGTGGTTTTTGAACTTGTTCGTAAGGTTGCTGAATCGGGGTTGTCAGTTGCGATAGCAACTCAAGTTCTATTTTTAAAACTGCCTGGTTTTCTAGTTCTCTCCTTTCCCATGGCCACCTTAATGGCCACACTGCTTGCCTACAGCCGTTTGTCTGGTGGCAGTGAGCTCACAGCTCTGCGCAGCATCGGTGTTTCAACAGTGAGATTTGTTGTTCCAGCAATATTATTGGCTGCTTTAATGAGTGGCCTTACCTTTATGTTTAATGATTTTATTGTCCCCCCAGCCAACAGGGCAGGTTATGTAACCCTCCAWAAGGCCCTTGGCAGAAGCATTGATTCTGAAAAGGGTGAAAATATTATTTACCCTCGCTATGGAAAAGTTATTGGCGGACCAGCTGAGGAGAAAGAACGTTTAGTGCACTTGTTTTACGCTAGGAGWTATTTCAATGGCGCTATGCTTGACGTTACWTTACTAGATTTTTCCAGGCCAAATAGTAGGCAGATGCTTAAGGCAAAGCAGGCTAGGTATGACGAAAAATCGGGCAATTGGGAATTTCTTCAGGGCAGCGTTATAAATATTTCAGAGAATGGTGGAATGAATACCACAGCTGAATTTGATAGTTATTTTTACCCCCTTGGTGAGGGCCCATTAGATCTAGCTGAACTGCCAAGGGATGCAAATAATATGACCGTTGCTCAAGCWCGAGAGGGATTGCGCATCTTGGAGCAGGCCGSAGACCGTAAGGAGGTTCGCAAGTTAAAGGTTCGCATTCAAGAAAAATTTTCTTTYCCTGCCATYTGTTTAGTGTTTGGCTTGATAGGTGCCAGTTTGGGTGCCAGGCCCAATGGCCGCACAAGCCGCAGCCAGGGTTTTGGCATAAGTGTTCTATTGATATTCCTTTACTATCTTCTGGCYTTTGTTTTTAGTTCCTTGGGAGTAAAAGGTACCCTTTCACCAGTTCTGTCTGCTTGGTCGCCTGTGTTTATCGGGCTTATTGGTGGTGGATACCTGCTTAGGCAGGCAAGTCGCTAGGAATCCACCCACCCTTTCCATCCGTGCTGTATTAAACCTGAGGTGTGTTCTTGAATAATCCCTTGCTTGATCCTGTGCTTTTGCTRGGGCTTCTGGCCTTTGGTTCCCTGTTACTAGCTCTGCCCCTTGCCTTCTGGGGCCTCAGCGGTAGCCCTCAGGCCCCTACGGCAAAACTGGTACGGGGCTTRGTGGTGGCTGCAAATCTTCTCTTAACTACCCAGCTTTTGTGGCGATGGCTCGATTCAGGCCATTTCCCCATCAGCAACCTGTATGAATCCCTTTGTTTCCTCGCTTGGGGTTGCACCCTTACGCAGTTATTGGTTGAGCGCAGTTGGCCTTCAGGGCTCGTACCCGCTGCCACCACGCCAATGGCATTGGTTTGTGTTGCTTTTGCAAGTTTTGCCTTACCAGAAACCCTTAAAAATGCTGCTCCACTGGTGCCGGCCCTACGTTCCAGTTGGTTGGTTATGCATGTGAGCGTAATAATGATGAGTTATGCAGCATTATTAGTTGGCTCGCTTTTATCAGTTGCCGTGCTGATAACTGAACCCAGTAAAGTGCTAGAACTACGAAGTAGCTCAATTGGCAGTGGGGGCTATCAAAAAGCACACCTTAATCAAGGTGAATCCATTTCATTRCAAGGCAGCTACTTTGGCCTGGGTGAAAGACTTGATAACCTTAGTTAYCGAACAATTACAGTTGGTTTTCTGCTTTTAACWGTGGGAATCATCAGTGGTGCTGTATGGGCRAATGAAGCATGGGGAAGTTGGTGGAGTTGGGATCCAAAGGAAACCTGGGCTTTGATTTGTTGGCTTGTATATGCGGCTTATCTGCATACCCGTTTAACCCGCGGTTGGCAGGGCCGCAAACCCGCCTGGCTAGCTATGGGAGGTCTTGTWGTAATCACAGTTTGTTATATAGGTGTTAATTTACTTGGCATCGGYTTACATAGTTATGGTTGGTTTTTTGATAGTTAGTTTGCTCTAGTTAGCAGGGCTTGAAAGTCTTTGTTTTTGGCCAGTGCTTCGATAATTTTGTGGCGTTCCCATAGGCCAAGCTGGCGTTCGGGGAAGCCATCAATAAAATCATCAATCACCTTAAGAGGTTTGCCTAAATTAAAGGGACTGATCTCAAGATTAAGCAATCGGAATGAGCCGCTTGGAATATCAATGCTCTTCTTGGATCTCGGGTAGGTTGAAGTTAGTAAATATTTAATATTACTTCGTAAAAAATTCTTTAGAACGATCGCAAYATCTGTATTGGAAAGATGGAACAAGCAATCCCTGCAGAGCCAAATGTCAGCATCGGGTAATTTRTCATTAATTATATCCAAACAAACAAAGTTCCTTTTTTCTGATCCATAAAGSAGCTGATTGCGGCTAACTAGTGATTCAACTATGTCACCACCAACATAGGTTATTTCACCGTTCCATTCAATCATCCTAAACCAGTTGTAATCGCCGCAGGGGGAATCTAGGATGCTAGTAACTTCAAGCTCCTCTACTAATTTTGGAAGCTCGGCCCTMAGGTTTTCCGTGTAGGCCAAGGTTGAACCCGGTCCCGATACGCTTTCACTGTCCCCCCAGAAATTATTATTATAATAATAATTAAATATGTCGCTATTATTMCCTATTAAATCAAGTTTGCGCTTTTCCTCTGAGWATTTAAATTTATYTGGCGGGAATTTTTCGCCAAATAAATTAGAGGTTAAAGAGGTTAATAAATCTATGAATTTTTTGAAAAACATTCTTTGCCAAACTGCCTTTTAAGATCATTATATTATAGCGCGTAGCGTGGTTTAAGCGCCTGGGCGACGACTATTCCTAATGTTGCTGATTGCCTCTGCGTAATTATCTGTATTGAAAACGGCTGAGCCTGCCACCAGGGCATTGGCACCTGCTTCGATTACTTGCCAGGCATTGTTTGCCTTGATGCCACCATCTACTTCAATCCAAGGATCGAGGCCCCTCTCATCGCACATGCGCCTCAGGCTTCGCACTTTATCCACGGCAGATGGGATAAAACTTTGGCCACCAAAACCAGGGTTAACACTCATTAAAAGCACTAAATCACAGAGTTCCAGGCAATATTCAAGRCTGCTTAAAGGAGTGCTGGGATTAAGTACTGCGCCTGCTTTACAACCTAAATCGCGAATTTGGCCAAGGTTGCGGTGGAGATGGGGACAGGCTTCAACTTGTACATAAATGTGGTCAGCGCCTGCCTTTGCAAAATCGGCTACGAATTTTTCTGGTTCAACAATCATCAAATGCACATCCAGTGGCTTGCTGGTTACGGGGCGCAGGGCCTCAACCACCAGGGGACCGATGGTGATGTTTGGCACAAAACGGCCGTCCATCACATCAACGTGGATCCAATCGGCACCGGCTTGATCCACTGCCCTCACATCATCGCCAAGCCTTGAAAAGTCTGCGGAAAGGATCGATGGGGCAATCACAAGGGATTTTTCGGTCATGGGAGGGCCGGTGGTTGCCAAATTGTACGGAGCACCGCGGCGACCAACGCTGATACAGTCAACGGCGCTTTGCTTCCCTCAAAGGAGCCAGCAAACCGTTCTTTGCCCCAGCCCCCTTGGACCGCACCCTTATCCAGGAAATTCTCGAGGTAGTCGAGCAGGCCGCCATCGCCTCCGCCGAACTCACAGGTATGGGCCTGAARAATGAGGCGGATGCCGCTGCTGTTGAGGCCATGCGCAAGCGCATGGGTTTAATCAACATGCAAGGCCGAATCGTTATTGGTGAAGGTGAGCGGGACGAGGCCCCCATGCTCTACATCGGTGAGGAGGTGGGCACTGGCACGGGTCCAGGCGTCGACTTCGCCGTAGACCCWTGCGAGGGCACAAACCTTTGCGCAAACAGCCAGAGGGGATCCATGGCGGTTCTTGCCGCCTCAGACCGTGGCGGTTTGTTTAATGCCCCAGATTTTTATATGAAGAAACTGGCGGCTCCCCCCGCTGCAAAAGGAAAAGTTGATATCCGCAAGTCGGCCACAGAAAACATTGCAATTCTTAGCCAGTGCCTGGGCCTTGCTGCCAGCGAACTGGTAATTGTTGTGATGGATCGTGCCCGCCACAAGGATCTAATCGCTGAAATCAGAACTACCGGAGCAAGGGTGCAACCAATCTCCGATGGCGACGTGCAAGCGGCAATTGCCTGTGGATTTGCTGGCACAGGCACCCATTGCCTTATGGGCATTGGTGCAGCCCCCGAAGGTGTGATTTCAGCTGCTGCCCTAAGGGCCCTTGGAGCTCATTTCCAAGGCCAGCTGGTTTACGACCCCGCCGTGGCTCAAACTAGCGAGTGGGCCGACTACACAAGGGAAGGCAATATTGCTCGCTTAAATGAAATGGGGATAACCGATGTGGATAAGGTTTATGAAGCGGATGAATTAGCTTCAGGGGAGAATGTTGTATTTGCAGGTAGCGGCATCACCGATGGTTTGCTCTTCCATGGGGTTAAATTCGAGAAGGATTGCACCCGCACCAGCAGCTTGATTATCAGTACCTTAGACAACACAGCCCGTTTCACTAACACTGTGCATATCAAGGAWGGAGCTACCAGCATCGCTCTGCATTAAATAACCACTTAAAAAACCTTCAAGAATGGAGCTGGCTTACGCCTCTCCATTCTTGAGTTCCCCCCGTTTGGCCATGCATCTAGCCGTCGTAGGGCTTAGCCACCGCACGGCTCCTGTTGAGATCCGCGAAAGGCTGAGCATTCCAGAGCATTCTTTGGAGGTTTCCCTTAAGGAACTTCGTTCCAGTGATCARGTACTTGAAGCWTCAATCCTCAGTACCTGCAACCGTTTAGAGATCTACAGCCTTTTGAAGCAACCCCAACAGGGGGTTGAGGCAATCCAAGATTTTCTTGCCAGCCACAGTGGCTTACCTGGTTTAGAGCTCAAACCGCACCTATTTGCCCTTCACCACGAGGAGGCAATCCAGCATCTGCTGAGGGTTAGTTCTGGTCTCGATAGCTTGGTTTTAGGAGAGGGACAAATACTCAGCCAAGTAAAAAAAATGTATCGATTGGGTCAGGATCACCAATCGATAGGACCGATTTTAAATCGCCTTTTAAACCAGGCCGTAAGTACTGGGAAAAGGGTTCGCACTGAAACCAACCTCGGTTCAGGTGCTGTTTCGATCAGTTCAGCAGCGGTTGAGTTGGCTCAATTGAAGGTTGGGCAAGAGCAGGGTTTAGATGAATTGGTATCTCTGAACAGCGAGCAGATCGCTGTGGTGGGTGCAGGTCGCATGGCCCGCCTGTTGATTCAGCATCTCCAAGCCAAGGGGGCTAGGGAGCTGGTTTTGGTAAATCGAACCGTTGCAAAGGCGGAGCTGCTTGCGGCTGATTTCCCCGAGCTGCCGATCAACTGCGTGGGGCTAGATCAACTCAACAACAAATTGATTAGCAGCTCCCTGCTGTTYACGAGCACAGGCGCCGATGAACCGCTGATCAACTGTCAGCGGCTAAATGGGCTGATGCGCACTCAGCGTTTGATGTTGATCGACATAGGCGTTCCCCGAAATATCAGCTCGGATGCAAGCCTGAGCCGCAATGTGCAGTGTTTCGACGTAGACGATCTCCAAGAGGTGGTAGATCGCAATCAAGCAGCACGCCGTGAGCTCGCCCTTCAGGCAGAGGTGCTGCTTGAGGAAGATCAGCGGGCTTTTCTTGAGTGGTGGGATGGCCTGGAGGCTGTTCCCACCATCAATCGCTTGCGTAGGCACCTGGAGGACCTGCGCCAGCAGGAACTTCTCAAGGCCTTAAGTCGGATGGGAGCCGATCTATCCGATCGGGAGCGCAAGGTGATCGAGGCCCTAACCAAAGGAATCATCAACAARGTGCTGCACGGCCCCACAACGGCCCTTCGAGCCCCGCAGCCCCGGGCAGCAAGGCTTCAGGCCATGGAAGCCCTAGAGAAGCTATTCGGCCCCTTTGCGGCCCCTGGTGACGGGGAATCAAGCGGCAASTAGCCGMTTTTTTGAATCGGGCATTTACGGATCGAAAACAGATCACAAATTAAACTTGCTTCTCGCGAATTCCTTGCCGGAATGGGGGTGCTTCCACCAGAGTGGCGCCGCTGCAGGGGTTAGATGAAAAGAGTTCTCGCGATCATTCTTGGAGGCGGAGCCGGCACCAGGCTTTTCCCCCTCACCAAAATGCGGGCCAAACCCGCAGTACCCCTGGCTGGCAAATATCGATTAATCGATATCCCAGTTAGTAATTGCATTAATAGTGGGATTACACAGATTTATGTGTTAACCCAGTTCAATAGCGCTTCATTGAACAGGCACATATCTCAAACATACAATTTATCCACTGGCTTTGGCCAAGGTTTTGTTGAGGTTCTAGCAGCTCAACAAACACCAGATAGCCCAAGTTGGTTTGAAGGTACGGCGGATGCAGTGCGCAAATACGAATGGTTATTTCAGGAATGGGATGTTGATGAAGTTGTGATCCTTTCAGGTGATCAACTTTATAGAATGGATTATCAGTTATTTGTTGARGAGCACCGTCGCAGCGGCGCCGATCTCACTGTTGCTGCCCTACCAGTTGATAGCGAGCAGGCAGAGGGTTTTGGCCTAATGCATGCTGATGCCGATGGCTGGATTACTAAATTTAGAGAAAAGCCGAAGGGCGAAGCTCTCACTGAGATGAGGGTGGACACAGGTGGCATGGGCCTCAGTGCAGAGGATGCCGCCAAAAGGCCATACCTGGCATCAATGGGTATCTATGTTTTCAAGCGAGATGTGCTTTTTAAGCTCTTAGCTGAAAATCCTGAGGCCACCGATTTTGGTAAGGAGATTATCCCCACAGCACTACAAGACGGCAAGAAATTACGCTCCTACTTCTTTGATGATTATTGGGAGGATATCGGAACTATCCGGGCATTTTATGAAGCAAACCTGGCCCTAACAGCCCAACCCCATCCACCTTTCTCATTTTATGACAAGCAATTTCCTATCTATACAAGGCACCGCTACCTACCACCATCAAAATTGCAGGATGCCCAGGTAACTGAATCAATCATTGGTGAGGGTTCATTACTTAAAGCCTGCAGCATTCACCGCTGTGTTCTTGGTGTTAGATCCCGAATTGAAAATGAAGTGGTGCTGCAAGACACCCTCGTTATGGGTTCTGATTATTTTGAATCGGGAGAAGAGAGGGAACTACTGCTTGAACGTGGMGGCATCCCCATGGGTGTTGGCAGGGGCACCACGGTGCGACGGGCAATCCTCGATAAAAATGTGCGCATCGGCGCCAACGTAACCATCGTCAACAAAGATCACGTGGAGGAAGCCGATCGCCCTGAACACGGCTTCTACATCCGCAACGGCATTGTTGTTGTGGTGAAAAATGCCTCCATAGCCGACGGTATGACGATCTGATTCAAGGAGCTAAAGCTTTGGGATCCGAACAGATCCAGGTTCTTAGCAGGCCCTTAAGCCAGTTGTTGCCACACTGCAATCGACTGGTTTTCTGGTTTAACCATGGGCAAAGGGCATTTTGGACTTATCGGCCTTGGCGTTATGGGCGAGAACCTCGTTCTGAACGCTGAACGCAACGGCTTCTCAAGTGTTGTTTACAACCGAACGGCTCAAAAAACCGATGAGTTCCTTGCCGGCCGAGGCGCTGGTAAGCAAATAAGTGGTGCCTACTCCCTTCAGGAGTTTGTAGACAAGCTGGAGCGCCCCCGCCGCATCTTGATGATGATCAAGGCGGGTCAACCTATCGACGACACCATCGCCAGCATTTCKCCCTACCTCGAGGAGGGCGACCTGCTTATCGATGGTGGTAACTCCCTTTACACCGACACTGAAAGGCGAGTAGCAGAGCTGGAAAGCAAAAGTTTCGGCTACATCGGCATGGGTGTTTCCGGAGGCGCCAAGGGTGCATTGGAAGGTCCGAGCATGATGCCCGGTGGCACAAAGGCCTCCTACGACGCCATCGAAAGCCTCGTAACCAAGATGGCTGCCCAAGTAGAAGACGGCCCCTGCGTTACTTACATCGGCCCTGGCGGTTCGGGCCACTTCGTTAAAACAGTGCATAACGGCATCGAATACGGCATTGAGCAAATACTTGCTGAGGCCTACGACTTAATGAAGCGTGTTGCCGGCATGGGTGGCACAGAAATGGCGGATGTGCTCGGCAAATGGAATAGCAGTGAAGAACTTTCCTCYTATTTGGTTGAAATTACCGAGGTTTGTTTACGCACAAAGGATCCTGAGGACGGCAGCGACCTTGTGGAAAAAATCATGGACCAAGCCGGCCAAAAGGGCACTGGTCTATGGACCGTTGTTAGTGCCCTTCAGATGGGGGCTCCCGTTCCAACGATTTACGCATCCTTAAATGCGCGCGTAATGAGTTCACTTAAACCCCAGCGGGTTGCAGCTGAAGCCARCCTCAAGGGGCCAGCGATCAAAGCTTTCCCCATGGGTACCCCTGAAGATGGCATGGCACCTCTTATGGATGCTGTTGTGYTGGCTTCCATGGCCAGCTATGCCCAGGGCATGGAACTTATGCGTATCGCTTCAGAGGAGCACAACTACAAMTTGCATATGCCTTCAATTGCACAGATTTGGAAGGGGGGGTGCATCATCAGAGCCCGTTTGCTTAAGCGCATCCAAGACGCMTTTAACAAAGATCCGCAACTTTGCAATTTGCTTGTTGATCCTTGGTTTGCAGAGCAGGTAAACCGCCGTTTACCTGGCCTTGCCCAGGTGGTTGCAGGGGCAGCAGAGGCGGGAATCCCAGTGCCTTGCTTTAGTAGCACCCTCGACTACATCAATAGTTATCGCAGCCCCCGCCTGCCCCAGAACCTGGTGCAAGCAATGCGTGATTGCTTTGGCTCCCATACCTATCAAAGGGTTGACAAAGAAGGGGYCTTCCACACTGAGTGGCTTTAGTGGCAAGTTATCAACTAATTGAGGTTGCAGATCGCSCCGAATTAGCAGCGCGGGCCGCGGAGCAAATTGCCCAAACGATTGAGGGCGCTCTTGCGCWTCGCGATCGGGCACAGATTGCCTTGTCTGGTGGCACCACTCCAGAAGCGGCCTATCGGAATTTGGCCGAATACAACCTTCCTTGGCAGAGRATCGACTTCTTCCTTGGCGATGAACGTTGGGTTCCGGCCAAYGACCCCCTCAGCAATGCCCGCATGGTGCGTGCAAGCTTGCTGGGCAATGCCAAAAGCGCCTTTGCTTGTTTCCATCCAGTACCAACGGATTCCCCAACCCTTGAAAAAGGAGTTGAGGCCTATGAACGCAGCCTTGAGCAGATCTGCCAAAGCAGTCCACCGGTTCTTGATCTGGTGCTTTTGGGCCTTGGCGATGATGGCCACACGGCATCTCTATTCCCTGGCACGGCCGCCACTCAGGTTCGTGATCGCTGGGTAACCGTTGGAGAAGGCAAAGGAATTCCAAGGATTACCTTCACGGTGCCGGTGCTTTGCGCCGCCCGTKCAGTGTTGTTCCTSGTGGCAGGTACCAGCAAACAAGAAGCGCTCAAACGCTTAYTTGATCCAGCTGAAAACCCTGGCCGAACCCCAGCCAAGTTGGTGCAAACSAATKCAGATATGCTCGTATTTGCGGATACCGAAGCATGTGCAGGGCTTGGTTGAACTGGTGATATTGCTRATAGCCGCAGGCGATGGATTTASTGGTTGGGCAAGCCTCAACGACACAGTTATGGGCGGCCGCAGCAGTGGTGCTTGCAGCGTTGGCAATGATGGTTTGCTTATGCAAGCCGARGTGGTAGCTGAAGGCGGTGGCTTTGTTAGTTGCCGCTCCCCCCGCTGGARCCCGCCSCTCGATTTATCGGCAGCAGGGGCGATTGAGCTTGTGCTTCAGGGGGATGGGCGCCGATAYAAATTYGCCGTTGCCAGTTCTGATYTGGCCGGAAAATTGGCAGATCTTGTACCTGGAGGATTGCGCTGGGTTCGCGACTTTGATACCCAACCAACTGGCACTACAACTGTTCGAATACCTTTTGCCGATTTGCTACCAACGCTGCGGGCAAATCCCGTTTCAATACCGCTTCGATTTGATCCCAGCCGCGTTGTTCAAATGCAAATACTGCACTCGCGTTTTGCAGAAGATGGTTCAGAAAATATTGGCTTTCGACCAGGGCCATTGAGGCTTTTAGTTCAGAAGCTAGAAGCTGTTCCTTAATGGCAAMAACTTGGCTACCGGCTGAGGGGCAATTGCTGGAGCAGGCGGAACTGCTGCAGAGCATATGTAAGTGTGCCGACCRCTCAAAACCTGAATTAAGGCATGCAGCAATTTTGCTTGAAGCTGCTGTTGATAGTTGGGTTGTGCGCCTTGAAGCGCGGGATTGCGCTGGTTTAAGGCGAGAACRAGATGATCTCGAACTTGAAATATACGGTTCAGCSCAAGACCCATCACTGCAAATTGGCTGGCTGCAGCAACAAAATCAACCCCTCCTRTGGCTCGGTCGCCATCCAGTATGGATGGATCCAAATACGGGCCTTCGCCAGGAGAGACCGGCGGCAGGCATGGATTTGGAAACCATGGCTAGACGCTTGCGCAGCCTCCTAATTCAGGGTTGATCAGTAACAGCACCCTTGCTGCTGCAACTTACCTGCCGGGCGTACTTTCCTAAAACACCAGTGCTATAGGGGGGCTTTGGGGCGCGCCAAGCTGCCCTGCGTTGATCTAATTCTGCATCGTTTACGTTCAACTGAACCAATAATTTGTGGGCATCAACWGTGATGCTGTCRCCTTCTTGTACCAAAGCAATCGTGCCACCCACGGCTGCTTCCGGTGCCACATGGCCAACCACCATTCCATAGGTTCCACCTGAGAAACGGCCATCGGTAATCAGCGCAACCTGATCACCCAAGCCCTGGCCAATAATTGCGGAGGTAGGCGAAAGCATCTCACGCATGCCAGGTCCGCCTACGGGTCCCTCATAACGAATGATCAGAACATCACCGGSAAGTATTGAGCCAGAAAGAATTGCCGCCAGGCAATCCTCCTCACATTCAAAAACACGGGCAGGTCCGGTGAGGCAGGGATTCTTTACGCCTGAAATTTTTGCAACACTGCCTTCRCTAGCTARGTTTCCTTTTAAAACTGCTAAGTGGCCCTTTGCATATAGTGGATTTGATAAAGGTCTAATTACATCTTGATTTGTTGCTGGTAGCGCTGGGATATCAGCCAGAACATCATTCAATGTTTTACCTTCAATGGTGCGGCATTCACCGTGTAATAACCCCGCATCCAATAACAACTTCATCACTTGGGGTATGCCTCCAGCCGCATGAAGGTCGGTGGTAACAAAACGGCCRCTCGGCTTTAGATCACAAATAACAGGGACCCTTTGACGGATGCTTTCAAAGTCATCAATGCAAAGGGGAACTCCGGCAGTGCGCGCAATAGCCAATAAATGTAAAACCGCATTTGTTGATCCACCAATGGCCATAATCACGCTGATGGCATTTTCAAATGCCTCGCGGGTAAGTAGATCTCTAGGACGTATATTCTGCTCAATAGCTGCAACTAATACCTCGGCTGAACGGGCGGCACTATCWGCCTTTTCCTGGTCCTCAGCCGCCATGGTGGAACTTCCAGGCAAGCTCAAGCCCATCGCTTCTATGGCAGAACTCATYGTGTTCGCAGTGAACATTCCGCCGCAACTACCTGCTCCAGGACAGGCATTTTTTTCAACAGCAAGCAGCTGAGCCTCATCAATTTTAGCTGCTGTGAATTGACCAACAGCCTCAAAAGCACTTACTACTGTTAGATCGCAGCCTCCAAGTTTGCCTGGTTTAATAGTTCCGCCATAGATAAATATTGCAGGTATATTCATTCTTGCCATGGCAATCATGGCGCCAGGCATGTTTTTATCGCAACCACCAACGGCAATAACACCATCCATYGATTGGCCATTGCATGCTGTTTCAATTGCATCAGCTATMACCTCCCTTGAAACCAGGGAATATTTCATTCCCTCGGTTCCCATCGAAATACCATCACTCACKGTGATGGTGCCAAACATCTGMGGCATAGCCCCAGCCAAGAAGGCAGACTGCTCCGCACGTTTAGCTAGATCATTCAAGCCGATATTGCACGGCGTAATCGTGCTGTAGCCATTTGCAATACCAACAATTGGCTTATTGAAATCTGCATCCCCAAATCCAACCGCCCTAAGCATTGCCCGGTTTGGGCTTCGTTGTATGCCTTGGGTGACAGCAGCGGAGCGGAGTTTTTCCATGGCAGCGGTGGGAGCTCTAAACAGATCCTCTCAGTTCCCAGGTTCGGGGCTGAGATCCTCAAGTTGGCGGCGCACCTCATCGATGGCGATGTTCAGTCTTTGAACCCTCTCCTCAAGGCTCTCAGGCACTGCTGAAACCGAAGCAGCGCCAGGCGCAAGGCTGTTTAATTTGCTCAAACGCCTCATTTGATCGCCAAGGGCCTGCCTGCGATCAGCCCTGGAGAGCAACCACCAGGTGAGGCCAGCCGCCCCTAGGGCTGCACCCGTAACAGCGCTAAGAAAAAGTGAGCCTGAACTGCTGGGCTGGTCGGCCATAAAAGGGCCAAAAACTAAATTTASCCTAGGAAATCATCCGTAGCGGTGCCATAAAGCCTGTGGTTGGCATTGCCCAGCCCAGGCACTACGCAATTGTTGTCGTCTAATTCTGCGTCGATGCAGGCGGTATAGATGCTYAGGTTTGGRAAYTGTTCTGCCACCCGCCTCAGTCCTGGAGCTGCTGCTAYAGCGCAAATAGCTCTCACTCGTTCGCCTCGTACCGATTTWTCATCCAGGGCGCTGAGCACTTTGATCAAATTTGATCCGCTGGCGAGAACTGCATCAAAAACAACTACGCCAACCCTTTCACCTATTTGGTTCGGTAGGCAATTGAGATAGKTGGTGCCTTGATCACTAAAACCCAAATGGGCAACCCTGGCATTTGGTAAAACCTCTTGGCCTCCCGCCCAGAGCCCCAAACCGGTGGTAAGCAATGGAACAACCAAAAGTGCGGCGGTGGGATCAATCACAAAACCATCACAACTTGAATGTGGGGTTTCAACCTGAACGGCCTGTTGGGGAAGCCAATCACGAATCGCCTCGTAACTGAGCCAGCGACCCAATTCCTTCATGGCGGAGGCAAATAAAGGYGGAGGTGTGTTTTTGTCGCGCAATACGGTGAGCCAATGGGCTACCAGCGGATGGGGAGGAACGATCACCCGCAAAGACATGCTGCTGGCATAATTTGGATGGATCAGCTTAGGAGTTGCCATGGCGCCGGTCCAAAAAAAAAGATCAATGGTTGATCGTTTTAAGGCTCTAGCTGCAGCTGTTTTTTTATTGGCGGCGCTGCTGCTTTTTGGCCAACCGCAGAGCACTTTTGCCATGACGGCACCTGAATTACGTGGAGCCAAATCACTCCAGGATCTAAGCCCAAATATGCACGGCAAAGATCTTCAACAAAAGGAATTCCTAAAAGCGGATTTAAAAGGTTTTGATTTTTCGGCCGCAGACCTACGCGGAGCAGTTTTTAATGGCAGCCAGCTGCAGGGCAGCAATCTTCAAGGGGCCGACATGCGCGATGTTGTTGGTTTTGCCAGTGGATTTCAAGGGGCTGATTTGAGTCAGGCTCGCCTTGATCGCAGCATGTTGCTGCAGAGTCATTTCCGCGACGCCCGCATCGATGGAGCTGATTTCTCTGAGGCAGTGCTCGACCAGCCGGAAATTAAGGCACTTTGTGCAAGGGCTGAAGGCGTAAATCAACTATCTGGAATTAGCACCGCAGAAAGCCTTGGCTGCGGCTGAAATAGCGGTGATAGGGTTGTGCATCGGTTCCCAGGTGAWCAGGCCTGGGAGGTAACGGGGAAAGTCCGGTGAGAATCCGGCGCTGTCCCGCAGCTGTAAGAGGTGCAGCCAGTGGCTTGCCTTGAGTCAGAACGCCCGCCGAATTCACCCCCATCCCCGGCGCGGACCGGCTTCTCGGATGTTCAAATCTTTGTTTCCTAAGGCTTCACTGGCCATCTTTTTCAGCGTTTTAGTTTTGATTTTTGGTTTGGGCACTCCGGTGTTGGCCCACCACTTAATGGAATTTTTTCCAATGGAGCCAAGCCCAGCTTCAGGTTTGCTGAGCGGACTGCTGCACCCGGCCCTTGGACCAGACCATCTACTCTTCCTGCTCGCCCTTGGCATTGTTAGTTTGGGCCAAGAGCTACGTTTTCGCTGGGTGCTGGCCCTTCTAGCTGTTGGTTTAGCTGGATCGCTTACTGGTTTGGCATTACCAAACAGCTTGCCTTGGGCTGAAGCATGGATAGGTTTTTCACTGCTTTTGGAAGCCCTTGTTTTACTTAATCGCTTACCAAAACTGCTGCTGATTCCTGCCTTTGCCTTCCATGGCTATGTGCTTAGCGCTTCGGTGCTGGGTTGGGAGCCAACACCAGTTTTCTTCTATTTAATCGGCTTGTTAATTTCCCAGGGACTTTTGCTTTGGGTTGCTTTAAAAGTTGTGAGAAATTCATGGGCTCAGTGGGGATCAACTGGCAAACTGAGAATTGTTAGTGGAATGCTTGCTGGTATTGGCACTAGCTTGGCCTGGTCTAGCTTGGTGCCTTAATAATGGTAATGGGAAATAATCGTATACCGGTAACAGTAGTTACCGGTTTTCTTGGCGCTGGTAAAACCACATTACTAAGATATTTATTAAAGCAAACAACCCAAAGATTAGCTGTTATTGTAAATGAATTTGGTGAGGTTGGAATTGATGCTGCATTAATAAAAAACTGTATTGACTGCCCAGACGATGCTGGCTTAATTGTTGAGCTCGCCAATGGCTGCTTATGTTGCACGGTTCAAGATGATTTTTTGCCCACAATTGAGAAATTGCTGGCCCAACCACAGGCCTTAGATGGAATTATTATTGAAACAAGCGGGCTAGCCCTTCCAGAACCGTTATTGCAAGCCTTTCAATGGCCTCAAATCAAACATCGCACCATCGTTCATGCGGTTATWACCGTTGTAGATGGTGAAGCGCTAGCTGCTGGCTCGGTAGTTTGTAAACCAGAAGAGCTTGAAAAGCAGAGGTTTGAAGATCTGAGCATCAATCACCTTGATGCAATTGAGGAGCTGTTTAGAGAACAGTTAGAACAGGCTGATCTTGTGTTGATCTCAAGGGCCGACCTGCTTAAACCTGATCAACTACAAGTTGCCAGGAATTTCCTGGAGGAGCAATTAAGGATGTTGCAAATTCAGAATAGGCCGCAATGCCTAGCCATCGCTAACGGAGAGCTTTCAGCGGATTTATTGCTTGGTATCCAGCACACCAATAGGTTAAAYGARGMAGAAGAGGAGCACACCCACAGCCATCCTGAACTAAATGCYGCCGCCYTAAGCCTGCAGGGAGAATGGCACAAGGATGGTTTAGCTGAAATGATCCTCGCAAATGTTATAAAGCCTATGGATCTCTATCGCCTCAAAGGACGCATACCAATAAAGGGAAAAGAACTTCCTTTGCAGGTGCAAGCTGTTGGTAGCCGGCTGAATTTATGGTTTGAAGCCGATGGATTAGATAGTGATCAACTCGAAATAGTWCTGATCGGCTCCAATCCAGATGCGAMGAGATTAGAGCWTCACCTTGATGAATTTAAGTGCTAGTCGAGGGGTAGGRGACCTTTAGTGCAAACAGGCCCCCAACAAAGCGCACCAGCCTCTTCCCAACGGGGTTGAGCACTCTTCCATGAACCCTTGCCTTGACGCAATTGGACCGTTCCTGTTCCGTTGTGTTGGATGCTCCATCTTTCGCTGCCAATATTTAGCTGCCATCTACTGCCAGGTTCAATCACAGCTACKGAACAAGAACTCCATATTTTGGTTCCAACTCGGCACTCAGTGGCAATCACAAGCGACTCTGCCTCAACCATCTTGGCTGAAGTGAGAAGAAGCATTAGCAGCAGGGCCCGCACMGGTCCCATTGTCTCAACACTGAGATCAATTTCACCATGGCAATTTTTGAGCTTTTGGCAGCCAATGCTGTCAAGATCGAAATACTTGCTTTGGCTAAGTGCCCCGTTTTGTAGCTCGAGTGCAGGTGCAGCTCAGACCATCGGTATTGGATCCAGCTGGGGAGGCCACCAGGGCTGCCGCCCAAAGGCTAGGAGTGACCGGTGTAAGGCAACTGCGCATCGGAAAGATGGTGGAAATGGAGTTGGAAGCAGCCACTATCGAAGCAGCCCGTTCTGAGGTTGAACTGCTTAGTGATCGCCTCTTGGCTAATCCCGTAACCGAAAATTGGACGCTTGCTTTGGAGCAGTGCGAATGACCGTAGGCATAGTTGTTTTCCCAGGTTCAAACTGCGATCGAGACCTGGCTTGGGCCCTTGAGGGCATTTTGGAGATCCCCTGTAAGTTCCTTTGGCATGCCAATAAGGATTTGGAGGGGGCAAAAGCAATTGTGCTTCCCGGGGGATTTAGCTAYGGCGATTACCTGCGCTGTGGAGCATTAGCCCGCTTTGCRCCGTTATTGGAAGAGGTAAGAAAATTTGCCGAAGCGGGCGGACCAGTGTTGGGTATTTGTAATGGCTTCCAAATCCTTACCGAGATGGGTTTACTGCCTGGCGCTTTAACCAGAAACCAAGATCTGCACTTTATTTGTGARCCATGCAATTTAGYAATTGGRCAARGCAAATCTMAGTTTATTGCTRRTTATCAGCCAAACGAAACAATAAATTTACCAATTGCCCATGGGGAAGGCAGGTATTTCTGCAACTCTGATACCCATGAATTGCTAGAGCAGAACAACCAAGTTGTGTTGCGCTACCAAGCGAATCCRAATGGTTCTGTTGGCAACATAGCTGGCATTAGTAATAAAGCTGGAAATGTTGTTGGCATGATGCCCCATCCAGAGAGAGCCTGCGATCCTCAATTRGGTGGCACCGATGGCCAGCAACTGCTGCGRGCACTTGTGGGCTAAAAAAAACCGGACAACTGAGGTTGCCCGGTTTTAAGTTAAAAATTAAAGTTCAAATCGCAGCAAAAAAGTCTTTGCTGCCMACTGGATCAGGATTCATAGTGCGATCACCGGGTGTCCAGTTTGCAGGGCAAACCTGATCTGGATTGGCTTGAATGTGTTGAAAAGCTTGGAGAATCCTGAGGGTTTCCTCTACATTGCGGCCAACACCGAGGTTATTGATTGTGGCATGCTGAACAATTCCAGCATCATCAATTATAAATAGTCCACGCACAGCAATACCAGCTTCTTCGTCTAGAACGTTGTAGGCGCGAGCAATATCCTTTTTAAGGTCTGCCACCAACGGATAGGCCAAGTCACCCAASCCACCCTGTTTACGATCGGTTTGTATCCAGGCCAGATGGCTGAATTGACTGTCTACGGAAACACCTAGAACTTCAGTGTTCTTACTGCTGAATTCAGAATAGCGATCGGAAAATGCTGTAATTTCAGTGGGACATACAAATGTGAAATCTAATGGATAGAAAAACAAAACAACATACTTGCCGCGATATTGCGACAAACTAATTTCTTTAAATTCCTGATCAACCACTGCCGTTGCGGTGAAATCAGGGGCCTGTTGGCCAACTCTAAGTGTTCCGTTGGTCATGATTAGTACAAGCGGTTAATGGGAAATCAGCTTATACGGAGTAAATCCGCATAAGGATAGGGATAACATACCACTTTTTCGGTCCCCCCGTGGGTTTAAGCTGACACTAWTAAATCAATTGCTTTTATGGCCTGGGATCCGGCGCTAATGCGCAAATACAACAACACTGGTCACTTTCGCTTGCTCAATCAACTGCGAAGCGAACTTAAAAACCACCCAATTCAACGGAGCGCCAAGGAAGAACCAGGTGGAGCTAAAGAATCTTCCTTAGGTGGATCCCCCAGAACAAAGGAAATCCGTCCCCAAACCTATCAAGCAAACCGCACAAGGCGCAGCGTTAATTTAAACGAAAGCACCGTAAATAACGAATACAACAAAGAGCAAACCACTTCAACAAGCTTCAGAGACAGATTAAATGCAATTGAAATGCGTTGATGGCTCGAGGGAGACTTGAACTCCCGACCCCGGGGTTATGAATCCCGTGCTCTAACCAGCTGAGCTACCGAGCCATGGCAGCCTTAAAGCATAGATGATTGAGAGACCCTTTAACTATTTTCGGGGTAAAAAGGCAAGTGGATTTGCCGCGCCACTGCTGGGTGGAATGATCTCAAAATGAAGGTGGGGACCTGTGCTGCGGCCAGTGCTTCCCATTAGGGCAAGAGGGGTGCCTTGGCTCACATTCATACCCTTGCTCACTAGCAATCTACTGTTGTGGGCGTAACGGGTGAGTGTTCCATCTGGATGGCTAATTTCTACCAAGTAGCCATAGCCACCTTCATTCCAACCAGAGCTTGCCACAACACCATCAGCAACAGCAACTATGGGAGTACCAACATTATTKGCTACATCGATACCACGGTGCATTCTTCCCCAACGCCAGCCATAACCTGAGGTGAGGGTGCCAACGGCTGGCCAAATATATCCAGTAAAAGATCTTTGATTTTGTTGATTACCAAAATCTGGTAAACCTGGCCAACTCAAGCCGCCACTGCCGCCGGGAGTAATRCCAAAAGGTAAACGAGCGCGAACAGGTTGCAGAAGCTTAACTGGAGTATCAACCGCCAAGCGAGCAATCGGGTTCAAGCCAGGATTTAAACGAGTTAATTCATGAACTGGAATTTCATAGCGATCGGCGATTTTTGCGAGATTATCTCCAAATCTTGCAAATATCGACTTTTGAGGTGCTGAGCGTCGCAGTTGAGAATCATCAATGGCTGCAACTGATTTCAGCAGATCAGCAGAACGGCTTGGCAAGGCAAACCATTCACCGGCTACAAATTTTCGACTGGTATCACAATCATTTAAAACTGCAAGCCTTTCAGCAGACAAATCAAGTTGATCTGCTAATTGTTCAACCGTAATGTCATAACGAACCCTAGCCCAAAGTGAGGGGATCTCAGAGCTGGCTATGAGTTCAGATTTATTATAATGAGTAGTACTATTTTGAATTGAACTATTAATTGGAGTGGATGAACTTAAAAAWGGYGAACGATCAAGATTTGAGCGACCAGGCATACCTGCGGACAACAGGAATGCAGCAGGAAARCTAATGGAAACAGTTACAAGTAAAGCGGAAGGCTTCATGCAAAAGTATCAAAGAACAAGCCGTTGGAGAAGCCAACATCCAACAACTTCGATAGAATACACCATGCWCAAGGGAAAATCAAGTGCCCTAAGTTACAGAAAGCCCACTAAWTAGCGAGATCACTGTTCAGCAAAGGCTTTTTAATTTGCCTTAGAGCCTCAAAAAGCACAATTGCTACTGCAACMGAMAGATTCAAGCTCCTAACGCTGGCACAAGGTAGTGGTACGGTAAGAAATGCGTCACAATCACTGCGCACGTAATCGGGCAGCCCACTGGTTTCGCGCCCAAACACCAGCCAATCTGAGTCTAGAAAGCGATAATCGAGATAMGAATCTGGGGCGTGGCGGCTAAGGGCAATCAGTTTGCCGCCCATGCCGTGGCAATGGCCCAGGCAATCAGACCAATTGCCATGGCGATGTAGATCTACAAATGGCCAGTAATCAAGACCGGCACGCTTCAAGGTGCGATCACTAATCTCAAACCCAAGTGGTTCAACAAGATGCAGCGGAGTTTTGGTGGCGGCGCAGGTGCGGGCAATATTTCCTGTATTTGGGGGTATTTCTGGTTCAAACAGAATGATCCTGGGCATCCCTAGTTCATACCAACAACAGTTGTGCCGAGCCTATGTAAGGGAAGGGCTTCACCCATGCAAACCAACCAGCGCTCGATACAGCAACTTGCACAGGCCCTAGCCAAGCTGCCAAGGCGGTCGCGAAAGCAGCCACCAGCAACAGTTGCTGGTACAACTCCCCAGCCCACCTCCTCACTCACAAGAACCACTGGAAGCCTTCGAACTGATAACACTTCAAGAAGTCCAGCCTGCATTGCCAGCCATTCATTATCCGTAAGCTCAAGGCCAAGGGATACCCAGCTGCCGAGGGAGTCGATCAATAGAAAATTATTAGCTAAATCACTGCTGTTATCTAGGATTTTTAATAACAGATGCGGGTGTTCAAGCTCCATAAGCTGCCAGTAACTGGGGCGCCTTTGGCGATGAAGATCAAGCCGTTTCTGCCAGGATGCATCATCGGGGTATAAATTGCCCGGAGCCACATAGCAAATTGGATTGTKAGCTGCTTTTGAAACAAGTAATTGTTCAGCCCACTCACTCTTCCCACTGCGGCTAGCACCTGTAACKATGATGTGTTCAGYCACCGTTGCGTTTAACCACCACCATTCATATTGCGCAAAGTGGCCACAGAAGATGGAGAYACGCGATTGAGGTAACGGAAAATCCAATATTTAAATATTGTTGCTAAAATAACAGGGAATGTTGCAATGAAAAGCATTATAAAATTTTCTTCAGTTGGAAGCCCTAAATGACTTGAAATGCTTTGAAGTAACACAGTCCAACCCTCAGGGCTGTGGAATCCAACAAATATGTCTGTAAATAGAATAATAACAAATGCCTTGGCGCTGTCACTTAATCCATAAACGGATTCATCAAAGAAGCCACGTAAAACCCTTAAGTCTTCCCTGCCTAAAAAACAAACAAAAGTAAAACCAATAAGTGCGATCAAATCGGAAATAACATTCTTTATGGCTCCGGTGCTCTTGGAATCGGCCTCATCCTTGAGCTGGTCGGCCCTTTCAGACAGTTTTGTTCTTATCTCATCAATGGAAGGGGCCTCCCTCCCCGCCAAAAGAGCATCAAACTCCAATTCTTCTTTGTAGAGGCGCAACYTACTAACMGCAGCATCCTGCAGCTGCGGTTTTGTGTAACTCAAAAAAGGAACTTCAGGCGCTAATCGATCAATTATTGGTGCAACGATATAGGTGCGTGAAACCTGTTGCAACAGAAGGGGCACTAATATAAGAAGTAATAAAATTCTTAACGACACAAGAGTTGAATCACGCCTGCGGCGAAAGCCCGCAACCAAGCTGGCTTCAGCCTCTGGATTCAATTCATTACGTACCCGATCAAAAACGCCGAGCAAACTACGGGGCAGTGCCTCTGGCCGACGTAATATTCCCTGGCTATCGCCACCGCCATAACGCCTTACAACCGATTCAATTAACTGCAATTGACGTAGTTCTTGGCTATCTAGCTCCGACCTATGCAKTTCTATGGCACTAACATATTGACGGCAGTTTGCTAAGGCTGATCGRAATCTCCTAATTATTTGAGCCTGTGTTGTTTTAGGTAATCCCAAATCCACATCTGTACGAACCGGTCGATCATTGAAATATTCCAGTTCAAGGCCCTGAATCATCAGGGCAGATTCATAGGCAAGCTCTAGGTTGCTGCTGAATTGAAGTTCTTCAGCCTTGCCAAAGGCTCCCAACCAGTTGTTCATCCCCATGTTGGGCCTGATCTACCKCTTCCATGATGCCTTGCAATCATCGGGAGAACACCCACCATGTGGCCATCGGCACAAGCGTTCCAACCACCAACAGAACAATTACCCATGAAAAAGCATTGCTRTTAGCGGTTTCTTCCGCTGTGGGGATATTGGTAACTGGAGCCACCACTTCTTCAAYCAGTGGCGGCCCAGGATCCTCAGCTCCACCAAGCACTGTGCCAAGGCGATCAAGACCACTTAATAGGGCTTGGCGATACCTGCCTCCATCACGGAGCGGAACAGCCATGGTTGTTTCTGCTGTGCTTTCAAGTAGTTCCTCAGGCAGCAGCTTTAAAACAACTGGCGAGGCTTTCACAGAAGCGCTATTCGAGCCGGTTTCCAAAAGGATAAGAAGCTCTCCCTSGCTTGGGCTTTGCCAGCGCTGTAGCAATTCTTCTGCCAGTTGATCAAGGCCAATGCCGTAGTCGAGGCGCCTAAAGGTGATAATCCTTGCGTCGATTCGAGCTTGACTGAACAGCTCAAGTTTTTTTTGTAATTCGGTAATTGCTGCACGGCTGAGCACGTCGGCCCCATCATCCACCTGTTCGTTGGGAGCATGAGCGGGGAAATCATCAATCCCAATCGCCCATAGAGCCTGCCCAGGCCATGCCAGCGCGCACACCAAGAACAAAAGGCTGAGTAAGCGCAGGATTGATGACGGAACCATGTTTGCTCCCCTGGAAGGTTTTCTTAGTTTGCCGTGGCCAAGGCATCTCGATGCAAAATATCCATAACTTCAATAATCAATTCAGCCTTACCAGGGCTGAGATCGAGGTTCCTAGCTAAGGATTGTAAGAACTCGAGCTCYTCAGCCTCCACCACGCGATCTGCTCTAACCAATTGAGTAGCTACCGCCAAGGCGGTTTCCCGTTGGGGTGGAGTTAGYTGGGGCAAAGCAGACTGAACAAGACCCTCTGAACCCTGATCACGCCAAAGGGCTAGCAAGCGATCAAAAAGATCRGTCATCTCGCGATCGTCCATCGAAGAGAAGGGAGTGCGAAACTCCAATTCAATTCTTAGGCTTCGTGCCTCATCACGGCCCAAAACTCCATCGCTAGCAACCGCCGCAAGGCAAACGGCAGCAAAGGACTCTGCGCTATTCATTGAAAACACCAAGGTTCATACCATTTGAGCTATGGAAAGCCAAAATGGCAGCCCTCCCACGGCAGCAAAACTCGTTATTTGCTGTGGTGGCCTGGGATTAGCTYTGAATTTCGCAAATAGCTTCACATTTCCTGAACTTGTTACACCYGCYCTAGGCCGAAGCTCTGTGTTGGCTGGTGTGATGGCAGTTGGCCTGATGTTGGTTGGGGTTATCTGGACGCGGGCMAATCCAACGGCCAGGGATCGCGTGGAGCTTGCTGGTAAGGAGGGCTTTGAGTTGACGAAGCTACTTTCAACYACATGCCAAKGGGAAATTGCCTGGGGAAGCGCAATGTTTTTACTCGCCACRCCAGCGGCCTGTTTGATGTTGGTGTGGGACGGTGAAGTGCTAATGCGGCGGGGAATCCTTGGCGAWAAAGCATTCTTAGARGGAAATATCCTAAAAAGAGCAAGGGAGAAGCAACAGCAAATATCTTTAGTGAACCTTGAACTTTATCCAGGAGCTGCTGAATTCAACTACTTTCCCGAGTTACTTCCKGCAATCCTCGTAACACCAATTGGGGAGAGGGGTTGGCTWTTGATTGGTGGCTGGTCGGTGCGTTGCTTTAGCCGAAGCGATGAACGCTGGGCCCAAGGCTGGGCAGATAAGCTCAAAATTGCACTTCAGCAGCCCGACGCTTTTCTCCARCCTGGGCCTGGGGGAAACGCAGCTGAGTATGAACCTTCCGGCCCGGTGCAGTGAAAACAATTAAGCCATTATTACCAGTTTTGCCATGTAATTCTTGGGCCAAAGTAATTTGATTGAGCTGTTTGCGTTTAAGTTCAACTGAACCAAATGCTGAGATTTCGCCAGTGCGCCAATTCCAGATGCAATTATTTGCTGATAGGAATTCACCGGGCTGGCTAAGCTCGCAATTTTCACCAACTTTAATCAGATTATTTTTTTCCAGCAGCTCAAGATTAGAACCTGCTACAGATAATTTATCTAAAGTAGCCCGCGCCTGAGCAGAGGATGTAATGCGCTCTTCGGTAATCCACCAACGGCTAAGCCCAGCATTAATCTGCATTTTACGAGCAGGTTCACTAATCAGAACAGGCGGGTAGAAATCAAGCCAATTTTCCCTTGTATTGCCCTGTAGCGAAGCAGCAAAAAGAGTTCTTTGCTGCTTGCTTGATGGCCTTTGAATAGTTTTAATTGGACCAGCAGCAGTTAACTTGCCGCTTAGAAGCTGCCAATTAGCATCCTTAACACGAAGGTCAAGTTGGGCTAATTGTAAGGGGTTTTGTTTTTTGATCCATTGTTGTAGGCGTGGTTGATCGCGTAATTCAAGTAGCTCCTGGAGCAGATTAAAACGTGCTTTGCCCGCGGTTAGGATTTTTGTTGGATCGCTAGCCTGAGGTTTRCCAAACAATTCAATCGTATTGGCAGCGGGCCTCCAAAGGGCCCTAGCGGCGGAGATATTTATCTTACGCTGATCAAGGGTGGAAAGCTTTACACTATCCAATAATTCAATTAGTTCGCCATCATTAGTAACAACACCYTTTTTAGCAGAAATCTGGTAGGTTGCYTCACCCTTGCGATAAAGGGTTCCTGACGGGTTAGTAATAATTGCATTCCTTTGATCAATACGATAACTGGCGCGGGGGCTATATAAATCCCAAAGCCTTAAACCKGCTGAATTATTTTGGTGCAACTTAAGTGATTTAAATTTAAATGGGGGTGCGGTTTCCTTGGGTGGCGAATAGGAATTACTGCAACTGCTGAGAAGCAAGACAGTTAWTATCGATGCGGTAGTTAATTTCATATTTATGCTTCAAGCTCAAGCCTTTGCATAATAGGAATTGGCTCATCAAGATATTTGCCAGGTTCAAGCTTACCCCATATCAATTGTGATTTCCARTCAACTGCAGGTTGATCTAATTGCTTGAGTAAATTAACACTAAGATTTGGGAGTAGCGGAAAAAGTAAAACGCCAACCCATCTAGATGCTTCAAGCACTGCGTATATGTCTGAAGCAACTGCATCACGGTTGTTTTCATCCTTTATGGCAGTCCATGGCGCTGTTTCACTAAGGTAACCGTTGGCAGCAGTTGCCAGCATTAGGATATTCTCAGATGCGGAGCGAAAGTCTAGTTGATCATAATTAGTATCTAATGATTGAAGGATCTGCTCACACAATACAGCCAAACGATGGTCTAAGCCAGGTGGATTCTTTGGAATAGGGACCCCGTTAAACCATTTGCGAGCCATGCTAATTGTTCTATTTACCAGGTTGCCAATAGTATTCGCCAAATCATTATTAACAAGATCTAYTAAGCGCTGCTGTTGAATATCCCCGTCATCACCAAATTGAATATCCCTTAGTAAATACCATCTAACAGCATCAACGCCAAAGCTATTTAAAAGAATGCCAGGTTCTAGGCTATTGCCAAGGGATTTGCCCATTTTTTGACCTTCCCTAGTAAGAAAGCCATGGCCAAAAACTGCCCCTGGAGGTTCTATCCCAGCTGACATACACATGGCCGGCCAATAAATAGCATGAAATCTAAGAATATCTTTACCAATTACATGTAGATTTGCAGGCCAACCTCTTGAGATAGCAAGATCTAAATCAGGAGCATCTCCCGGCTCTAGTAAAGCAGTTATGTAACCTAAAAGAGCATCAAACCAAACATAAAAAGTATGCTCTTGATGGCCAGGCACTGGAATTCCCCATGGCAGGTTTAAACGGGAGATCGAAAAATCCTTTAAGCCACCAGAGGCGAAGTTCTCCACCTCGCGACGTCTAGAACTAGGCCTAATAAAACCATCCTTACTAATTAAATGATCAATTTGTTGTTGATAGCGGGAAAGACGAAAAAATAAATTTGTYTCATCACGCCATTCYAATGAACGTTGATGGAYAGAACAAATAGGAGCAGGATTAATGGATAAATTTTGATCTTTATATTCATCCTTGTATTCTTCACATGCAACACAATACCAACCCTGCTGCCTACCTTCAATTATGTCTCCATTTGAGGCAACACGTTCAAAAAACTGATTAACAATCGTCCTATGGCGTGGATCAGTTGTACGAATAAATCGGTTATTACTTATGCCCCACTCTTGCCAATTTTGGTTAAAAATAGCGCTGATATTATCGCAATGTAGCTGAGGAGCAATGCCAGCCTGCTGGGCTGTGCGAAGAATTTTTTGSCCGTGCTCATCACAACCGGTTATAAAAATTACCTYCTCACCCCTCTGCCTTCGGTAACGGGCAAGGCTGTCCACAGCCAATGTGGTGTAAACACTTCCAATGTGGGGCCGATCGTTAACGTAGTAGAGCGGCGTGGTGAGGGTGGTTGTCATTCGCTCGATCCTAACCATTGGCAGCAAACCACTTTTAGTTCACCATCTCCCAACGGGGATTGCATCTTGAGGAATCAGCTTTGAACCAGGACGCATTGAAAGTACCGGTGCTGGTACTTGGTGGTGGCACTGGAGCCCTTGGGGCTGCACTGCAGTGTGCCCGCAGTGGYACAAGATGCCTGCTTGTTACGCCAGGCCCGTGGGTTGGGGGGATGCTTAGTGCAAGTGGGGTTTCAGCCCCAGATGGCAATGAACTATCCCCTTGGCAAACGGGTCTTTGGGGCGCCCTTCTACGTAAGCTCAGAATGGACGTACCTGAAGGACTAGACAACAATTGGGTAAGTTGCTTTGGCTTTCAACCGGCTCAAGCTGAAAAWATATTTCAAGATTGGATACGGGCTGAGCCAAACCTCAARTGGATCAGTGGTTGGAATTTACAAGAACTAACAAAAAAATATAGTTTAATAACAGGGGCTATTTTTAGTGATGGTATTAATCAATTGGMAGTAAATTTTGATCTAATAATAGATGGCACAGAATTGGCTGAAAGTTTGGTTTATGCTGATGTGCCCTACCGGTTAGGTTGGGAAGCAAAAGAAGAGTGGGATGAACCAAGTGCTCCAGAAAAAATTAAACTGGAGCAGGATCCATTTTTCAAAACTCAAGTGGTGCAATCACCCACATGGGTTTTCCTGGCTCGCTGGCAAGGGGAWTGGAATGAAAGCAGCCAAGTATTTAGGCAAAATAAACAACCGGCTGCTCCGTTTCAAGATTGCCTAAAACCCCATGGCCTATTGAGGTGCCTTAGCTACGGCAGATTACCAGAAGATTTACTGATGCTTAATTGGCCGATCAATGGCAACGATTGGCATGAAGATCCATTGGCGCCATTTAGTGGTTCAACAAACCGCATCGCCAAGCATCTAGATGGCATGCGTGCCCACAGCCAAAACTTTTTTAAGGAATTGCAATCAATAACTGGGGGATTACTATTCACATCCAAAGATGATGGACTTGCAGTTCAGCCCTATTGGCGTGAAAGTAGGCGCATAGTTGGTAACTACACCGTTACAGAGCAAGACCTGCTGCCTGCAACACTTAATAGTGATATTAACCAATCAAGTATTGCCATTGGTAATTATCCAAATGACCATCACTATCCTGGTCCAGACTGGCCTTTAGCCCCTAAGAGTAAAGCCTGGGGCGGTAGATGGAGCGGCACTCCTTTTTGCATTCCTTTTGATGCACTATTTGGTAGCGTTGCTGCAAATTTGTTGATGGCTGACAAAGGAATAAGTGTTAGTCATATGGCCAATGGTGCAACACGATTAGGCCCATTGGTGCTAAATGTTGGTCAGGCAGCAGGCATGGCAGCAGCGCTTTGCAGCCAGGCAAAAATATTACCAGAACAATTAAATATAAAAATATTACAAAAAGCTCTTATTAATGAGAGAACTGCTCCCTCAGCACCTTTTATTAATGAAAATTTAGCCTGGCATTCGCCTGCTTGGCACCAAACTCAGCTAKGGGCACTTGATGCTAGAAATACAACTCCAACTCMCACGGAAGCGCCACCTGAACCAGGAGAATATTCACAGGAAATGGAATTAAATATCAATAGTGAGGATCAATGGTTTGGTTGCTGGGGATCAAAGCRATGGCCTCTTATTACCCTTGAGCCTATGGTTAGAGAACAAATAACTAAACTAGATCGTAAAAAAGTTACGGTTGTTGGCCGCTGGAATCCATGGGGACCGTGGTGGCGAATTAACCGATTGTTGCCTTGAGATGCAATAAATCCCTGGCTGGATCAACTTCCTGMACATTAATCTTTAATAGATCACCCGGCCCAGCCGGGTCCCTCAGTCGTGCTGGCAACTCCAATGCCCATGGCTCTATTCTCACAAGCGCAAGGTTTTGATCCTCCCTAAGCCAGCGCAACATAACTCCATCYTGCGCTATTAACTTTGGCTTTAAACTTTCCAACCATTCCAGTAGGCAGCATCGTTGATCCTCCTTACTTATCTGGCCTACYTCCCTACTCTGCTGTTCTAATTTATCTAATAATGGGTTAATCAATTCCTTTGCTAGCGGTTCTGCTTCGATTAAATTTTGGTGTGTTAACCACTGCCGGTGTGCCAGCAGGTCGTTGTATCTGCGAATTGGYGAAGTCCATTGTAGATAGGCAGAAAGGCCAAGGGCCTGATGGGCGGCAGCTTCGCTTTGCAAACGGCTGCGCCCCAACCCAAGCCTTTGATGGGCCCAGCGCACAGCGCCTGCTGGTAATTCGATCAATTGATCAGGAGCCAAACTTTGATTGCCGGCCTGGCAGCGAAAGGGCATGGCCAATTGATGTTCTTTAGCCCAATTGGCTACGGCAGCACCAGCTAAAAGCATTGCCTCTGCCACCATTGCCCGTGAACAACCTGGTTCTGTAATTTCCAATTGAGGCCTTCCATCCATGCGTATAAACCTGCCCTCCGGTTGATCCATCAATAGGGCACCTTGGGCTTGCCTCCAAAGCCGTCTGTTCAGAAGCAGGGCATTGATTTCGGCAAGATCAGCATCCTGGGGCGGAGCCAGTTCGATTAGCTCATCTGCATCGCTATAGCTAAGGGCATATGTGATTTGTACCCAGGATCGAACAATATCAATTCCAACAATGCAWCTGTTTTGATCAAGGCAAATAGCAACGCTTATGGCAGCTTTTTTTAAACCGGGAGAGAGGCTTAAGGGACCACTGCCAAGGCCAATGGGAAACATTGGAACTAACCTGTGGCTGAGGTAGATACTTGATGCCCTTCGCTGTGCCTCAAGATC
>NZ_PXVC01000001.1 GCF_003011125.1 Synechococcus lacustris str. Tous | reverse complement strand
CGCTATCATCAAAACCCGTATAAAGCCAGCGCAGGGATTCAAAACTTCCAGATATACCAATGGGATATCCAGCCTGGCCCAACTTAATCAATTGATCGATCTTAGCAGGCGGATCTTTTAACCTACTGCGATTATAGCAAGCAATTTGAGGATAAATCAAAACAGGTATGCCTAACAATTGCTCTTTATATGTGAATGCTGGCAGGAGGGCTGCCCGAACTGATTTTTTCTCAAATGGTTTTAGCTCAACGGGCTTAATCAAACCCTGGCGCCAAAGGGGCAGCAAATTGTTAGTAGCTAAAAGTATTAAATCAGGGGCTAAACCACGGCTATATTGAAAATTAAGTTGCTTTATCAATTGATCATTAGGAACAAATCTAACATCAATTTTAACTCCGGGATTAAAACGTTGAAATAAATCAACTTCCTGCTCAACAACTAATTTATTTAATTTTTGATCCGAGGGATCTGAACCCACTTTAGTTTCAACTAATAARCTGATGGTGGATCCCATCCCAGCGGATTGGGAAGCGTTTTGAAAGATTTGTTTGGCTAAGGGTGCCTCACAGCCCGCCAACAAGCCAAGCAAGGGCWGCCAGCCAATAGCTAAAAATTTGAAGAACCTGCCTCCCATGGGAGATTCGATCATATTTTTGTAATCTAAAGGCATGGATAGCCCCTTTCAGCTCTGCGAACTGCTTTGTGGAGATTTCTGCAACCGTGAACAGGCCTTCAACAACCCGCCCATCTATGCCCATATTCAAGTGCGCATAAGGGCTTTAAGCCATTTAGAACCAGGTTCATTGCTGCTGGAACAGGCCTACACCGTGGCTCCAAATGAGCCCTACCGCCTAAGGGTGCTCCAGGTGGTTGTTGARGCCGGRCAGCTAAAAATCCTYAATAAGGGKTTGAGAAACGAAAGCAGCTTCTATGGAGCCACAGGCTCTGCCGATCGGTTGYTAGAARTTACGGCAACTRATCTGAAATTATTRGCRGGRTGCACCTACAACGTTTCCGCAGAGGCCAGCGGWTATAAGGGCGTAATAGAGCCGGGCTGTARATGCYTAGTTGAGCGTAATGGGGTAAGCACCTATCTAGTGAGTCATTTTTTGATTAGTTCARTTGGCATGACAACCCTTGATCGGGGTTACAACATTGAAACSAATGAAATGGCTTGGGGGTCTTTAGCTGGTCCGTTTGAATTTAAGCGCCATRAAAATTCAGTGGCACCACCACCAAATCAATGGCGTAAGGCATGGGAGCTAAATTAAGCAGCCTCATCCATAAATAGTTGCTCAGGCTCATCTTCATACATAGTTTCACTAATTGGCAGAACYTCAGCCTTAGGGCGAATTGGAGTTGGCTCSAGCATCCCGCTAATGCGCTCAATCCTTAAATCCGCTGCTGCCAATAAAACCCTGTCCCCTTCTGGTATTTCCTGCTGCCCAGGGACTARTTTTTGATCCAATAGGGCCACACGCTCTTCCAGTTCCAACAAACGCACCGTGAGGGTTTCATTTACCTCTGAAAGCGCATGMAGTTGAGTTAAAAGGCTTTGCAAAAGCTGTGGGGAGGCCATGGCAAGCRTTTTTGCTGATTTGCCAAGATGTTAACAACCATGCCAGCAAGCGCCAGAGCCCAGGCTGTAAAGTGGCCCTACGCATCCACATAACCAAAGGTGGCCATGGCTGTTTCAGCRATAGATCAAATTACTACAATCTATCTAGGTTGCAGTGGCATAAAGGAACAAAAAATCCTCAATGGTGAAAGTATATTGCGTATKAATTTAAATTTAGATGATCTTAGATTRTGGGGAAATKCTTCTGAAAGCCTCCCCAATACAAACATAATMCTYGCCTGTGATAACGATGGAGTTGAGATTGGGCAAACAAAGCTCACCTGGGTAGTGGGGGCTGCCATTAGGGGAATGAATATTAAAAGCCCCGCTGCYGTTGTTGAACTTCTGATCCAAATGGGTAGCGAAGCTGCAATCGCCCCAGAAATCGTTACTGCCTGCCCAGGGCTCTGCACAGAAATCAGCTGGGCYTTTTATAAAGAAAGGCATGGCTGGCTATGCGCTTCCCCTGCCCTAAATCCAGAACAGCTCCAAATTTTGATGAAGAGCTGCAAAGAAATCTGATTTCTAGGCAATTCTGCTGAATGATGGTGCAACAGCTTTTCATGTTCTGGCAAAACGCCCATGTCGCTACCGCTGCTCGCCTATCCCCTCTCTAGCCAAAATTCACGGGTAGCACCTCCAGGGGGAGCAAGCCTTGCGGCGCAACAATTTCTACAGGATKCGGGGGGATCATATTCCCAAGGCAGCGGCGTTGATCTACTAATAGAAAAAGCCTATAAACAGGTTTTTTTCCATGCAATGCGCTGCGACCGGATTGAACATCTGGAATCACAATTACGCAATGGRATGATACCTGTAAGGGAATTTATCCGCGGCTTACTACTTTCAAGACGCTTCAAAGAAGGATATTACCAATGCAATTCAAACTATCGAATGGTGGATCAAATTGTTGGCAGGGTATTAGGCCGACCTGTTTATAACGACGCCGAAAGAAGAACCTGGTCGATAGTGATTGCRAAGGAAGGTCTTGAGGGTTTTGTAAATCAACTGCTTGATAGTGAGGAGTACATAAATGCCTTCGGCCTAGATCAAGTGCCAGAGCAACGCTCGAGAAGCCTTGCCGGCCGGGCCACAGGTGAAATGCCGATATATCAGCAATTCCCGCGCTATGGCTCCGATTGGCGCGACACCATGAGGAAGAGAACACCAAGTCCAAATTCCCTGGCCTATATGCCAAGTCCAGCCTTGAAATGGCTGCCCGCCAAGCCGCCAGCATGGGCGCTCAAAGTGTGGCTTGGTTTATTTGCAATCGGTGGCTTTGAGATCCTTAGGGTGCTGGTGATTGTTGCACTGTCGATGCTGCACACCAGCTGAGGCAAAGCCGAGCTATGAGCCTTGACGCCTGGCAGCCCCCTGAATTAGCTGAACCGATTGATAACAGCAAAAACCCCATAGATGCGAGAGGAGCAGATTGGAGCGGCAAAATAATTGCCGCCATTAATCTTCAGGGTGCGCGGCTGAGTAGGGCCGATTTACGCGGCACTGATTTAAGCAACTGCAACCTTGAAAATGCAGATTTAAAACTAGCTAAATACAATCGCCAAACCCGATGGCCCCAGGATTTTGATTATAAAAAATCTGGGGCCATTGGCCCTGGAGCAAAACTTGATGCAATGTTTTTATCCGGTGCCGACTTGCGCTACATGGACTTAAGGGGAGCTTCCTGCATGGGCACCTATTTAAGTGGYGCAAACCTCAGCGGAGCAATTCTTGATGGCATCCGCATGATCTCAGCTGATCTGCGCTGTGCAGTGCTGCAGGGGGCAATGTGCAGGGGAACGCGCTTTACCGGCGCTCAATTAAACCAAGCCGATTTTCGCGGCGCCGATTTGAGTGAAGCCGGCCTAGAGGGAGCGGAAACCATTGAGGGGGCCGACTTCTGCCTAGCCATTGGCCTAGATCAGATCGCTGCAGAGCTGCTGCGCAGGCCCTACAAAGAACTCGACTGCTGGAATCCCTTCACCCGCAACACCACCCGCAAAAGCCTGGAGTGGCATCTGAACCAGCCCCCCGTGGGTGGGGATGGCAAAAGTTGAGCTTTATAAAGAAGATCGCCACAAACACGATAACTATCAGACGATGGTCTCGACCAGTTGTTGTACTCATCGATGCCCTTCGGTCCCGCCTCGCGCTTAGGAGTAGAGCGCTTTGATAGCGATTCTCCCTATGAAAATCTCCCWGGGGATGAAGACGCCAAAAAAGAAGAGGTGATCACTGCCGTATATCGGCAGGTGATGGGCAACGCCTATGTAATGGAAAGCGAGCGCCAAGTAGTAGCTGAATCTCAATTCAAACTTGGTGAAATAAGCGTAAGGGAACTGATCCGCCGAATAGCTAAGAGCGATTTGTATCAAAGCCGCTTCTTTGAYGCCTGCTCCAGATATAGGTATATCGAATTGGCCTTTCGCCATCTGCTTGGCAGAGCACCAGCAAGTTTCCAGGAAATGCGCCTCCACGCTGAACGCCTAGATTCCCATGGCTACGAAGCCGATATTGATAGCTTTCTCGATTCAGATGAATATCAAAATAATTTTGGTGAATACACGGTGCCCTATCAGCGCGGCTGGAGAACTGAAAGCTGCAGCACCATGCAGGAATTTGGCTGGAGCTTCCAGTTGCTAAGGGGCAACAGCAGCAGCAGCCTCAAGGGAGATCTTGCTGGCATCAGCTCCAAACTAGGTGGTGCCGCCTATCAAAACCTACCGATTGCAGTTGTTGCACCATCCTCTGCAGACAGYCAAGGCTGGAGCTACCGCCCAGCTGCAAATCTGCAAGACGCTGCCACAAGGCTTGGCGCTGGCGCCACGGGCAAGATGTATCGCGTAAATGTTACTGGATACAGGGCAAATAACATTCGCCCAATATCACGTTATACAAAATCAAACCGGGTTTATTTTGTACCATTTGAAAAACTTTCCCAAGAATTCAAGCGGATACATAAAGAAGGTGGTGTGATCTCCAGCATCACCCCGATGTGAGCTGGTAGGGGGGCACATCCCCCCCCTTTTGAGAATTTTTCTTTACACAAATTTATTTCCCATCCCGTTACAGGTTGCCCCATGACAAACAATCAATCAAAGTCCCTATTGTTTGGGGCAACAGCCCTTATTGAAGGTCCGATATCCTTCTCCCGTAAGCGCATGCCATCTAAAGAGGCTGCCACCACCAATAGTAATTTTCGCAGCGGTGGTCAAATCAGTAGCGATAGGTTTCATCCAAGCGATGAAGAACATCTATCGATGGTGATCAATGCAGCCTACCGGCAAGTATTTGGCAATGTTCAGCCCATGGAAAGCGAAAGGCTGGCCAGTGCAGAATCCCGCCTTCGCAATAGCGAAATAGACGTGCGTGAATTTGTGCGTGAATTAGCTAAATCCGCCTTCTATCGCAGCCGCTATTTTGATGCTGTAGGTCCCCATCGCTCAGTTGAACTTAGCTTTAAACATATCCTCGGCAGGCCACCCCATAACGAAGCGGAGGTTTCAGAACATATCGCCAGAGTTGCCTCTGAAGGTTTTGATGCCGATATCGATAGCTACGTAGATTCAGAGGAATACAACAGCGTTTTCGGYTCAGATACCGTTCCCTATGCGCGCGCATGGTCTTCCCGCCCAGGSCAACCCCAGTCGGCATTTAATCGGATTGCAGCACTGGAGCAAAATTTTGCCGGYAGCGACACTGCAATTGGCAGCAGAAGTCAACTGATGAATAGCTTGGTGAAATCCACTGGGCAATCAATCAAAATTCCTGGTCAAGTWTTCCGCTCCGGCTTCAGTCTTTCCGGTGGCTATGCAGGTGGGCCATCTGGAATTACAAGCTTTAAGCCYGTAACCAGAGCTAGCAGCGATGGTGGAGATTCAACACCCCTGCGCGGTGATATCTATGTGGGATTTGGCCTTGGCCAAAGGGAGCAAGAGAAGTTTGAACGTTGCMCTGGTGATTCCAGTGATCAAATTAATGCACTTATTCGMGCTACCTATCGCCAAGTAATGGGCAACCCCCATATCATGGAAAGTGAAAGAGTTAGCACAGCTGAAAGCAAATTCATTGAGGGCTACTTAAGCACCAGGGAATTTGTGCGYGCAATTGCACTATCTGCTGAATATCAACGYAGGTTCTTTGAAAGCAATGCACCCTAYCGCTTTGTTGAATTAAACTTCAAACACCTCCTTGGTCGTCCCCCCCAGTCCCAGGCGGAATTAAGCCAGCACATCGTTCGCCTRGCAACCCATGGTTATGAAGCTGAAATCAACAGCTACTTAGATTGCGAAGAATACCAATCAACCTTCGGTGAAGATACGGTTCCATTCGCAAGAATCAGCACCGAAGCTGGTAGAGATCAAATTGGTTTCAACCGCCATCTCGCCCTAGTACAAGGTTTCGCCGCAAGCGATACGGTTCAAAACAGTTCGATCTTGSTTAATTCCGTTGCAACCAAAGCCGTTCCTGCTGGCTGGGGTACCACAACCATTCGAACCAACCGCAATGGCGCCTTCTCCGGCGGTTCRGATGCCACCACCAAGCGSTTCCGGATTGTTGTTAAGGCTCAACCAGCCGGTGGTCGTCAACGCACTCCAAACGCCAGTTACCTGGTTAGCGGCAAAGACATCACAAGCCAGCTCAGCTACATCCACCGCCGCGGTGGCAARATTGAATCAATTACTGAAGTTATCTGATTCCAYGGGCRATTATTKCTCAAACAAATCAATTAATCAATCCAACCTCCTTTTAAAATGACCTCTGTWATCACTCAATCAACAAAYCCAAATCTTGATTTAGCCCATGCTGGCGATGTAATTCGMGCTGCAAATCGTCAAGTTTTTGGCAATGCCCACCTCATGGAAACTGAGCGGGTAGTTTCAGCTGAAAGCATGTACTGCAATGGATCATTAACAGTGCAGGGGCTAGTAACAGCCCTTGCCCTATCAGATACCTATCGCAGYCTTTTCCTTGATGCCAATGGCCCCTATCGCTTTGTTGAACTAAACTTCAAACATCTTATGGGCCGGGCCCCGCGTAATCAAGCCGAGATAAGTGAGCATGTGCAACGGCTAGCTAACGAAGGCTATGAAGCTGAAATCACCAGTTACACCAATAGCCAGGAATACTTCAGGGTATTTGGCAGCGATACGGTTCCCTATTGCAGAACAAATCAAACCACCGTGGGTGAATCTAATTCCACCTATGTGCGCACCCTAAATTTAGAAGCTGGTTTTGCAAGTTTTGATGGYGGAAGCAAGTCGCAACTGCTCAACAATCTTGCCACTGGCACAACCCCTTCCCTAAATCAACGCAAACCAAAAGGCGGCAGCGATCGCAACGCTCGCACCTATCAAATCGTATGGTCTTCCGCTGGCGTAGCAAAAAATCTCCGCCGCTCTATGCAGAAATCAATTATTCCTTATTCATCCCTATCTTCTACCATTCAATCCTTGCAAGCACGGGGTGCTAAAATTCTTTCAATTACTAATGTTTAAGCATTAGTAAAACRAAAAGAAGTGCCTGAATGAGCATAGAGATTTTCCTAGCTAAAAGTGAAGGTGAGTGGAGGTCCATGAGAAGTGGGCATTCACTCGCCTTTCAACAATTTGAAGAAGTTCTAAGTGAAATAAAGATCACTATCATTGATTTAAATGATCCCGCTGTAAATAAACTACTCCAAAAGCTTGCTTCCTGCGACGGCATTCCATCCACACCCTTCAAAATGGAATGGCATGCYGAAAGCGACTGGGAACCTGATGATCCCACACAGGTTTCAGCTGGGGAATGTATTCTCATACCAATAAAACAATCAGATAGCCACGGCCAGCTGATTCGCAGTGTTGGTTATGCTGAAGCAGAAGAAGCAATCTCAACTTATCAACTGCTAAGCGACAACACCTTTGTGCTCGAAACCAAATACGGTCAATCAATTGCAGARGAGCGYATCTGGTTTGTRTCTGATAATATTCGCTGCCGATCATCAGTATTGAAAACAGCATCCGGTGCTGGGGTTTTRCAAACCTCATTTTCCTCTGAGGTRAGGAGGATTAATATCCATGAATGATRGGCMGCAGTTAAAYAATCAAAATCTACTTAGATTCGCCAATACMCTCGCTGGSCACTACAGTAATAAGCAGCAAGCGATGGATAATCCCCGCAACTACGCACATATTAATATATATTTTAGGCCTTTAAATTGGCAGGTATTCCAGGGGCCTGGTTACTATTCCGAACAAAGCTAYAACCACGATCCTTGGCGTCCCTATCGMCAGGGTATTCACAAACTCCAGCAAAAAGACGATYTATTTATACTGCTWAATTATGGTTGTAGCAAGCCAGAAAGATTAGCTGGWGCTGGTTTTGAGCCAAGCCTTCTCAAGGAATTACACCCACAAGAACTTAAAGCAAGGGTTGGGTGTGCAATGCATTTTCGTGAAATTAATAATGGTAAATACAGAGGAGAAGTAGAACCAGGCAAAGCATGCATGGTGCCCCGTGATGGCAAACTTACCTATTTAGTAAGCGAAGTAGAAGTGGACGAAAATAATTGGATAAGTAGAGATCAAGGCCTTGATCCAAACAGCAATGAAGTTTGTTGGGGTTCAGAACAYGGCCACCTTTGCTTTACCCGAATTGCTAAATTGAATGAACTAATTGATCAAAATTGGATTTCTAAAGCTCAATTAGATTGAATAAATATGACAATAACAAAAGTAGAAAAGCAGCTAAAAGAATGGATCCGCTCCCATCATCTCATTTGCGTTGGAACCGACTTTGTTTTTGAAACAATAGACCAAACACAACTAGATCGCTTCGAAAATTGCCTAGAGGCACTAGGCGGACACATCAGGCAAATAGAAGCAGTTGGTCATTGGCCAATGGGTCCAAACCGTAGTTTCAAAATACTGAGGGCAATTGCATCTGTTCCACGGCCAAATGCACAAATGTTTGTTCAATATTGGGCAAACAAAGGATCTCCTAACACACGATTTTCCGAAATAAGTGATTAGCCAAAATATTTAGCAGCTTTAAACGCAATAAATGGCTCCGGATCTGCCTTGCTTTGCAGGGCCAAGCCCCCTAAATCCCCAAGGGAAATTGAATTACTATTTAGTCTCTCTAATGCTATYAATCCTGCATATCTAGCCTCCCAAAATGGTGTATCTTTTGGATTAAGCCATTCTGGCAACTTATCAATTGCCACATCAGCTGCAATGTTTGCAAGGCTAAGAATCGCAGCTGGCTTTGATTTTAAAAATTGTGGCCTTGGATTAGCGATCGCTTCTAATAATATATTAATTGCAACGTCTAAGTATTCTYGTTTYAAGTTATTAGCATAGCCAATAAGACGCATAAAGAAGTAATGGGCCCCGTAATCATTATCTGCATCTTGATGCCAGCGTTGCAGGAAAGCTGGCCAAATATCATTAAGATCTTTTAGCGCCAAGCTGCGTAAAGCTAAATAGCAACGGCTAAAATCAGTGCCAAAAAATTCTTGTATTAAAAAATCTATAGCTGGCTCCTCATCGTAGCGATGAACCAACTCAACACTACTTGGGCTATCAATAATTAGTGAATCTACATAGTAATCTAGGGATTTTCCTTCAASCTCAGTGGCACCCTTAGGCCACAAAAGCCTAACCGCGCGCATTCTAAATACAGGAGAAACCGGAGCCAGCAACACATCTGGCAACAGCATATATGAATTGGCATCAATAATATCTTGTATTGCGGCTTGCCTATCCATTTGATTGGGGAGCATTAAATGCTCCTTGAGCATTTCCAAGCCAAAATCTTGTTTCAGGAGAATATATAAACCTGCCAAGGCTGCTCCTTTTATGCCTGGGTTACTACTAGATAAATGCAATTTAATTCCTTCCACGGAGCCAATGGCACCTAACCCAGTTAGAGCTTGAATAATTACACGTTGATTTTGCCCAGGAACATCCAGCAGTTTTCCCAAGTTATCGATAACATCTTGATCTTTACAGTTGAGTTCCTTTAACGCCCATGCTGCATTCTCAACAAGATATGAGTCGTTGCTTGATAAACACTTAGCAAGCAACGGTATGGCTTCTTGGCAACCCAAAATAGCGAGAACTTCAACTGCCTTACGTTGTGCCAATCGTGTTGATTGAGAATCATCGTTGCTAGCTAAAAGCTTCAATAAMGCRGCTTCGCTTTCCCCGCCTGGAAAATTCTGCAGATGCGCTGCCGCCATGTAGTAATCACTATTGGAATCGAGCTGATCAAGCGGAGCGCTGAGTATGCGGATCGCTTCCTCTTGACTCAAGCCCAGATGAATGTTAGTGARTCGATTGCTATTCATAGCTGGCTAGATGTTTGGTTTACTAATGCTATTTTTAAGAGATGTGATTGAATTCCCAATTAAGGCCTAACTGCGGCATGCTTGCTCTGTTGATCTTAACGAACCCATGGGACCAAATTTTTCCAATAACMTTGAAGTTASCAGAAGCTATCGAGTGGGACAGAGGCCCAGCGGCAACAGAACTACTAGYGTTCCACTTGCTCAACTCAGTAACTATATTCACTCATTAAGGGCCAGCACCAACTGCAGCTTAAACATATCGAAACYCGGAGCTACTTCCAATGCAAATGCCCATGATCAAACYAGCGGGCAYGATAATTCCGATGCAGCGGCCGAGAAACCTGCCGTCAAGCGCCGCAGGCGCTGATCTAGTTGCCCTTTAGCATCTTCTCAAACACTGCATCAACTGGTCTGCCGGATTTAAGGGCATCCCAGTTGATACTTCTCAGAAAAGTATCAGAATCGATTGTTTCAACCAAATCCACGCCCCAGCTGCCAATTTGCAGGGGTGAATTTGGATTGGCATTATCATCTTTTCTCCCCCCAAGGGCGATGGCGGTGTGATTGAATGTGTGGCCAAGCTTTAAACGCACTAGGCGCCATGTATTCAATAAAGCCTCAGCCATGTTGTTAACATCTAATTCGGATTCCACCTTAAGCATCCAATGGGGATGATTTAAAGCCATKGCAGAGGTTAATTGAGGATTTTCATTTTGCAATGCATCAGCTAATTCAGYGGCAGAGAATGCTGGAACCTCCGCTGAATTGATTTGCAAATTATGCGACACAATAAAGATTGTCATGATGAGTGMATYAAGCTTGATGTAACCTAGCATAACAATGAATTAGCCAGGGGATTATTCAAATCATGCTGCCAGAATCTGCACCATTCGATAATGGCCAGGGGCAATTAAGTGAGGAGGAGGCTACTTTATTAGCTTCYGAACTTAAGCAGCAGCTGCGGGAGGGCAGAGCTCCGGCCCAAGATGCTGAGTTGATAGAAAAAATGGTAGCTGGTCTTGGTGATAAACGCGGACTAACCAGGCTTACATTTGCCGAGAGTTTAGGGGTAGTTGGCAAGGCGGCGGTGCTGCCCCTTTGCAGGGCTTTAACTAGCCATGGCAATGTAACTGTGMGAAGAGCTGCCGCAAAAACACTTACYTTAATAGGGGATCCAAAAGCGATTCCAGCCTTGGTTAAAGCCCTATTAGAAGATCCTGATCCCGTTGTTCAAGGATCGGCAGTGGGTGCTATTGCAGCTGTTGGAGCGGAGGGAGTTGCACCATTGCTAGAGGTACTAGTTAATCCAGCTGCCAGCTCAATGCAAATGGGACTTGCCAGTTGGGGGCTTGCCTTTGTTGGAGCGCAAGCGGCGGATGCATTAAAAATCGCCGCACAATCAAACAATCAAAAAATTAGAACTGCAGCAATTGCAGCCTTGGGAGATCAAATACAAGCCTTAGAAGATAGCCAGGCAAGAAATCTTTTAGTAGATGCCCTCGCCGATTCCTGCCAAGAGGTTAGAGCCGAGGCTGCCACCTTACTTGGCAAATTAAATGAACCGGAATGGGCCTATCCATTATTAATACCMAAATTAACAGATAGCAGTGATCAAGTAAGAAAAAATGCCGCCCTTTCATTAATGAAGTTAGAAGCTGCTGAGGCRATCCCAAGGCTTCAGGAATGCCTTGCTATCGAGGGYGAGCCTTCAGTTCAAGCTATTTTTAAACTTGCAATAAATCAACTCGGCTAAGGGCAGACTCTATCGTTTCCYTAACATAGGAATCCGTTTCACTACGTTGCAATAAATCTTTCAAGTAAGCCGATATCTGAGGGTCTTTAATTTCAACCATTGCATTAACCCCAGCCACTGCCAATGCMGGATTATCCCCTTGGCATACTTGCATCAATAGCKSYAGGGCTGGTTCACCCACCTGCCCTAGAGCCATCACAGCAGCTAATGCAACAACTGGTGATTCATCCTGCAAAGCATTTTCAAGGCTGTTGATCGCTTCAACGGGGAAAGTGATGCCACGGTAATTAGATGCCACCTGGGCGTAGGCCTTAACGCAACTCGCCCTAACTGTTGCATCAGCGCTTTGTGCAAACTTTGTGGCCAATGGAATCAACGCCTTTTCACCAAATGCACCTATGGCGCGCACTGATGCACGGCGCAGCGTTACATTTTCCTGATCAAGCAAATTYAATAACCTGGGCAGTGATTCATCGGGCCAATGGCGCACCAATGCAAGAAATGCCTCGGTTTGAACATAGGGATTTGGATGTTCTAGATCCTTGATCAATTGATCAATGCCTGGGATTTCAGCAGGGGATTCAGTCATCTAAACAGGWTTTGTGCTGCTAATAGAAAATAAAAAAGGAGGCCATAAAGGCCTCCTGATAGTTCTAAGCGCTTAATGGCTCAGGAAAGGGCGTTGATGGTGTAGTCGAGGTAAGCCTTGAACTCCTTGAGAGCTTCKGGGCTCATGTCACGGGGTGAACAAGCGCGGTCGCGGGTGTAGGTGAGGGCCTCAACGTAGGCAGCGGTAGGAAGACGCAGGGTGCGATACACCTCACGGGCTCCAGCGATGCCCCACTCGTCGAGGGGGCCGGTGCCGCCCACAACCAAGCAGTAGTTGATCAGGCGCAGGTAGTGGGCCAAGTCGCGGTAGCACTTGTCTACCTTCACCTGGTTCTCACCAGCTTCACCGGGTTGACGGAGGTAGGGATACTTGTTGAAGCAAGCATCACCAGCTTCCTTGGTGACTTTGTCGAGGCCGGCAGCSAGCTTTTCAGCAGCTTCCAAGCGGGCAGCAGCGCGCTGGATATTGCCTTGAACAGCTTCCAGATCGTTCTGGGAAGGGAAGCGACCAGCGGCGTCAGCGGCGGTCACAACGGTTGTAACGACGGATTTCATCGAGTGTTCCTTAGGTGGAAGTTTGCGTTGTTGAGAAAATTCCTAGCTGAATGTTCAGCTGAGGGCGCTGATTACGCGGTCGAAGTAGGTGCCGGCTTCRGCAACTAGGGCTGAGCAATCACCCTTAACGGTTTCCATCTTGCGGAAACGGGTTTCCACAGGGTTGGTGCCGGTGGTGTTGGTTTCGTTGATGTGGGCTGTGGAGGAAGCCTTCATGATCGAAACTGCACGGGCAGTGGACTGAAGGGGCACGCCAAGGGCAACATAGGTTTCCTTGAGGCCATTCAGGCAGCGGTCGTCGAGCACGGAGGCATCGCCGGCGAGCAGTGCATAGCTGATGTAGCGAAGCACGATTTCGCCGTCGCGCAGGCAAGCTGCCATGCGACGGTTGGGGTAGCAGTTGCCACCAGCCTGGATCAGGCCTGTGTTTTCGCAGATCATGCCGGTTACAGCGTCCGACACAATGCAGGAAGCATTGCTGGTGATGGCGTTAACGGCATCAAGGCGCTTGTTGCCTTCAGCAACATAGTTACGCAGTGAGGCAAGTTCGCCRGAACCAAKKGGAGCGGTTTTGGCATCAGCGCTTACAACAGCGCGAGAAAAGGCGTCGAGCATGAGAAAGCAGGACTATGGGGTGGATAAAGCTACCGAAAAAGCCAGGGGGGGCCTGAGCAAATCAGCAGTACTGGTTATGCGTTTGGGAGTTGGGTTTTAACAACCCTTGCCAAGCACCCCAGAACCGTAAGCTTTCTTTCCTAGCTAGAACCCCAAAAAGGGGCAATCACGTAAAACTTCGTCATCGAATTTAGTTTTGAAAACAAATTCGCAGCGGAGCTAGAAGGGGCACCATTTTTTAATAGCAGCTCCTTTTAAGATTTTGTTTAGATTTAGAGCGCGCTTGTTTCCCTTATGTAGTCTAAAAAAATCGCTAAATCAGCAAGATGGTTGATCCGATTGCAGTTGAAACCGTTAGCCCAGAACCCAGTGCCAGCGAACTACTGGAAACCATTCAAGAACTAAGCAGCTACCGCGATCGCCTTCGTAACGACGTGGTTACCCTCGGACAAAAGCTGCGCCTACCCAAAGCAAAGGTGGATGCCTCCCTTGCTGATCATCCCGAACTACAACGTATAGAAGCAATCCTGAGCCAACTTCAAAGCCAGGCACAACTGGGTTGATTATGCAAAAAACCGTTGCGCAGCCCCTTGGCAAGCAGCCTGCCCCACTTGATATGGCGGGTTTTTTTGCTGCCAGCCAAGGAACCTGGTTAACCCGCAGGGCTGTTCACCACCTCGACCATCAAGCCGATGAGGCAGGGGATTCAAATTTGATCATCGCCCCCTTTGATCGGGAAGATCCCAGTGTTATCAAGATTTGCGCTGCACTTGGGGTTGATCCAGCTAGCGCGGCCGGAGGGGCGCGTTTTTGGTGGGAAAGCAACCTCACAGAGGGTTCAAGGGATCCGGATAATGCGGCGGTATTAATTGATGTGCCCCATGAAGCAGATCGAAGCAAAGGCTTTTTATTGCGGGATAAAGGTTATGTGGAAAAAGCAGCCGTGATTAGCACCTATCAYTTTGCTGAAGATGGGGTGCTCTCAATAACAACAAGATACGACACAAATGTGGGCATTGAACGCTGTTGGTTTGTTACTGATCAGGTGCGCATGCGAGTGAGTTCAGTGCAATTTCTGGATGGGGTTTCCATGACCACCTATTGCACCGAACTGCGCTGCCCAAATGAAGAAACGATTAAARCCATCGCCGCCCAAGCTCAAATGCTGGCTGAAAGCTGATGTTTGACCCCTTTCTAGATGMACTCCAGGGAACAATCCAAGCKGCCGGTGGTGAAGAGCTCGCCCTACCGGCTGAATTCAAGGAATGYCACTCCAGCAGTGGCAAAAGCAGCATAAAAAATTGGTTGTGGGCTGTGCCGGGCTTCCGGCGCTGGCGGGTTACCAGGCTCGATGCCGGCGAATCCTTGCAGGTGCTTAATTCGGTTGCATATCCCGAGTATCAAAGGGACATGCCCCTGATGGGGGTTGATCTGCTCTGGTTTGGGGCAAAGTCGAAATTGGTGGCTGTGCTTGATTTCCAGCCKTTAATTCAAGCTGAAAGCTATTTCGATCAACATTTCAAAGGCTTGAAACAGCTGCATGGCACTTACCCCGAACTAAGTGGTGAAGAGGCGATGCGCTCCTTTGATCCCCATCAATATTTCTCCCCTTGGCTGCTTTTTTGCCGCGGCGGTGAAGCGGAGGCATCCACATCTTTGCCAAAAGCATTTAATGCGTTTTTGAACTGCTACTGGGAGCTAGATAAACAGAGCAAACCTGAGCWTTCGTTGATCGCTGCCAGCGAAGTAAGGCATCTACAAATTGCATACGATATTTAYAGTGCCGAGCGCGATCCTGCCCACGGTTTGTTTAAAAGCCATTTCGGTAAGGAATGGGCCGACAAATTTCTGCATCAATTCCTATTCCCCGCCAGCGACGGCCCCCATGCGTAGTTCCAGCCTCAGCCCAGTAGTTCTGCCTGGATGGCGCTGGCAAGCATTTCTAGATAAGGCGGTGGAGTTACTCACTCCCTTTGAGCCCCAGCCCTACCCGGTGCCCGAGCCTTTTCTTTGGCGTTCAGATAAGGGCGGATCMGCATCAAGGCCATTTGAAGTAACAACAGCCACTTGGGCTTGTAGAACAAACAAATTGCGCCAGGTGCGCGCCGCCTGCGTTGAAGGCGGTGATGCCGCATCGGTTTTGAATTTTGTAATCAACCCCAGCTGTGAATTTGAGTTGCCTTTTTTTGGGGCTGATTTAGTAACGCTTCCCAACGGCCATCTTTTAGCCCTAGACCTGCAACCGGCCCTTAAAAACGATGCCATTCACACCCAGGCGGYGTGGGAAAAGCTGATCCCCTTGCACAGCCAATGGAGCGTTCATCTGCCCAGCGGTGGGCCGATACCAGCCGAAGCAGAGCCGTTCTTTTCGCCAGGCTTCCTCTGGACGCGCATCCCCCTAGGAGCTGAAGGTGATCAACTGATCCAAGCGGCGGTTATGCCAGCATTCATATCGTATTTAAATCTCTACTTATCATTAGTTAACGAAGCTTGCCCCGTAGATAAAAGCCGCAGTGAACAACTGCTTGAGGGTCAATTACGTTATTCAAAATATCGAGCCTTGAAAGATCCAGCCAGGGGAATGCTTAGCCGCTTCCACGGCGCCGAATGGACAGAAACCTACATACATAAAGTTTTGTTCGACCTTTGAGTTTATATGCCAAAAATATGTTGWTAAAAGCCCAGGYGCCAAATTAGCTTCGCCTCAAAATTTGTCGTTAAACATTGTGAACACAGTTCAAGGATAGAGGCGTTATTGGTCAGAATCMCATCGACGGGATAGGCAGAGCTTTCGGCCCTCCCAGACCAACTCTGTGGTATCCACCAGCAGCAATCCAAAGGAGTTTTCACAATGTTCGACGCCTTCACGAGGGTTCTTGCCCAGGCAGACGCCCGGGGACAATTCATAAATCCTGGTGAGATCGATGCTCTCGCGAAGATGGTTTCGGACAGCAATAAGCGTCTCGATGCTGTCAACCGCATCACCAGCAACGCTTCAACCATCGTGGCCAATGCAGCCCGCCAGTTGTTTGCTGAGCAACCCGCATTGATCGCACCAGGGGGCAACGCTTACACCAGCCGCCGCATGGCAGCTTGCCTGCGCGACATGGAGATCATCCTCCGTTATGTCACCTATGCAATTTTTGCCGGTGATGCTTCAGTGCTCGAGGATCGCTGCCTAAACGGCCTGCGCGAAACCTACCTAGCCCTTGGCACCCCTGGCTCTTCTGTGGCCACCGGCGTGAATTTGATGAAGCAGTCTGCCATCGCGATTGCTAACGATCGCAATGGCATCACCGCTGGTGATTGCACCGCCCTAATCAGTGAAATTGGCACTTATTTTGATCGTGCTGCAGCCGCTGTTGCTTGAAGAATCCGCCGGAATTTTCTAAACCTTTTCACCCAATCAACCAATGAAAACCCCCCTTACCGAGGCTGTTTCAGCCGCAGATTCCCAGGGTCGCTTTCTCAGCAACACTGAGATTCAAGGTGCCTTCGGTCGCTTCAACCGTGCAAAAGCTGGCCTTGATGCGGCTAAGGCCCTCACTGCAAAAGCCGACAGCCTCGTAAACGGTGCTGCCCAAGCGGTGTATTCAAAGTTCCCCTACACCACCCAGATGCAGGGCCCTAACTTTGCCGCCACCCCTGAAGGCAAAACCAAGTGCTCCCGCGACATTGGCTACTACCTGCGCATGGTTACCTACTGCCTAGTGGCAGGTGGCACMGGCCCCATGGACGACTACTTGATCGCCGGCCTTGATGAAATCAACCGCACTTTTGAGTTATCTCCYTCCTGGTATGTAGAGGCTCTCAAGTACATCAAAGCCAACCATGGCTTGAGTGGTGAAGCMGCCACCGAAGCAAACAACTACATCGACTACGCAATCAACGCTCTCACTTGATTCTCAGTTGATTTGTTTTCTCAAACCCCCCTTCTCTGAAGGGGGGTTTTTTCATGTTCTTCAAATAAATTGGGGCAATGGTTAACAGCATCCCAAGTAATGAGCCCATAAGCGAAGCCGAGGCCCTTGAGCGCCTAAGCCAACAGGACGACCCCAGCCTGCAGTGTTAYGGCGCYTGGTGGTTAGGTCGCATGCGCTCAAGCCAYCCTGAGGCAATCCCGCTATTGCTTAATTGCCTTAAYAGGCAGCTGAATTCCATTCAATTAGAACCAGAGGCACTTGCCGTTGGCAGGAGTGCTGCCCGTTCCCTGGGCAAATTGCAAGCTGARGCGGCCTTACCGCTACTGCTCAAAGCCTTAAACCATCCAGACCACGGCCTCAGGGAAGCAGCAGCCCGCTCCCTKGGTGARCTRGGCRACCCAGCTGCCATTGCGGCGCTGATGGGGCGGTTACAACAACCATTGGCCGGCGAGCCAGTGGGCAATGGTTTGAATTTGGCAGAGCCCTGTGAGGCCCTCCTGGAAGCAATTGGCCAGATYTAYCTGGTGAGCGGCRTTAAAGCCAGTGCAGAATCAACTAAARCCCTTGAAGCATTTCAGTGCCACAGCAGGCCYTTGGTAGCCAGTGCTGCCTCACGGGCCCTACTACAACTGAGTGGCGAAGCGAAATGGGCTGAACCCATGGTGGCGTTACTCCAACATCCGCAATTACAAATGCGCCGTGCTGCCCTGATGGATCTTGCCGCCTGCGGCTGGCGGCCGGCGGCAGAGGCAATCAGCGGCTGCTTGGCAGAAAATAGTTTGAAATTGATCGCCCTACGCCGTTTAGTTGAGGMGCCCCTGGGGGAGCCCCATCCTGGGGCGCTTGGYGCCAGGGAAAAAGAACTGCTCGCCCTAATGGATGGCTTGCTTTGAACCCGTTATTGAATTCTTATTTAMTAGCGGTGCAAACAGCAGCCAGCGYCCAGGAATTGGTGGATACCACACGCAATTTGGTGGAGTATTGCCCCAATTTAGAGCCCGATTCCARTGATCAAAAAGCAGCTATTAGCTGCTTAATCGCCTTACTTGGCATAAATAATCCCGGTGCTGCCGTGGCAGCCGTTGATGGCTTGATTGCCTGCGGCGGCGCAGCGGTTGATTRCTTACTTAACAACTTAGATGAACACAACTATGGAGCCAGGGCTTGGGCTGTGCGCGCCYTAGCCCATATCGGTGACCCCCGCGGCTTGCCCGTGCTGAAAAGAGCGATCGAGCAAGATATCGGCCCCAGTGTGCGGCGRGCTGCCGCAATGGGTTTGGGTTACCTAAAGCTAAATGAACTACCCGAATCGCAACGCATAGAAACCATGCAGATTTGCCTTGCTGGCCTCAGCCTCGGTTGCGCCGATGGCGAATGGGTGGTGCGCTATGCAGCCGTTGTGGGTTTGGAGAATTTTCTTGTTAATGCCTCTGCTGCCTATGCCGAGGCCAGCCGCAAATTGCTGCTKTGCCGTTGCCAAATGCAGGAGGAGGTTATCCCTGTGGTGCGCCTGCGGGCTGCCCAGGCTCTGGAAAAATGGCCCGCTCCTTGAACCAGGCCACGATTTGGCTAACCACTTGCTCAATAGCCATGCCATCACTCACTAGCTCAAGSGCATCTGGCGMTTTGCATAGAGGCGCAACAGCCCTGCTGGAATCAACCTGATCCCTYTGGCTAATTTCTTGCTCCAACTGGCTCAAGGCTGGCACCGGCAAACCGCGGGCCGCCAGATCAGCCGCCCGGCGCCGGGCCCTYTCAGCAACGGTTGCCGTTAGGAAAACCTTGAGCTCAGCCTGGGGAAACACTGCGGTGCCAATGTCACGCCCTTCAGCCACCAGGCCGCCCTTGGCGCCAAAACGGCGCTGCTGGCTGGTGAGYGCCGAGCGCACGCTTGGTAATGCTGCCACCGCAGATACCCCAGCTGTTATTGCTGCCGTGCGGATCTGCTCGGTTACGTTTTCGCCATTCACCCATACCAATTGATCCCCCTCCGGCTGGGCCTCTAGCCGCAAATTGAGTTGCCCAAGGGCATTGGCCAATTCAGGGCTCTCCTCGGGCGCAAGGCCCTGGCTTTGCAGCAACCAGGTAACAGCTCGATACATSGCTCCGGTATCTAGGTAAACCAGGCCCAGCTCCCGGGCCACCAAGCGGGTAACAGTGCTCTTGCCGGCGCCGGCGGGGCCATCGATGGCAACAATTGGGAGTCGGGTCATCAAAATACGGTGATCGATTAATCGGGTGCTGCCGCATCGCACGGCAGCAGCAAGTAGTGCAGAACCCTCCAGCTGCTGCAGGGGCTGCAAACTCAAGGGCTGCACCAGTTCCAGATACTCCACTGCTAAACCTGCGGCCTCAAGGCGAGCCCGCACCCACAACAGCAGTGATTCCCCATTCTGCATTTCAGCATCAACATCCAGCTTCAAATCAGCCAGGGCCTGGGGCAAGGCCGCCGCCTGTTGCCGTTGGGCAGCACTGAGATAGGCATTGCGGGAACTAAATGGCAGGCCATCGGCTTCCCTCAGGGTGGGGCAGGCCACCACCTGCACGGGCAAACCCAGATCCAACACCATGCGGCGCAGCACCTGCAGCTGTTGCCAATCCTTTTCACCCAAATAAATTCGGCTGGGATTCACCAGGGCCAACAGGCGGGCTACCACCGTGCAAACACCCTGGAAGTGGCCTGGCCGTTTTGCKCCACAAAGATGTTTCACCAAATCAGGGGCAGGCATCACCTGGGTGAGTCCCCCCTGGCCAAGGGGATATATATCGATGCTTTGGGGAGCCCAAAGGGCATCTGCTCCATGGGCCGCCGCCAAGTTCAAATCTGCCTGCAATTGGCGGGGATAGCGTTCAAAATCCTCAGTGGGGCCAAATTGGAGCGGATTAACAAACACGCTCACAAGCAGCCTTGCTTCAGGCGCGGCGGCCAAAGTRAWAAGCCCACCATGGGCAGCATGTAAGCCGCCCATGGTGGGTACGAAATGAATTGGTTTACCGCTGGCTCTTTTCCAWTGCTCCAAATCTTGAAGGGATTGGAGCAGGGCGATTTCAGCCATGGGAAGTGCTTACTGGAGCACTTCTAGCTTCACCTTTGCGGTGCCGGAAGCAATCAAACCGAGTTCGTGGGCGGCCCCGTGGGCYAAATCGATCACCCGGGCGCCATGGAATGGGCCCCTRTCGTTGATGCGCACCACGGCAGTACGGCCATTCCAGAGGTTGGTAACCCTCACCTTGGTGCCGAAAGGCAAGCTGCGGTGGGCTGCCGTGAGGCTACCGGGCCTAAAAACCTCACCGTTAGCGGTGCGATTGCCAAAAAAGCCWGGGCCATACCAGCTCGCTTCCCCTTGGCTGGAGGCAAGCACCCTTGGGGTGGGCCTCAGGGAAGGGGTTCTTGGTGCAACKGGCAAGGGTGAATCCAGGCCGGGCAGCTCAAGGTTGAGAGATGGGGTGGAAGCGGGCTCAGCAATCGCTGTGAGCTTTAGCAAAGGCTCGGTGTTCTCYTGGGCCAAACCTGGGGCCTCCGTTGAAGCAACGGTGCCAATGCAGAGCAGGGCGCTGGAGATCAGGAGCTTTGCAGCGTGAAAATTTTGCATAACAAACGAAACTGGCTGTTAAACAGCAACTGGGAGACCTTGATCCACCCAACTCAACGGTTAAAAAAGATGCAATTAGTGATCAGAAAAAACAAGATTCTGATAACGAAAAGCCCGTTGCAGTTCCTGATGATTTGAACAACGGATCGAATTTAAACCAAATAAACGGTGGGTTTCGTTCAGACAATCGCCCTAATCTCTGATTAGGAAATGCTATCAATCGCTAAATCAACGTGGTAGCAGAGGCTCTCGCCGCAAATTAAGCGAACAAAGTATCAGGAAATCCGATCAGCGCCATAAGCGGCACTGATCAAAGCTTGTGCCAATCTCAAATGCGTCTAGCAAATTCGGGCGTGGTTTTTGCTTTTGGGTAGGTCAGCATGGCCAATAAAGCGAGGTTTGCTTTGGATTACCGCAGCGCTGGCGTTGATGTGGAAGCTGGCAGGGCCTTTGTTGATCGGATCCGCAGCAGCGTGGAAGCCACCCGCAGGCCAGAGGTATTGGGGGGGTTGGGCGGTTTTGGCGGCCTCTGCCGCCTGCCAGCCGGCATGCGCAAACCAATCTTGGTGGCTGGCACCGATGGGGTTGGCACCAAGCTGGAACTGGCTCAAAAMTGTGAACTCCACCATGGCGTGGGCATCGATCTAGTAGCCATGTGCGCCAACGATGTGATCACCTGCGGCGCTGAACCGTTGTTTTTTCTTGATTACATCGCCACGGGAAAACTCAGCCCCGATGCCATGGCCGAGGTAGTGCTGGGTATTGCCGAGGGCTGTCGCTTGAGCGGTTGCGCTCTCCTMGGGGGAGAAACCGCTGAAATGCCTGGCTTCTATCCCGCCGGTAGATACGACCTCGCTGGCTTTTGCGTAGCTGTTGTGGAAGAGGATGARTTAATCGAYGGCAKCAAAATCACAGCCGGTGATCGCTTGCTGGCAGTTGCTAGCAAYGGGGTKCACAGCAATGGCTTCAGCCTGGTGCGCCGAATCATTAGCGATAACAACATCGATCTSCATGCTGCCCAGCCCGCCCTTGGGGGTAGCTCCGCCGCCACTGCATTACTGCAACCAACACAGTTATATGCACCTCTTGTGAAAGTGCTGCGAGCATCGGGTTTAGCCCTGCACGGCATGGCCCACATCACCGGCGGCGGYATACCTGAAAACCTTCCCMGMTGTTTGCCCCAAGGGGTAAGGGCCCATGTGGATTCAAATAGCTGGGTAAAACCCGCTTTATTCAGCTGGTTGCAACAGCTGGGCGATGTGCCAGAGGCAGATATGTGGCATACCTTCAACCAAGGGGTTGGTTTTGTTTTGGTGGTGCCGGATGTTTCCTTAAATCCCTATCTAGAGCTYATTAATGGCCTTGGCCTAAACGCCTGGCCCCTAGGCCAGATCGAAGCCGGCTCCCCTGGTGTAACTGGATTACCAGCTGGGGCCTAATRCCCCCGAAGATCTGTCAAACTAAATGATCAATTTGCAAGTACCCCTGGCTAACCAGGTCTCTTAACCGAAGTGATTTCAAGCGAAGTGTCCCTTAATCAGCCCCGTATCACCCGCCGTCGTAGTTCCGCTGGCCCGATCCCACCAAACCGCCCCCAGCGTTTTGGCGCAGAGCAGCAAATGCGCAATGGCCCTAGGCCCACTTACCTCACCCTGGCCGACCACGGCAAGGTTTATGTGGCCGACCTGCCACAGATGTCTGATGGTCAATTGGAAACCGTTGAGAAGGAAGCCCAGGAGGTTTTTGAAAGCCTGCAACGGCGAATCACCGAATTRGAACAGCTGGGGGGGGCGAACCTGCGCGATGACGGCTTAATCCGMGCCTGCACCAAACGCGACGTTACCGACCGTTTTTTGCGTTCGGTRGCCCATGAACAGGCCCGTCGCCGGGACAACCCCAGATTGCATGCGGCCGCTGGCGAATCCCTTGCTCGCGCCTTTCTTGAGGTKGCCCGCCATCGCCTGCCAGGCCAAACCTTTGATTCGATTTTGCAAGAGGCGCTTACCGCCTGTGAAACCCAACCACAACCSGAAGCAAGCGGCGATCAAGCCAACGCAGACGACGCCTCTGAACAAGCACTAAAACMACCATCGGTGCTGCCTGTGGTGTTGAGCCCTGAYCTTTRAGTAGCTGATGCCCTCCACCATTGAGGAGCGAAGCAATCCACCAACTGGGCCAGCAACCCAGGAAGTAGCTGGCGACAAAAAGCAGGAGCCAGTTTTATGCAACCACTGCGGCCGCACTGCAAGCAACGGGATTAGCTGTGAAGGTATCTGCGTTGCCGACAGCGGCTACTAATCCGATCACAATGCCCCCAGCYAGTGCTTTGCCATGAAACGGTTTCTGCCCCTGTTTGTCCTATCTCTATGCCTTGCTGGCTTMTTTAAYTATCCAGCCCTAGGYCAAAGAACAGCCGAAAACATTGGCACTTTGATGTTGATCACTAAAAGTTGCAGTAGGAATTTGGAAGATCAAGCCCAAGGCCCCTGTAGCCGTTTGGTGCTTGATCAACTCCAAAARGATGTGATCAGTTTGCGTTTTATTGCCCGTGGCAAGCAGATTGATACCAGTGATCAACTCACYTTTGCAGGCACCAGCCAAGGATCATTGCAATGTAAAAACACCCGTTGCGCATTAAACGGGCCACTTGAACTTGAACTCAGCAGCCTTAGCGAAGTGGCCTACAACCGCAATGGCGTTGCAGAAGAAATGCCAAAGGCTTGGCCAGTRCTTGGTAGTTGCAAACTGGAAGCCAAATCAGTGAGCTGCAAAGCCCGCTCAATCCAAGGACAACGCTGGGAAGCCACAGCCACGTTTTAACCCCTAAAGGCGGCACCCAGATTCGAACTGGGGATAAAGGATTTGCAATCCTCTGCCTTACCACTTGGCCATGCCGCCGGCCCGGGAATCAAAATCCCAAGATCGGATCGTACCAGTCGCCCCAATGACAACTCGCCTGCTGCTGCTCAGCAATGGCCATGGGGAAGACCTAATCGCCATGCGCTTGATGAAGGCCCTGCAAGAACAAGCCAGTTGCCATGGCGAAAATTTAAGGATCAGCGTTCTTCCTCTGGTGGGGGAGGGCAATGGTTTTGCCGCTTTAGAAAATGTGGAACTGCTTGGCCCCAGGCAACACCTACCCAGCGGCGGCTTTAGCAACCAAAGCCWTTGGGCCCTGCTCAAAGATCTCTGGGCAGGSGTTGGCTTCTTAAGCCTGGCTCAAATCAAGAGCATCCGGCGCTGGTGCCGCCAAGGGGAGGGGGCGGTGCTGGCGGTGGGAGATCTATGGCCATTACTRCTGGCCTGGGGCAGCGCTAAGCCCTATGGCTTCATCGGCACACCAAAGAGCAATTACACCTGGAGTAGTGGCCCCGGCCATAGCCCCATGGCTGATGCGTACCACAGGCTTAAAGGCAGTGAATGGGACCCCTGGGAATGGGCCCTGATGGCACGGCCCAGATGCCGCTTGGTGGTGTGCCGTGATCCGCTCACTGCAAGGGGTTTAAGGAGCCATGGAGTGGCTGCTTTAGCGCCTGGCAATCCAATGATGGATGGCTTCCAAAGCCAGCCACTACCGCCTGCCATAGGGGGGATGCAAAGGGTTTGTGTGCTGCCTGGCTCCCGCTGCCCGGAGGCCCTRAGCAACTTAAAAAGTTTGCTATCAGCGATTGCCAACCCAGAAACCACAGCTAAGCGGCTACTGCTACTTGCCTGTGGTTCAAGGCCCACCGCAGCAGAACTAAAACCCTTGCTATCCGCCTTGGGTTACCGCAGCACTGCCATACCTGCCGGCACCATGGCCCAGGAGGCATGGTGGGGGCCCGSTGGCTTGCTTTTGCTTGGTAGCGGTTTATTTGCCACCTGGGCCCCATGGGCCCAGGTGGGGGTGGCATGCGCCGGAACTGCAACGGAGCAGCTCGTTGGCATTGGTTGTGCAGTTTTGTCTTTGGCGGGGCCGGGGCCCCAATTCACCCTTGGCTTTGCCCAAAGGCAAAGCCGCCTCTTGGGCGGTGCCGTGCGGGTATGCCGGCGGGGCCCAGAGCTGCAAAGGGCCCTTGAATTACTGCTAACTACTCCMGCCCTWCAAMTGGAACTGGGCAGGATTGGCCGCAAACGCATGGGCCCTCCAGGCGGCAGTGCGGCCATCGCTGCATTAATCCGTAAGCGATTACTTGATTAGCTGCGATGTTCAAATATTGAACCGAAATGCAACCGATCCAATTCGGAAAAAACCGGAATGCATTTRAAGCACTGCTGGGCCAGCTCCAACCGCTCTTCCCGCTCCAACATGCGATGCAGTTGCTGCCTAGCGGSCAGCAGATAACGCACATCATTGGCGGCATAGGCCAACTGCTGATCACTTAATTCATCCACCCGGCCCCAATCACTGCTTTGGGCTTGCTTATCTAGCTCCACCCCCACAAGCTCCTGCACCACATCTTTAAGGCCATGGCGGGGGCTGTAGGTGCGGCCCAAACGGCTTGCCACCTTGGTGCAAAAAATCGGATTCACCTTTATTGCCAAACCGGCAGCAAGGGCAGCCACATCAAAACGGGCGAAATGAAACACCTTTTCAATTGTTTCTGCTTCCATTARTTGCTGCAGCTTGGGGGCTGCGCTTTGRCCACGGCCGATGCGCACACAACACACCCGATCCTGGTCGTCGCAAATTTGCACCAAACAAAGCCTGTCGCGGCCATGCACTAAACCCATGGCTTCCGTATCAACAGCTAAGGCGGCAGTGCCGCGRTATCGCTCAAACCATTCATCATTCAAGTCAGAGTCAAAAACTACGAATTCCTTAGCTGGTGGCAATGGTTCTGGGGCCATGGGAAGGGAAAACAAAGGGAACCAACCTGGCCAATCTGCACGATCACGGCTTTCTCACTTGCAATTCAAAACAAGACTGGGTTAGTACTTGAGGAGAGCAAAACCTCRCCATGTCCCAGCGACGCCTTCACGAAAACCACAGACTGATYGATATCAAGCGGTTCTTCGACCAACCACCCCTCCAATACCTGGGTTTAGAGCTGGCCGTTTGCTGGATTCTCGATTGCCTACTAGAAGCTGATTCCTATCCCACCGCATTGATGAATCGCCTGGCGGATCTTCACCCCAGGTTGCGTTTATCCGAAACAGTGCTGCAACAGGCGATCAGCTTTTTGGATCAACAGGGTGCCATCGGTAGCTACACCCAGCGCTGCCCCAGCCGCGGCCGCCCCAGGCGCATGTTGCACCTGAGCGAGGGTTACCGCCAGGAGGCGCAAGAGTTGATGCCCGCTTGGCAGCAGTGGCTGGAAGAGGCCCATGCCGCCGCAAATTCCGCTACAACAAGTTCCCTAACCATCAACGCCCTACCCCTACCAGCCGCCGTTTTAAGCCGGTAGTTGGCTAACTGCCATGGATTCGGTGCTCTCTTCTACTTTGCTGCTCACCCTTTTGATGGGTATCGGCTTGCTGTTCTTTCTGAGGGCGGCTAGTAAAGATCGCACCACCGTGGTGGAAGTAAACAGCTCCAGACCACCCCTGGAGGTGCTGGAGGGCCTAAATCAATGGTTGCTGCAACGGGGATGGCAAACCATCGCCGGCGATCCAGAGCAGCAGCTACTGCGTTTTGAGGGCCAGGTAGAGGCAAGTGTGCCCTTGGCGGTGCTGCTAAGCGTGCTCGGCGCTTCAGGGGCCACCGCCCTTGGTTTGGTGCTGCGTCAATTATTGCCAGCTCTCAGTTATTGGCCCCTGCTGCTTGCCTTGTTGGGTCCGCTAGCAGGACGCATTTACCTGATCAGGGCCCGCCGGTTAGAAACCCTTGAGCTGCGTCTTTTGCCCCAACAAGGTTTTGTTCCCACCACCTTGAAACTGAGGGCCCATCGCGATGAATTAATCGCCCTTGAACGCAGCCTCGGCCGTTCCCTTAATCTCCACAGCGATGGCAGGTTGCTTAGTTCACCGCTTTAAAAAACCGCTTGCCAGCTGGCTTGCCTCCCTTTTACTAACTGCCCTATCAACACCAGCTGGGGCGTTAGAACAAGCCAAAGGATTACTRGATCTGCTCAATAGYGTTGGCGTTGATGCCCCAACCCTTCAGCCAAGGGATTTCTCCCTGCCGGTGCCAGCGGGCCGCACTAAAAATTGGCTTGGCACCCGCAGCCACCCCCAAGAACTAGCGATCCTTGTTCTTGCTGGCCATGCCGATTCCCARCGCCTGGGCGGTTCTGGCACCCCTGGCGCAGCGGTTGGCCTTAGGGGTGCAGCACCGATGGATCCAGCCATAACCGATGAGTTGTATTGGAATTTGCTCACCGCCCAAAAGGTGGTGCAAATAGGCAACCAGCGGGGTTTAAATCTGCGCTTCTACGACCCCGGTTTGCGCACGATTGCCAACAGCAATGATCCCCGCAGCAACTGGAGTGTGGGGGCAGCCCATAGCGCCCTGGGCGGTTATGTGCTGGAGATCCACTACGACGCCTACAGCCCCCATGGCAGTGGCCCAGGAATWATTCCTGCTGTGCTCTACGAATTTTCCCGCCTTGATGAGGCCCTAGCCGAGGAATTTGGCAGTTATCCCTAYAACTATCGCGGCATGCTTGGCGCCCCCCGCCGGGGAATTTCGATGCTGGAAATAGATCGGCTTGAGGGGGCCCTTGAGCGCAATTTACGCAATCCCCTCAGCCGAGATGCCAGCCTCACWGCCATCGCCGAACGGGTGGTTAGGGCACTGCAGAGAGGCCTAGCCAACGGCACCACTGGCGGTGCAGCGCTCAAGCAATGAGCCATCTGCAAGCCAATCCTGAGGTTTGGTGAATAAATCGGTTAACAGCGCTTCCCTACTGCCCGGYTCCACTTGATAACCATATTCCCATCGCACTAATGGGGGTAAAGACATCAAGATTGATTCGGTGCGGCCATTGGTTTGCAAGCCAAAAATTGTGCCCCGATCAAATACCAAATTAAACTCCACATATCTGCCACGGCGATACAACTGAAACTGGCGTTCCCGCTCCCCATAATCAAGCCCATTGCGACGTTCAACAATCGGGCAATARCTATTTAGAAAGGCATTGCCACAGGCGGAAGCAAGCTCAAAAAGATCCTCCCAACTGCGCTCTGGCACCAGGCCTGCCCCCAGCTGAGCAGCCGCTCCATCTGGATTTTGACCGCGGTAAAGGGCAGCTCCTGGCTCTTGATAATCATAAAAAATTCCTCCAATCCCGCGGGTTTCAGCCCTATGTTTTAAGTARAAATATTCATCGCACCATGGCTTAAATACTGGGAAATAGGCTGGATTAACACTATCGCAAGCTGCCTTTAAACAGCGGTGAAAATGTTTCGCATCCTCTAAAAATGGGTAATAGGGAGTTAGRTCAGCGCCACCGCCAAACCACCACACCGGCCCCGCTTCGAAATAGCGGTAATTGAGGTGCACGGTGGGCACATAGGGATTGCGGGGGTGCAGCACCATCGAGGTGCCAGTGGCAAACCATGGCTCACCCTCCGCCTCCGGCCGTTGGCTCAAAATTGAAGGGGGCAGATTTATGCCCTCCACTTCTGAAAAATTCACCCCACCCTGTTCAAATACTCGGCCTTCCTTCATCACCCGCGAGCGGCCACCACCCCCCTCTGGCCGCACCCAACTCTCTTCGGCAAATCGCCCTTCCCCGTCTAAAGCCTCTAAACCGGAGCAGATGCTGTTTTGCAGGCCCATCAAGAGGGCCTTYATACGCTCACGGGAATCGGCGGGGCGGTTGAGATTTAGCAAAACATCACACAATGATGCCGTTACCTTTTCATGGATCCCCCAACCAGAGCAAGGCTTTGTAACGGGGCTCCCTAGGATGGAAACCATGGTGAGCACTGATGAGGCCCTCAAGGCCCTAGAAAGCATTCAAGACGCCGGCAGCGGCAGGTCGTTGCTCGACCTGGGCTGGATTAATCAATTACGGCTGCAACAGGGCCGAGCTGTTTTTCAACTCGCCCTACCCGCCTTTGCCCAAGGCCAACGGGAGCGCATCGTGAAGGAGGCCCGTGAGCTGCTTGAACAGCTTGATGGCATTGATTCGGTGCAAATTGAACTGGGCGCCGCCCCCCAAACCCAAGCGATTGGGGCAGCGGGCCACGGCCAATTGCAACCACCCCAAGCAATTCCTGGCGTTGCCAGGGTGATCGCCGTWAGTAGTGGCAAAGGCGGKGTTGGCAAAAGCACCGTTGCCGTAAATCTCGCCTGCTCCCTTGCCCAGCAAGGTTTAAAAGTGGGTTTGTTGGATGCTGATATCTATGGCCCTAATGCCCCAACCATGCTCGGGGTTGAAGGACAAACYCCAGCCGTTGAGGGGGAGGGGTCGAGTCAGCGCYTAACACCTATCGCCAGTTGCGGTTTGCTGATGGTGTCGATGGGGCTATTGATTAACCCCGATCAACCGGTGGTATGGCGAGGGCCAATGCTCAATGGCATCATTCGCCAGTTTTTATATCAGGTGAATTGGGGAAACCTTGATTTATTGGTGGTTGATCTACCGCCTGGCACAGGTGATGCCCAACTCAGCCTTGCCCAAGCGGTGCCCATGGCCGGTGTGGTGGTGGTTACAACCCCCCAAAAAGTTGCCCTTCAAGATGCCCGCAGGGGCCTTGCAATGTTCCGCCAAATGAATATTGCAATTTTGGGAATTGTGGAAAACATGAGTTGGTTTATCCCCCCAGATCAACCGGAACGCCGCTATCCAATTTTCGGGAGCGGGGGTGGCAACAGCCTGGCCGAAGAAGCCCAGGTGCCTCTGCTAGCTCAAATACCCCTTGAACTRCCAGTGCAGCAAGGCGGTGATCAGGGGCGCCCCATCAGCCTGGCCCAGCCAGAAAGCGCTGCTGCCCTTGCCTTTGCCAACCTTGCCCGCCAGGTGTGGCAGCAATGCGCCTCCAACTAGCAATAAAAAGTGGCCCAAAGGGCCAACGCAAATGGCCCTGGGGTAATGCCGATCCGTTGCTCTGGGGCCTACCCATCGCCATCACRTTGCTAGCTGGGCTCCTAATCGCCAGCACCCAAAGGGATTCACCCCTGGCCGATTGGAAAAATCACTGGATAACAGGTGGCGTTGGTTTAGCGATTGCAATACTGCTAGCCAAGCTCGATCTAAGCAAACTAAAGGGGCTATTGATRCCCATTTATCTGCTTACATTGGCTAGTTTATTTGCAGTTAAATTCATGGGCACCAGCGCCTTGGGTGCCCAACGCTGGATATCAGTTGCAGGCTTGCATGTGCAGCCCTCAGAATTCGCAAAATTAGCAGCAATTTTATTACTAGCTGGCATTTTAGCCAAGCATCCCATTGAAAGACCMGTTGATTTAATTCGCCCCCTTGCAGTTATTTCGTTGCCATGGGTGATGGTATTCATACAGCCCGATCTAGGCACCTCGCTTGTTTATGGCGCCATCTTGCTAATAATGCTTTTTTGGGCTGGYCTACCCCTTCCYTGGCTACTGCTATTGATGGCGCCTTTATTTACKGCGATCATTGCGGGCACCTTCGCCTGGGGTTTGCTGCCATGGYTTGCTTTATTGGCTGTTTTGGCCTGGCGCAGCCTGCCCTGGAAACAAATTGGTAGTGCCATCATCCTGGCCATCAATTCTATATTCGCCATACTCACGCCCTATCTCTGGACCCATGGRCTCAAGGATTATCAAAAGGATCGATTGATTCTTTTTTTGGATCCTTCCAAAGATCCCCTGGGGGGTGGTTATCATTTAATTCAAAGCCGCATCGGGATAGGTTCAGGGCAACTATTTGGAACTGGCTTACTGCATGGCAACTTAACTAAATTACAATTTATTCCTGAACAACACACGGATTTTATTTTTAGTGCCCTCGGAGAAGAGCTTGGTTTTATTGGTTCGCTTTTGCTGCTGGTGGCCTATGGCCTAMTGGCTTGGAAACTGCTGCAAATAGCAGGTAAGGCAAGCAACGATTTCGAATCATTAGTGGTTATTGGCATTCTCGCCATGCTGATGTTTCAGGTGGTGATCAACATTTCGATGACGATCGGCCTAGGCCCAGTAACTGGCATCCCGCTGCCTTGGCTCAGTTATGGCCGCTTTGCAATGCTGGTGAACTTCATCAGCATTGGGTTRGTGGCGTCGGTGCAGCGGCGCGCCCAAAGAAACGGTTTCAAATTGCGCTGAACCTTTGCCAAACCCCTCACCATTGCTGGAGGAATTGCGCCAGGAATTAGCTGSGCCAGTGCCCCCTGGCCGCGGCGATGAGGAGGGGGCAAGGCGGCAATGGTGGGCGGCCCTGGCAGTGCTGCAAGACACCCTGCTGGAGCAGCCAAGCCCCCATGGCCTATGGCTGGCCGCGCCCCTGCCTGCCCTATATGAACCAACCCTGTTGCAACGCTTCCAGGGTTGGGTTTGGACGCCCCCTGCCCCCTCAGGTTTGCGGCCGGAATTACCCGGCAAGGGTGTGGGCTTAAACCCCAAAATCTGGCAGCTAGCCCTAAAGGAAACAGACGGCACCGATCCCCTGTTGGTGTTGATCACAGCCAAATTGCAGGTGGCCCTTGCCCTGTTTGGGGAACCGCAGCGGCGGCARTTGATAGTGAGTTTTGACCACAAATTATTAGCCCAGCTGCTGCAACGGCTCGGTGCTCGCCTTGGCGAAGACAACCCAGCTGCCGCAATCGACCTGAAGCAAAAACTTGAAAAACTTGGCCCCCTGCAAAATTCAGCAAGGGCAGCGGAATTGTTTTGGCCCCGCCTGGCTGAACGCCTAGCTGCCGCCGCCCCTGGGCTCACCTTGATCGCTGCKCCCAAGGGTCCCCAAGCCCCCCCMGGTGGCACTGATCAGCTGGGGCTATTGGAGGCGCTTGCCCATGAGGTGCGCACCCCCCTTGCCACAATCCGCACCCTGATCCGCTCCCTATTGCGRCGCCAGGATCTGCCAACGGTGGCCGAAAACCGCCTRCGTCAAATCGATGCTGAATGCAGTGAACAAATAGATCGCTTTGGCTTGATCTTTTATGCAGCAGAAGCCCAACGGCAACCCCAGGGGGAGCGGATGCTGGCCCGCACCGAYCTAGAGGCCCTATTGCTGCAATTGCAACCCGGCTGGGAAAGCCAGCTACAACGCCGGGATCTGCAACTCGATTTAAGRATTGAAACCGGCCTGCCCGCAGTGATGAGCGATGCAGCCCTGCTGGAAAAAATGTTGGCTGGCTTGATGGATCGCTTTAGTCGCAACTTTCCCAGTGGTGTGAGGGTGAAGGTGGAACTMCAGGCGGCTGGGGACAAATTGAAATTGCGCTTTAGCGGCAGCCACAACCCAGGGGAAGACCAGGCCGAGCCCGCCCCTGAAGCAAGGATTGGCCCAGTGCTCACCTGGGATCCCGGCACCGGCAGCCTGCAATTAAGCCCCCAGGCCACCCAGCAACTTTTTGCCAGCCTTGGCGGTCGTTTTACCGAGCGCCGGGGCAGCAGCCTCACCCTTTATCTACCTATCTCCACAGCCASCATTGTTGAAGGCTGTGAAGAGAGCAGCGATCCTGCGTTTAGTGCCGGCGCTGAGTGCTAGCTTCCAGCCAAATCACTCCCTGGCTTCAATGTCCTCGGTAGGAACCCTCAGCGGCCAGCTTCCTGGCTTCATCGGTAGCACCGGTGGCTTATTAAATGCCGCTGAAACCGAAGAAAAATATGCAATCACCTGGACCAGCTCCTCGGCCCAGGCGTTTGAGCTGCCAACCGGTGGTGCCGCAATGATGAATTCAGGCGAAAACATCATGTATTTCGCCCGCAAGGAGCAATGCCTRGCCYTAGGCACCCAGTTGCGCACCAAGTTCAAGCCCCGCATTGAGGACTACAAGATCTACCGGATTTATCCAGGTGGRGACACCGAATTTCTACATCCCAAAGACGGTGTATTTCCWGAAAAAGTAAAAGATGGCCGCCCCATGGTGGGCCATAACCCCAGGCGCATTGGCGAAAATCCAAATCCAGCCAATCTCAAGTTCAGCGGCCGTGAAACCTACGACAGCTGATCTGTTTTAAGCCTCTAGMGCWGGCTTCATCCATTAATCATCTAGAAAGGCGGAACTTGGGTTCCGCCTTTTTTGTTTGCCCAAGCCGCGATGGTTTCTTCACACCAAGGCAGCAGCTTCGAGCCGATGTGGCGGCGCTGGCCGGCCGACCTGGAAACCCCTTTAAGCACTTGGCTAAAGGTGGGCCATGGGCGTCCCTATGGATTTCTATTGGAATCCGTTGAAGGGGGCGACCAGTTGGGCCGTTGGAGTTTTGTGGCGAGCGACCCCCTTTGGGTATTAACAAGTCGCGCTGGCAACTCCACCCTCACCCATCGCGATGGCAACAGCATTGATCTACAAGGCAACCCCTTTCAGTTGCTACGCGAACAGCTGAAGCCTTATCAAACCGTTCCCATTCCCCACCTGCCTCCCGTGGGTCAGTTATTTGGGTTTTGGGGTTATGAATTGATCCAATGGATTGAACCCACGGTTCCCGTTCATCCCCGCGCAAACGATGAACCACCAGATGGCTGCTGGATGCTCTGCGACAGCCTTTTGGTATTTGATCAGGTGCGTCGCCAGATCACTGCCRTCAGCTACGCAAATATCGTTGAGKGGCAAGATCCAAACCAAGCCCGCGCCGAAGCCACCCAGCGMTTGGAGGCCCTTGAGGAACGCTTACATCAACCCTTGCCAGCTGGGATCTCACCATTGCAATGGCAAGAGCAGTCGGCAGATCAGCTTCAGGTAACCAGCAACACCAGCCAGGCAGCTTTTGAAGCCGCCGTTAGCAAGGCGGAGGAACACATTGCTGCCGGTGATGTGTTCCAGCTGGTGTTAAGCCAGCGGCTTGAAGCAAAAGTGCAACGGGATCCCTTTGATCTCTACCGCAGTTTGCGKATGGTTAAYCCCTCMCCATTTATGGGCTTTTTCKCCTTCAACRGCTGGTTTTTGATCGGCTCCAGCCCAGAGGTGATGGTTAAAGCAGATCCCCAAAGCGATGGCAGCGTGAAGGCMAGCGTGCGGCCGATTGCCGGCACCCGCCCCCGCGGYGAAACCRCCATTCACGATCTAGAGCTCGAAAAAGARTTACTTGCCGATCCCAAAGAACGGGCTGAGCACGTAATGCTGGTAGACCTAGGCCGTAACGACCTGGGGCGRGTATGCGAACCGGGCAGTGTTGCAGTGCAGGAGCTGATGGTGATCGAGCGCTATTCCCATGTGATGCAYATCGTTTCCCAGGTGGAGGGGTTGTTGCGCAGCGATTGCGACGTTTGGGACCTGCTGCAAGCCAGCTTTCCCGCTGGAACGGTGAGTGGCGCCCCAAAAATTCGCGCCATGCAGTTGATCAATGAGCTGGAACCCAGTGCCCGGGGCCCCTATTCAGGTGTTTATGGCGCCATGGACCTAAGTGGTGCCCTCAACACCGCCATAACAATTCGCACCATGGTTGTTTGTAAAGACGGCGAAACTGGGTGGCGCGTGCAGGTGCAGGCCGGCGCCGGCATYGTGGCGGATTCCAACCCCAGCGCTGAATACGAAGAAACCCTCAACAAGGCAAGGGGATTACTGAAAGCTTTGGCTTGCTTGTCATGAGCAATAGCTTGTTAAAAGGCTTTGAGGTGGAGCTCTACACCGGTAGGGCCGATGGCACGGTGGTGGGYTGTTCAACTGAAGCAGCCGCCGCCCTAGCTGGTTTTGTAACCGAACCGGATTGCCGCAACCTTGAATACATAACCGCCCCAGAGGCCAGCTACAGCAAACAACTGGAGCAACTGCTGGAACCACGCCGTCGCCTGCGCCGTTGGCTTGAACCCAGGGGTTTAACGCTTCTACCTGGCAGCACCATGAGCCTGGGTGATAGCGGCCGTTTTGAGCGTTCCGATAGCCAAAACCCATACCACAGCTACATCGAAGCCACCTATGGCACCCGAGTTGTAACCGCCAGCGTGCATATCAACCTGGGGCTTGATAATCCAGAACAAATATTTGCGGCCTGCCGCTTGCTGCGCTGTGAAGCCGCTTTGCTGCTGGCCCTAAGTGCAAGCTCCCCMTTCCTTGATGGCAAGCCCACCGGGGCCCATTCCCAGCGGTGGCTCCAGTTTCCAATCACGCCAACACTKGTGCCCCTATTCACAAGCCATGGCCATTACATGGCCTGGATGGAAACGCAATTARGCAATGGCAATATGCGTAATGTGCGCCATCTGTGGTCGTCGGTGCGGCCGAATGGCCCAGATCGACCAAAACTATTAAATAGGGTGGAATTGCGTATTTGTGATCTAATTACCAATCCCAATGAGCTGCTTGCAATAACTGCGTTTGCGGAACTGCGTTTGCTGCAATTGCTTGAAATGCCAAGCCAACATGATCCCCTCTTTGCAAGCAAATTAAGCCCTGAAGAATTGCAGCTATTAGCTGATTCAAACGACCGGGCAGCAGCCAGCAGCAGCCTTAATGCAACCCTGATGCATTGGCGTGACGGGGCAGAAATCAATGCCCGTGAGTGGCTTCTAAATCAATTGGCGCAGTTGCGCAGTTGGCCCGCAGCTGCCCCCTTTCTGCCGCTGCTAAGTCCCCTTGATGGCCTTCTACTAAACGGCAACACCGCCATGGTTTGGCTAGAGAAATTCCAGGCTGGTGAAAGCATCAGTGCAATAGTTGGCGCCGATGCCCAGGCAATGGMAAAGGAAGAAAAAGAGCAAAAGAAAGAAAAAGAGCAAGGGGTATCGCTTAAAGCTGCCAATAACGACGGTTATTTGGGATGATCRASGAYYYCTCCCCCCTCAAGGCTCCGCCCATGCGGCAGACGCTGCCCAGTTCAGATATTTTGATGGGCCGCCGCACCCTGAGGCAGCTAGCCGAACGGCTTGAACTGGTGGAAGACCTCTGGCGCACGGTTTTGCGCAGTGAATGCCCCCCTGATCAAGCGGAACGCCTACTAAAACTTAAGCAACTTTGTGATGAAGAGGAAACATCAAAAGAAATTATCCGTTTAATCGTGGAGATGGATCTAGCTGAAGCCATCGCTGCAGCTAGGGCATTCTCTCTATATTTCCAATTGGTAAATATCCTCGAACAACACATTGAAGAAGATAGATATTTAGCAACAATGGCCCATGGYGAAGAGGATAACGACCCCCTTGAAAATCCCTTCACGCCCCATCTAGCAAGCCACGATGAACCCGCTACCTTTCAGCGTTTATTTCGACGTTTRCGCAGCTTAAACGTACCGCCCGGACTACTGGAACCCCTGCTGCGCGACCTTGATGTGCGCTTGGTATTCACCGCCCATCCCACYGAAATCGTKCGCCACACAGTGCGCCATAAACAACGGCGAGTTGCAAATCTGATCCAAAAATTAGAGGGTTGCGACCGCGGCTTTGGCCCGATTGAAGATCGCCAGGTACTGCGCCAACAATTAGAGGAAGAGATAAGGCTTTGGTGGCGCACTGATGAATTGCATCAATTYAAACCATCAGTATTAGATGAAGTTGATTATGCCCTGCATTATTTCCAGCAGGTATTATTCCAAGCGATGCCATTATTGAATGAAAGGATTCGCAAAGCCCTAGCCCTTAGCTACCCAAATGTAACTCCACCAGAGGATGGATTTTGCACCTTTGGTTCCTGGGTAGGTTCCGATCGAGATGGAAACCCATCGGTTACACCAGATATAACTTGGCGCACCGCCTGCTTCCAACGCAGGTTGATGTTAGAGCGCTACATATCAGCAGTAGCACAACTTAAAGATCAACTCAGTATTTCAATGCAATGGAGCCAAGTAAGCGGCGCCTTACTTGAATCTTTAGAAATGGATCGCCTGCGTTTTCCAGATATCTATGAAAGACTTGCAGCCCGCTATCGCCTTGAACCCTACAGGCTAAAACTCTGCTACATCCTCGAGCGGCTAAAACTCACTCAACACCGCAATGGCCTWTTGGCAGAGGCTGGTTGGGAGGCACCCAGCGAAAACAATGAACCAGCACCTGGCATTGGCAACCTAGGTGTTACACCAGAACTGCATTACCGCTCCTATTTAGATTTCCGCAGTGATCTGGAATTAATCCGCACCAGCCTGCAGGGCACTCAACTTAGCTGCGAACCATTACAACGTTTATTAAGCCAAGTACAAATATTTGGTTTCACATTGGCATCCCTTGATATTCGTCAAGAGAGCAGTCGCCACAGTGAAGCTCTAACAGAGTTGAGTTGTTATTTACAACTGCCCATCACCTACGACGCCATGGATGAGGCCCAAAGGGTGCAGTGGTTGCTGCAGGAGCTCCAAACCCGCAGGCCCCTGATTCCCACCGGTCCCCATTGGAGTGCCGCCACCGCAGAAACATTCGCGGTGTTTCGAATGTTGGAGCGATTGCAACAGGAATTTGGCAATCGCATCTGCCGCACCTATGTGATTTCCATGTGCCATAGCCAGTCGGATCTGYTGGAGGTGTTGGTGCTGGCCAAAGAAGCCGGCTTGGTTGATCCGGTGGAGGGCAGCACGCGCCTACAGGTGGTTCCCCTATTTGAAACGGTGGAAGATCTGCGCTGCGCATCAGAGGTAATGGCAGCCCTATTTAAAACTCCCTTCTACCAACGTTTATTGCAACACGAGGAAATACCSCTGCAAGAAGTGATGCTGGGCTATTCCGATAGYAATAAAGATTCYGGCTTTCTTTCAAGTAATTGGGAAATTCATCGCGCTCAAATGTCTTTACAAAGTTTGTGCAGTAGCCATCAGGTKGGCCTCAGGATTTTCCATGGCCGCGGCGGCTCCGTTAGCCGGGGCGGCGGCCCTGCCTATCAGGCAATTTTAGCCCAACCCAGCGGCACCTTAAGTGGCCGAATAAAAATTACTGAACAGGGCGAAGTTCTAGCCTCTAAATACGCATTACCGGAACTGGCTCTCTATAACCTTGAAACCGTTACCACGGCAGTCTTACAAAATAGTTTATTGGGAACTGATTTAGATGAAACTGAAAGCTGGAATCAGYTAATGGAGCGGCTAGCCATATGTTCCCGCCGCCATTACCGAGCGCTAGTGCATGAAAATCCAGATCTGGTTGATTTCTTTGAACAGGTAACTCCAATTGAAGAAATAAGTAAATTACAGATCAGTTCAAGGCCAGCGCGCCGCAAGCGCGGCGGCCGCGACCTTTCCGCCCTTCGGGCGATTCCATGGGTATTTGGTTGGACCCAAAGCCGCTTCCTCCTGCCGAGTTGGTTTGGAGTTGGCGCTGCCATTCGCGATGAGTTAGATAACGATCCAGCTCAAATGGAAATGCTGCGGGTTTTATATCAGCGCTGGCCCTTTTTCCGCATGTTGATCTCCAAGGTGGAGATGACCTTAGCCAAGGTTGATTTAGATCTTGCCCATCACTATGTACAAGCCCTTGGCAGTCCCGAAAGCCGCGAGGCATTTGAATCAATTTTTGAGCAAATCTCCAATGAATATCAGCTCACTAAAGAGTTTGTTTTAGAGATTTCTGGCCATCGCCGCTTGCTAGATGGTGATCCCGGTTTGCAGCAATCCGTAGAGCTGCGCAACCGCACAATTGTGCCCCTAGGTTTCCTGCAGGTAGCCCTACTGCGGCGGTTGCGCAATCAGCACCGTCAACCACCCATGAATGAATCGGAAGCAACCGATAACCGCACCTACAGCCGCAGTGAACTTTTGCGGGGTGCCCTACTAACAATCAATGGCATTGCCGCCGGTTTRCGCAACACCGGCTGAGCCCTAAATAAATGATGCCCTATTTCCGCAGCTCTAACGCTGCACCTCAATTACCCGAGGGTTACCAGCTCCAATGGGAACCACTGCCCACCGCCGCAGATGAGGTAAATAGGCTTTTGCAAARTTGTGGCGCCCCAAACCGCAGCGATAGTCGCGTGGCCCTTGCCCTTGAGCGCAGTGCTTGGTCTTTGAGGCTGCATAAAGCAAACCAATTGGTGGGGTTTTTACGSGTTACCAGTGATGAGGCCCTTAATGCAAACCTCTGGGATTTGGTGGTGTTGCCGGATCAACCAGAAAAGCAAAAGTTGCTTGAGGTATTGGTTTATGCGGCCCTAAATCGCATGCGTAAACAATGGCCCGGTTGCAGTATTTCCCTTGCCGCCGGTGAGGAATTGATACCTGTACTTGAAACCTATGGCTTCATTTCAGATCCCAACGGCATTCGCGCCATGGGATTAGACCTGAAACAAGAGGGTGAAAGGGAAAAAACGAGCATGGAGGGACTCGAACCCCCGACATTCAGAACCGGAATCTGACGCTCTATCCAACTGAGCTACATGCCCTTCATTGCTTAGCTTAGCTGCAATACCGCCTAGGCCCCATCCTTCTCCACCGCCTGGAGCTCAGTAGTTTTCGCAACTACAGCAGCCTGAAATTGGCGCTCGATTCACCGCGGCTATTGGTGCTAGGCCAAAACGGTGAAGGCAAATCCAACCTGCTTGAGGCAGTGGAAATMCTCGCTAGYTTGCGCTCCCATCGCTGCAGCAGTGATCGCGATTTAATACAAAGGGGAGCCAAATCAAGCGTGATCAGGGGCCTCGCTGGCCCTGATGGCAAAGATGAATTGGTGTTGGAATTACGCAGCCAAGGGGGCCGCCGGGCCCAACGCAACGGCAAAGCACTTGAACGCCAAATTGAYCTACTCGGCCCATTGCGCTGTGTGGGCTTTAGTGCCCTAGATCTCGATCTAGTGCGGGGAGAACCAGCCCTGCGGCGCAGTTGGCTGGATCGTGTGGTGATGCAGTTGGAACCGGTTTATGGCGAGTTGCTCAGCCGCCATGGCCGCTTGCTGCGACAGCGTAGTCAGTTGTTGCGGCGCAGCTTAAATGCCCAAGCCGAATTGCTTGATGCCTTTGACCAGCAACTCGCCGCAGTGGGGGTGCGGCTCCACCGCCGCCGCCATCGAATGCTGCGGCGCCTGGAACCACTGGCCGCCCCATGGCAGGAAAAACTTAGTGGCGGCAGGGAGCKGCTGCAATTGAARTAYTTAGCCGGCACCCAGCTGGAGGAACCAGAACAAGAAAGCATCTGGCAAGCATCCCTACTTTGCCAACTGCAAAACCAAAGGGAGCAGGAATTGCGTTTGGGTGYTTGCAGTGTGGGCCCCCAAAGGGATGACGTGGCCCTACTGCTAGACGGAGAACCGGCCAAACGTTTGGGTTCTGCCGGCCAACAGCGCTGCTTGGTTTTGGCCTTGAAATTGGCGGAATTGGAACTTGTAAAGCAATGCAGTGGTTGCGCGCCAATCCTYCTGCTAGACGACGTTTTAGCCGAATTGGATCCCAGCCGCCAACAGTTGCTATTGGAAGCGATTGGCGAGGGCCATCAATGCCTTGTGAGCGCCACCCACCTGCATAGCTGTGTGGAGGAGTGGCGCCATAGGGCCCAACTGATCACTGTGCAGGGCGGTTCACTGCTGGCGGAGGGGTAGGGGCTTTGCTGGAACCAGAAAACTTCAACAGAAATAGCGAGGTACCCCCAACCGCTACTGCAACCACCAACAGCACCAGCAGCAGCTCCCCCACGGTTAATCCACCTGTTTGCTGAATTCTTCCTTGCTSAATTCTTGTTTGCCGAATTATTTTCATTTTCAAAAGCTGAAAGGCCACTGGGTAGCGCTAAGATTAGGAGCTGTTTTGCCGGATTCAATGGCTAAAGCCCCTTCCTGTTTGCACCCAGATCCAGGACGTTCCACCCCCCTTGCTCCCCCAGTTGAAAATGTCCCAACGGACATGGTGGGCAAACACTGCATTCTCGAGCTGTATAACTGCGATTCCAGCCGGCTCGACGACGAAGCTTTTCTCAGGAGCGCCATCACCTCAGCAGCGAAGCGGGCTGGCGCCACCCTCCTGAATTTGATCACCCACCGGTTCGAACCCCAAGGAGTTACTGGATTRGCCCTACTGGCTGAATCCCATATCTCCATTCACACCTGGCCTGAATCAGGCTATGCAGCAGTTGATGTGTTCACCTGCGGCGAYCACACAATGCCTGAGAAGGCATGTGCGGTGCTRAGTGAAGAACTGGGCTCAACCCGCCAAAGCCTCAGAAGTTTCCGGCGGCGAACCCCATCTGCCATCGCTGATAGCCAGCGGGAACCAGTGCTTATTTGATCAGGGAGCGGTTGAGTTTGCCACTCACCAATCCCTCTAGATCCACACTCACGGCTGTAAAACCCAGCGCCAGGAACTGTTCCASCAGTTCTTGGCGCTGTTTGTGTTTTAAAAGCAATTCAAATTGATCGGTTTGCAGTTCCAGCCGCGCTGTATCCCCTTGGCAGCGCAGCCTCAACTGACTAAAGCCAAATTGACGCAATAAATCCTCCCCTTTTGCAACCCGTTGCAACCTGCTTGCACTCACCGGTTCTCCATAGGGGAAACGGGAAGCAAGGCATGGCTGGGCTGGTTTATCCCACCAGGGGAAGCCMAGGGCRCGGGAKATCTGSCKAACCCCTTGCTTATCAATMCCAAATTGCAATAGGGGCGACRCCACCCCCTGTTCTGCTGCCGCCTGCAGGCCAGGTCGATAGTCGCCTTGGTCGTCTTGGTTAACCCCATCCAGCACTAGGGCGCCCCCAGCCAGCTGAGCCAAAAGGCTATGCARCTCTCTTTTGCAGTAGTAGCAACGGTTTTCAGGRTTGCTGYTGTAACCGGGCTCCTGCAATTCTTGGCTTTCAATTTCGCGGTGGCGCAATCCAAGCCAGCTCGCCTGCCAGCGGGCTTCCTCCAACAGATTTGGCGCTAAAGCGGGCGACACACCAGTAACAGCCTCGGCCTTTTCTCCCAACTGTTCAGCCGCAAGGGCCGCCACCAAGGTGCTATCTACCCCGCCTGAATAGGCAACTAATACAGCTGGTTGCTGGCCCAACCAAGTGCGCAAGGCGAGCAGTTGCGCTTGCCTTGGGGCCGCAAGGCTTTCCACTAATGGATGGGCTGAAATTGGAATTACCACAGTGCTAACCCCAAGCTATCCAGCCTCGTTACAATCGGGCAATGACKAGCTCTAGTGGTGGTGGCATCGGCATCCGCACCGCAGCGGGTAGCGATGAACGCAACCATGGTCARTTACATGTTTACGACGGCGATGGCAAGGGYAAAAGCCAAGCTGCCCTYGGGGTGGTGTTGCGCACCATTGGTCTTGGSATATGCGAAAAGAAACGCACCCGGGTTTTATTGATTCGTTTCCTTAAAGGGCCGGGTAGGGCCTATGCGGAAGATGCCGCAATCGAAGCGCTGCAGCAGGGCTTCCCCCATTTGATTGATCAAGTGCGCACCGGCAGGGCCGATTATTTCAATGCMGATGAAGTAACCCGTTTTGATCGCCAAGAAGCCCAGCGGGGTTGGGAYATTGCCCGTGGCGCCCTTGCCAGCGCTCTTTATTCAGTGGTGGTGCTCGATGAATTAAATCCTGTGCTTGATCTTGGCCTGCTCGATGAACAGGAAGTTGTGCGCACCCTTGCGGCAAAACCAGCGGGCCTTGAAGTGATCGCCACCGGCAGGGGTGCACCGCGGGCACTGGTAAACCTGGCGGATCTGCATTCGGAAATGCGCGCCCATCAACATCCATCCGCCGCTGATCTTGGTGTTGAAGGGATTGAGATTTACACCGGGGAAGGCAAAGGGAAATCCACCAGTGCCCTCGGCAAAGCATTGCAGGCAATCGGCAAAGGCATCAGCCAAGACAAGAGCCACAGGGTATTAATTTTGCAATGGCTTAAGGGGGGCAGTGGCTACACCGAAGACAGCGCAATCGCAGCACTTCGGGAAAGCTATCCCCATTTAGTTGACCACTTACGCTCCGGTAGAGATGCAATTGTTTGGCGCGGCCAACAGCAACCAATCGACTACGTAGAAGCAGAGAGAGCTTGGGAAATYGCMAGAGCAGCTATCGCTAGCGGCCTTTATAAAACCGTAATTCTCGATGAACTGAATCCAACCGTAGACCTRGAATTACTGCCMGTGGAGCCGATAATGCAAACCCTGCTGCGCAAACCGCGCGACACTGAAGTAATAATTACYGGCCGCTGCAAACACCCTCCCGCCTATTTTGATCTGGCTAGCGTTCAYTCTGAAATGGTATGCCATAAACATTATGCCGAAAGAGGAATAGACCTCAAGCGWGGCGTYGATTACTAACAWCYAAGYAATCAATAAYTAGATATTATTTTTTTAATTTACARCCTCCRYYACCCACACTTRATGCATGCTTAGAAACAAAGTTAATTATATGGCTTGAAACTTCGTCGCCATCAGAGATTTTATCCCATATGGAATTGTGATCACGATTCTTGATATCCATTAAACTCACATTGGTAAAACCAACATCCTTGAGATTTGCTACAAATCGATAATTCTGATCTCGCCTCCATTCTTCATCGCCATCGGCAATGATTGCCAACCAAGGCATCTTAGGGGAGGAGGTTCTGCCCCAAAACTGAGGAGTGGTAGAAGCGCTTTCCCAAAATTTCGGATCCTCGCCCCAAACATCTTTAGGYCTATTGGGAGCAACTAAATCAACATCATGAAAAGCACTCACGGGAATAGCCCCACTTATTGCATTCAACTTAAGATCATGCTTAGCCAAATAATCGCCGTTAAGTGCTAGAAGAGTAATAAGATAGGCGCCGGCCGAGTGGCCAACAATATAAACTAAGCTTGGATCTCCACCATAGCTAGCTATATTCTTTTTTGTCCAAGCGAATGCAGCTGCCACGTCTTCCACATGGGCTGGATGAGAAACCTGCGGCGAAAGTCGGTAGTTAATTAYAGCGGCAGCAATTCCAGAAGCCGCAAACAATTTACCTTTTTTCACGTCTTCACTTTTGTCCCCTTTCCTCAAGCCACCTCCATGCACAGACATCAAAGCAGGAAAACATTTAGATTTTGATGGAATATACAAATCAAGCCGCCTACGATCMACTTCTTTAGCATTGGAAGAATTTACARCTTTCATATAATTAACATCTTTAATACTGCGCACATCCTGCTGSGCTAGCRCCGCTGAAGAATACAACCCCAAGCAAATCGCAGGAAGCAAACGCAAAAGRTTRATGRCCATTTWRTTTAAWTTAATTTAATTTAATTTAATTTAATTACATCAATTACACATTAGCACGGGCTGAATGAAGAAAGAAGCGCCTGTAATCCGGATCTTTTTCAAGTAAATCCAAAAACCTATCCCGATCCAAGCGCAACAGCAATCCATCYCCCCTGGCCCTCACAGTTACGCTGCGCGGTTGATCTTCCAACAAGCCTGCATCACCAAAGAAATCCCCCTCCTCAAGCACCCCCTGCTTCACAGGAATTCCACCCCAAAGATCAGCCTGCAACATCTCTAGGGTGCCTGCCACCACCACATAAAAACTATCGGGGGCATCCCCCTCTCGAAAAACCTCTTCCCCAGGACGCACCCGATCGCTCACAAATTCGGAGGCAAGCCACTCCAATAAAGAAGGCTCCACCCCTTCAAATAAGGGAATAGAAGCCAACCTTGCCGCAGTAATGCGCACCCGTTGGCCGGCCCGCAGGTCAAAACCGCCCATCTGGCGATGCCAAAAAGAGGCATAAAGCCCACCCGCTGCCAGCARGCCATGGTGTGAACCCTGTTCCACYACCCTGCCGGCTGCAATTACAGCCACTTGGTCCATGGTTGCAGCGGCGCGCAAACGATGCAAAACAGACACCACCGTGCGCCCTTCCCCCAAGCGGGCAAGGGTTGCATTAATCGCTTGTTCCGTTGCTGGATCTAAAGCACTAGTGGCCTCATCTAAGAGCAATAAATGCGGATCCCTCAGTATTGCCCTGGCAATGGCAATTCGTTGGCGTTGCCCACCCGACAATCTGCCACCATCGCTACCCACAGGCGTATTTAAACCTTGGGGTAGTGCTTCGATAAAACTACCCAATTCAGCCGCATAGGCAGCTGCAGTTACCTCAGCGCTGCTGGCATCAAGKCGGCCCAGTTGAATATTTTCTGCGATCGTAAGATTAAAAAGMACCGGTTCTTGCGGCACTAGGGCCACCTGTTTCAACCATTGCTCCCGGTTGAAACTAGCTAGCGGCAAACCATCCACCAGTAGATCACCKCCCTGGGGATGCAATTGCCGCAGCAGCATTTTCAGCACCGTGCTCTTTCCGCCACCGCTTGGGCCCACCAGGGCAAGGGAGCTGCCAGCTGGAATCTGTAAACAAAGATCCAYAAGGCCGCCACCMTCGGCATAGCGATATTGGATTTGATTTAACTCAAGGCCGATTCGTAAAGGCGGAGGAGCTAACAGCGCTTGCTCTTTTTCTATCAGCCCATGCCTATTAGGTATTTTGCGCTCGAGTAAATCCAAAGCGGTGCTGGCCGCTTGCAGGGGCAGCAAAAGGGGACCCAAYTGCCACATGCCACTAACGAGGGCCGTTGCAATCCCAAGGGCAGCCACCAATTGGCCAACACTTAGTTGTTTATTCAGCACCAACCATGTGCCCAAAGCAAACACACTCACCAAAGTGAGCAAAGCAGAGGCAGTGAGGGCAGCATTTTGCAATCCCGAAACAGTGCCCACCTGCAAACCCTTGCGCTTCAGGGCGTGGTTGCGTTTGCCAAATTCCATCCGGGTGGCCTGGCCTAGGCCAAATAAATCAACCAATTCACGGCTGCGCAGCCGTTCCATGGCAAATTCCAACAACAGGGCAGCTTTTGCAACCCTTCCCTCCTCACTGCGGGCCAGGGCAGGGGTAAATGCCACTTGGCTTAATAGCAGTAGGGGAGTGAGCACCACCGCCACAAGGGCAAGCCGCCAACTGATATGGAATAGCAACAACACACTGAGCACAAGTTGCGCCAGGGTCCAGATATATAAGGGGAATTGCACCACCACTACGTTTTCGATRGTGGGGATCTGTTGGGCCAACAGGGCCTGTTCCTCCCCTTCCAAACCTCTTTCTCCAGGGGCCTTTAACTCCAGCAGTTGTTGAAATAAATGCTCCCTAAAATCATTGCCCAGTTCACCGCCAAGGGCAGCAAATAGTCTCACCTGCAAACCATTGCAGCCAACCGCTAACAACAACCACAAACAGGGCAACACCAACAGTGGTATGGCCCTGGCTGGTTCCCCAGGGGTGATTGCCCTATCGATCACCAGTTGTAACAACACTGGGATCCCCACCATCAAAAGGGGATCGGGCAACACAGCCAAAATGGCCAGCAAAACCTTGGGGCGTTGCTTACCGAAATAGGGCCAGAGGCGCAGGGGCAGCGCCARGGCAGCCATTGGTTTAGAGCATTCGGCAACCCACTAATAGCGAGAATCCAGCTCGGTAATCAATTCAGTAATCAATAACGCTGCACTGAGGGATCTATCTCCTGGCTCCAGGCATCAATGCCACCGCYGATATTGGTGCCCTCAATGCCATGGCGAGCTAAAGCGATCAAGGCCTTAGCGCTGCGACCTCCCAACTTGCAATGCACATATAAGCGCTTACCCCTGCTGATTTCTTGCACACGCCCAATGGCAGTGCCATCTTCAATGGAATCCAAAGGCACTAAAACAGCACCAGCGATTACTGCAATCTGAGCTTCCGGCGGATTGCGCACATCCAATAGCAATATGTCTTCAGCGCCACTATCTAATAGTGCCTTAAGATCTGCAACACTTATGCTTGCCACAGAGCCGGATTCCTCCTGGCCAGGGGCACTGCCTCCAACGCCGCAAAACATCTGATAATCAATCAATTTTTCAATCACTGGTCGCTCCTTAGCGGGACGCAACTTAAGTTCTCTAAACTTCATCGCAAGGGCATCAAATAGCAATAATCTGCCGCTTAATGTGGTACCAATCCCGGTGATAATTTTAACAGTTTCMGTGGCTTGGATTACACCGATAATTCCAGGTAAAACCCCAACYACTCCCCCTTCAGCGCAGGAGGGCACCATGCCTGGAGGTGGTGGCTCGGGGAAAAGATCTCGATAGTTGGGGCAACCTGGCTCCAGGTTAAATACCGTTGCCTGGCCTTCGAAACGGAAGATGGAGCCATAAACATTTGGCTTACCTAAAAGCACACAGGCATCATTAACGAGATAACGGGTKGGRAAGTTATCAGTGCCGTCGCARATAATGTCGTATGGCTTCATTATCTCCAGGGCATTTTCACTCGTTAATGCGGTTTCATATAGGTCAACTTGGCAGTGGGGATTGATTTCATGAATTCGATGTTTTGCCGATTCAATTTTTGGTTTTCCAACCCAACTGGTTCCATGGATCACCTGCCTTTGCAGGTTGCTGTGATCCACCACATCAAAATCAACAATCCCTAAACGCCCCACCCCTGCGGCAGCCAAATAAAGCAGTAGCGGTGAGCCCAATCCCCCCGTACCCACACACAACACAGAAGCAGCCTTCAGGCGCTTCTGWCCCTCCATGCCCACCTCAGGCAGGATCAAATGCCTGGAAAAGCGTGCGATCTCATCTGGGCACAAACTGATTTCACTAGTGTTGAGCGGAAGCATCGCTGCAGGTATTGGTGCCAACGGCACCTAGCTAATCCAATTGTCCCAAACAATCAGCCAATGCCCATGGAGTAGAAGCACACCTGGTTAAACCACGAAGTTCTCGATAACTTGACCCCAGCATCCATTCCAAAAAGTCCATGACGGAGCCCAGCGAAGTGAACATCGACGCTCAGCCAGTGGACAGCAGCACAGCTGAAAACTCCAATCCCCTTGGGGATTTAGGCGGTGCCGCCGCTGATTTCAAAGAGCGCTATAGCGACGTGCTCGGCAAGGTAAATAACGCTCTTGATGGCGTTAATTGGGCCCAGATGGGTCGCATCGGTAAATCCGTTGGCATCTTGGTGGCCGTGATCGTGGCCCAGGTGTTGATCAAAGGSGTGCTCGACACCATCAATCTTTTACCTGTGGTGCCAGGGCTGCTGGAGCTTCTCGGTTTAGTGGTGGTGGGTAACTGGAGCTGGGGCAACCTGCGCACCAGCACCAAGCGGGAAGAACTGGTGCAGCGGATCACCAAATTGCGTCAGGAATACTTGGGTTGAATCAATCCCCCTGGGATGTGGTGGTAGTTGGGGCCGGCATTGCTGGCCTCACCGCTGCTGCCCTAGCAGCAAAAGCTGGCTCACGGGTGCTGCTACTTGAAGCCCATAACCAAACTGGTGGTTGCGCCGGCACTTTTAGGCGCGGACCATTCACCTTCGACGTTGGTGCCACCCAAGTTGCTGGCCTTGAACTGGGGGGTAGCCACCAAAGGCTTTTTRGTGAGCTCGGCGTAAAACTTCCCAATGCAGCCCCCCTTGATCCCGGCTGCGTTGTGGATCTAAACGATGGCCAGCGGCCAGTGATGCTCTGGCGTGATCCCAAGCGCTGGCAACTGGAACGCAAACAACAATTCCCTGGCAGTGAAGCCTTTTGGCAGCTTTGCGCTGGGCTGCATCATTGCAACTGGGCTTTTGCTTCCCGCCAACCAATCCTSCCGCCACGCAACGGCTGGGATCTGCTGCAACTGCTGAAGGCCGTTGGCCCCGGCAGCCTGGCAAGTGGGCTTTTTATCGGCAACAGCGTGGCTGATTTGCTCAGGCTTTGCGGTTGCCCCAACAACAACGCCAATCGCAGGCTCTGGCGCTTTTTAGATCTRCAGCTGCGCCTTTATTCGCAAGAGTCTGCTGAGAACACCGCTGCCCTTTATGGCGCAACTGTGCTCAACATGGCCCAGGAGCCCCTGGGGCTCTGGCATCTTGAAGGTTCAATGCAAGCCCTAAGCGCTGGTTTAGAGCAAGCACTCACAAACCAATCGGGTGAGTTGCGCCTCGGCCATCGCGTTGARAAGTTRCGTTTCATTGATGGCACCTGGCAAATCAGCGGTCAAAGCATCGCTAAGCAAAAATTTGAGCTAACGAGCGCCCATGTGGTKTGCAGCCTTCCACCCCAGTGCCTACCAGGGMTGTTGGGGGAGCAGCTGCCTGAGTTCTATGCCAAGCGGCTCGCAAGCTTTGCTGATCCATCAGGTGCTTTGGTGCTTTATGGCGCAGTAGAGCGGCAATGCTTACCGCAGGATTGCCCCGGCCACTTTCAGCTCGATTGGCAACAGCCGGGTTCAGTTTTTGTTTCGATCAGCAGTGATGGTGATGGCCGCGCCCCGAGGGGCAAAGCCACGGTTATCGCCAGTGTGTTTACTCCCGCCAAACAATGGTTTGACCTTGATCCCAGCTCCTATGCCAGCAAAAAACAAGAAGCACAACTGGGCATAGAAGCAGCCCTAGGCCAGTTGCTTGGGATTGGCCCCAATGATTGGATTCAACGCGAACTATCAACCCCCAGGGGTTTTGCCCGCTGGACGGGGCGACCCTATGGATTTGTTGGGGGCTTAGGTCAACGGCCTAGGCATTTTGGTCCATTTGGCCTCGCTAGCCGCACACCCTTAAAGCGTCTTTGGCTATGCGGTGATGGCATCTATCCGGGGGAGGGAACCGCTGGGGTGAGTTTGTCTGCGGAAATGGCAGTGAAACAACTATTGGCTTCTGGGGATTAGCTGTGCTGATTGKTTGAATTCAGAGAAATTCTGGCCGCAGGGCCTGGCCACRGCTCAGATGTTGTTCCAATTGATCCCACTGCTCAGCTTCGATTAATTGGCCTATCAACTTGAGTTCTTGGTTRTATRAATCGAGCGCGGCCATAAGAGCAACCCGATTTGATTGGGCAATTAAACGACCCAACTGGGGGTTGCCTCCACCCACCCTTGTGGTGTCTGCAAAACCACTGGAGGCCAATTGCCGAGCCAGGTGGCCTCCAGTGGCAGCTGATTGCAGCAGAGCTGCCCCAGCTAGCACCGGCAGGTGGGAAATCAAGGCAACTGCTTGATCATGCGCTTTGGCATCGCAATACACAGGCTTYGCCCCAAGGGCTAAGGCCAGGGCTTCCACCAACTCCACGGCYGTGGAATCCTCTTGCCCTGAGGGGCTAATTACCCAGGGGCGCCCCTGGAATAGTCCCGCCACTCCAGCTTCCACCCCTGCCGCTGCCGTGCCCGCCATGGGATGGCTTGGCACRAACCGCGGCAAGCGCGAGGCAAGGGCTGCCGCAACAGGTGCTTTAACCGATCCCATATCGGTAATTACTGCCCCAGGGGGCATGGCCTGCACCAGGGCTTCATTGGGGGTAATCAATTGATCTAAAGGCAGTGCTAACACCACCAGGCCACAGTTTTGCAAATGAACTGCGGAAATATCCACCGCATCTACCAAACCCCTTTCCATGGCCCGGGTAGCAGTTGCTTGGCGATGCACCCAGCCATTCACCACAAAGCCAAGCCCACGTAAATCAAGGGCMAGKGAGCCACCCATCAAACCCAAACCCACCACACCAATGGGTGCGCCAGCAAGGAGAGTTTTTAGCTGCTGCACCGGATCGAGCTTGGTTGCTGTCATTTTTGGCACGGTGCTGAGGGAAAAGAGGCCATAAAAAGGGGTGCGCTTGGGCAGCTTCCTACGATTGCGYTGCTCAAATTGTGTGAATGCTGGAAGCCCAGGCCCACCTTCGCTTAAAGCAACTGCTTAAGCAGGGTGGTGGATCCAGCTGGCCCCATCACCTAACCCTCACCCGTTTGGTGGCACGCAGCCTGAGGCGGGGGGACCACAGCCTATTTCCAGTGAGTGCCACGGTGGATCGCCCCTGGCTGCTGGGCTTGCTCCTACCGGTGTTGATGGCAAACCATCCGGTGCTGTTGGTGGCAAGTGAAGCTTTACAGCGGCGCTTGCTGCAACGGGAACTGATGTTGCTAGCCGAGGTGGGGTTGCGTCGCCCCCTGTGGCAGGGCATCAATCCACCCCATGAACCTGGGTTATGGATGGTTAGCCCAGCTGAATTAGTGCAGATCTGGCGGAGCGGCAATCTTGGCGAATATCAATTGGTCTGCGCTGAAGCAGAGGAATTGGAGGAACTACTGCGCCAAGGGCAAGCAATTCGTTTAACGCCAAAGGATTGGGATCAATTGGGCAGGGCTAAACCGGAGCTAGCTCAAACCTTGTTGGTTTTACATGAACGTTTGAGCCGGCAATTGCTCAATCGCCCCATTGGCCGCAGCCCGAGTGTTGCGATTGCCGCTGAACAGGAAGCACCCTTACGGCTTTTATTGCAAGGGGTGGAGGGGTTGCCTGAACTCTGGCAACACTGGTGCAAAAGCGATTCACAGCAATGGACCAGCTGGGCGATAACCGAACCGCAGCTGCTGCAATGGAGCTTGGAACGCCAACCGCTTAAACCGCTGGAAAGCCTCAATGGTTTGTTGCTGCAGCGGGGGGCAATTTTSGTGGGTTCTTTGATGCCCSATGGCAAAAGACTGCAAGACCTTGGCCTACGCGAACCGGTATTGGTGCCACTCCACACRCCAGAACGGCAAACGGCCATACCYCTCTATGCCCCAAGGCTKCAGGCGCTGCCAAACAGCCCCTTATTTCCAGAGCAACTTTTGAGCCAATGTAGGCGGCTGGTGCTGGGTCAAACAGGGCTTTCGGTGGTTTTAGTAGACGACAATCCCTTGCGGCAATGGCTTACCAGTGCTCTGGCGGCAGAATTTGGCAGGCGGGTAGACCACGAGCAAACAGCACCGGAAAGCAATGGGGTGATCTGCTGTAGCTGGAGCTGGTGGCTAGCCCACCATCAGCAATTGCCTGCACCAGGCCAACTAATCGTGGGATTGCTGCCGATTGCAAGTTTGGAGGATCCCCTCACGGCAGCTCGGGTAAACGACCTACGGCAGCAGGGGAGGGATTGGTTCAGGGAGCTATTACTGCCGGAAGCGATCGAAAAATTACAAAGGGGKCTTGCACCGCTCCGCGTTASGGAAGCCGGGCGGCTGGCGATGCTGGATGGAAGATTGCGGGGYAGGGGTTGGGGCCAAAGGGTATTGGAAGCGCTAGAGCCCTTCGAGCCACTGGAAMGACTATTGCCGTTCTAGTTGCCAGTTGCACTGCCACACTGCAAATAAGCCGATAAAAAAGMATGGGTGAAGCCCGCCGTCGCTCCAGCCARGGATTACCCCCTAGGCAAACCAAAAAGGCTGCGCCTAAAGACGACTCCCCCCGCATTGTGGCCTGGCTACCGCTAACTCAAAACCAAGCCCGTGAGTTTGTAAGCCTCACCAGCAAAGGMGCCTGGGTTGGCATCGGTGCCATGGCATTGCTCTGGATCACCGTACGTTTTATTGGCCCAGCCGCTGGCTGGTGGCAGCTCTCCGATGGYTGAGCCGGTGCCGYTCCCCACACATTGCAAACCCACTAGGTATTTACACTCCCAAAATCAAAAGAAATCATTAGGATGGGGCAACTTCAGGTGTTACCTGTGTTCCTACGTTTATCCGCCCAGTACCAAGACTTAGTAAAAGATCTGGTTCTCAGCCTGAGGGCCCTGGCCGACACCCTTAAAAAAGAAGGTGTTGCCGCCAGCTGCTATTCCTGCGGTGATGACGGCAGCCATGGCGCCTCCTTCGTTGCCGACCTACTTGATGGCCATGCTGTGCGGTTTCTGGTTTCTGATTGCGGAATCAGCTGGATGGAGATGCGCCACGGGGTAGAGCTGGTGAAACTTGAGGGAGCTGAAGCAATCCAAGAACTGGATCGCCTCAGCAAACAYCTGCGCAGCATCCAAAGCAAAAGGCGCTCTGGAAAGCAAGCGCAAATCCCCGCAGCCGCYTCAGCTCGCCTCGGCTAAGGCCGCAGAGCCGCTGGAATCTTCACTAACGCCCCGCTCAGATCCCTCCTTACGTTTTGCTGCAGCCACAGCAAGAGGTTTCATTGAATTAGCGGTTACATCCGCCCCCTCAGTGAGTTTCTGACGGGTTTTAACTTCAATAACTTCTTTGGCTTCAGGGTTTTGCTCAAGCCAAGTGATCGTGTTGTCACGACCCTGGCCAACGTTGTCTCCGTCGTAGCTATACCAAGCACCCTTGCGAATCACCACACCGGTTTCTTCCGCCAAGTCGAGTAGGCAACCCAAGGTGCTGATGCCGCGGCCAAAAAGGATGTCGAACTCAGCGATGCGGAAGGGYGGTGCAACCTTATTTTTTGCCACTTTCACCTTGGCGCGAATTCCATATTCCTCAGTTCCCCGCTTGAGGGTTTGAATCCTTCTGATATCAAGCCGCACGGAGGCGTAAAACTTCAGCGCATTACCACCGGTGGTTGTTTCAGGGTTGCCATAGGCAATGCCGATCTTCTGGCGCAACTGGTTCAGGAAGATCACGGTGCAGCCGGATTTGCCGATGTTGCCGGTGATTTTTCGCATCGCTTGGCTCATCAAACGGGCCTGACTACCTACCGCCAGATCACCCATTTCCCCCTCAATCTCAGCCCTTGGAGTGAGGGCCGCCACGGAATCCACCACCACGATGTCTACGGCAGCGGAACGCACCAGTTGATCAACGATCTCAAGGGCCATTTCGCCAGTGTCTGGCTGGGACACCAACAGATTTTCGATATCCACCCCCAGGGAGGCCGCATACATCGGATCGAGGGCGTGTTCAGCATCCACAAAGGCAGCCACGCCGCCCCGCTTCTGCACCTCGGCAATGGCATGSAGGGTGAGGGTGGTTTTACCGGAACTCTCCGGGCCGTAAACCTCCACAACCCGACCCTTTGGATAGCCGCCACCAAGGGCGAGATCAAGGGTGAGGGCACCAGTGGAAATRGTTTCAACCCGCATGCGGGAAGCATCCCCCAAGCGCATGATCGAACCTTTACCGAAATTGCGCTCGATCTGGTTCAACACAAGCCCTAGGGCTTTCTCTCGCTCCCCGGCGGAAGGTGCACCAGCTTGGAGGGAACCAGCCGTGGGTGAGCTGGCTTGGGATTTCGAATCAGCGGTCATGGGCTACTCAGCAGCAAAGAAAAAGTGGCTAAATCAAGTGAAAACAGATAGCTCCGGAATATCCGGGCATCGTGCAACCACCAGGAGAGAAGTGCCACCCAAGCCGCCCGGTGTATCGATCGGCAGGGGCAGAACTGGTTAGTTCAAATGTATTGTAACAAATCAGGGCCAATCGTCTAGGGGTTTCGCCAGGGTTTCAGGGTTAAGCAGCCCAATCCGTGCCGGTAGGTGGTCTTTGTCTTCAGGCAGCAGGTAGCCCCAGCTCACCAGCAGGCAACTCACTTGCTCCAATYCTGGGGTTTCCAACACCTCCTCGAGGGTGAGGCGGCGATCCTCTAAAAATCTCCAAACGCTCTGCCCCGTTCTCCGTTCAGCCAGCAAGCGCCTTAAAACTGAGGGCTTAGGCCCCTGTTCGCGGCCATAAACGGCAGCCGGCTCCAAGCCATGGGCTTGCAGCAACTCGCGGGTGAATTCAGCACTTTTAGTTGTAAGCACCTGCCAGGGCTCACCATCCTCCTGAAAACGCCACAAGCGCTCCTGCATCCAGGGGTAAACCCGATGCCTAGCCAGCCAACCTTCACGGTTGCTTGCAATCGCCTCTTGCCGCACCTGGTCGAGCAATTGGGTTAGTTGTGCCTGCTTCCAGCCAAGCAAGGCAAGGCTTGCCTGCAGAGCCGAGCTGTAATTGCGCTGAAAATCGGCTTGGGGTAGGGCCTTTCCAGCCACTAAAGCTGCCAGCACMGGCATTTCCCAACCAGCCAAAACCCTCGGGCGCAGGGCTGTAAATAAGGCTGGAATCGCCTCAGGCAGGGGTTCGAGGGAGGGGAGCAAACGCAGGGCGCAGCTCCTGGCGGCCCACCAATATTCCGCCATGCCATCGATCACCACCCCGTCGAAATCGGTGATCAGCACAGGGATCCCCCCAATAAAAAAGTCAGCAAAGGTAACYAAAAACTGGGTCGCTAGGATTCGAACCTAGGAATGGCGGTACCAAAAACCGCTGCCTTACCGCTTGGCGACGACCCATTGGAGCGGAATCAGGCCCATAACTGCCTGACGAGCTCTTATATAGCCATAAAAGGCCACCCAGCGTCAAACCCTTAGCCCAAACAGCCCAGCTATTCAGCTGTCAACTTTGCACCGTGGTGGCGCAACAAGCGCTCTAGGGCCCGTTGCACCTGGGTCAAACTATTGGCCTTGATCACATGGATTGGCACCCCGCCATCGCGGGCCTCTCGCCGCACCTCCGGGTTCAAACCCAATTGCTGCCTGCCGGCTAATACCGCGTCAGCAAGGGGAAGTTCATCGGCCAATTGCACAGGCCAATGGCGACTGCGGGCCGCCTGCAACACCAGCCKCGGGGCAATGCCGCAGCAATAAACCCGCAGGGGTGCAGYTGTTGGCTGCAATGGTTTCAACACTGGCTTTAAAACCGGCTTGGCCGGCCGCAACAGCAGGCGCGGCARSGGCTGCTCCACCCTCAAGCAACCCTTGCTATCCACGCTGCGAATTTCAGGCTGGGCTGCATCACCCCGGAGCAAGCGATCTACGGTGGCGGCCACATCTGCGTGCACCAGCCAGCGGCTGCGGCTATGCATCTCCACCGCGAGGGGAAAAGTGGGGGCAGCAGAGCGCTCTAAAACCGCCTTGCGGCTTCCCCTGCGGCGGGCTTCATCATCCCCAAGCGTTACAGCTTGAATGCCGCCTACCAGGTCGGAAAGGGTTGGATTGCGCAACAAATTTTCTAAGGCGTTGCCATGGGCGGTGGCCACCAGCTGCACCCCCCGTTCCGCRATGCTGCGGGCAGCAAGGGCCTCCTCGGCGGTGCCGATCTCATCGATCACGATCACCTGGGGCATGTGATTTTCCACCGCTTCAATCATTACCCGGTGCTGCCACTGGGGTTTTGCCACCTGCATGCGCCTGGCGCGACCGATGGCCGGATGGGGCACATCGCCGTCGCCGGCGATTTCATTACTGGTATCAATAACAACAACCCGCTTAGCAAATTCATCGGCCAACACCCTGGCAATTTCCCTTAGGGCCGTGGTTTTACCAACCCCTGGCGGCCCCAAAAGCAGCAGTGATTGGGCTGAATCAAGCAGATCCCGCACCATTGCCACGGTTCCTGAAACTGAACGCCCCACCCGGCAGGTGAGGCCGATCACCACACCAGAGCGGTTACGCAAGGCACTGATTCGATGCAAGGTGCCTGCAATGCCAGCCCGGTTGTCACCACCAAAAGCCCCCAGTTGATCGATAACAAATTGAAGATCCTCKCCACTGATTGGCTTTGATCCCAAATCAACGCAACCATTTAGRTAGCGGGCCTCAGCTGTTCTACCCAAATCAAGAACCACCTCCAGYAGGCCCTCCCGCTGGGCTGCCGTTGCCAGATGGGGTTGAAACGAAGGGGGAAGCACCGCCAGAAGGCGATCCAAATCATCGGTAACCCGATGTTCCTTGATCGTTACCGCAATGGACGTTTGGCCAGCTGCTGCGAACACAATTCCAGTTAGGGCCAGATCCCCACTGGTTTTAGCAGGCCCAGAGCTGCTCCAGGGAGCGTTGSGCCTGGGGCCAGAGGTTTGGGCAATTAAGAAGCCGTTGCCCGCCCAGCTCTGCCTCCAGCAAAAAAGGTTGCAATAGGGAGCGGGCACTACCCCCGTAGGCGATGCCAGCAATCCCGCCACGGGCGGGGGTAAGGGGAAGCTCAAGCCGCTGCAAACGCCTGCGGCTATCRGCATTGGTGCCCCCAGCCAGCTGCAGSCAACCCGGTGGCAAAGAGCGGCGCCACCGCTCCAGCAGAGCAAYGGCGCCATGGGCTGTGCCCGCTCCAATATCACCACTCATCGGCCGCCCATCCAATTGCCACAACCAAGGCCAACCGGATTGTTTTAGGTGGCCGTGCAGCTGCCAGAGGTAAGCCGCGTATGGCAACTGGCCAGCTCCAACAAMACCGGCATGGCAACTCACAGCCAAAAGTTTGAGGGGTAAGCCACTGGCCTTTAATCCCGCCAGCAATTGGGCAAAGGCCTCGCCGCGGCCAACGGCGGTGTGCACTTCGATGGCATCGGGTTTCAGCTCCTGCAAAAGTTGCAAAAGTTGGSCRCTATCAAGCTTTATCGCCTGCTCTTKGATCAAATCCAAGGGGCATATCGATAAACAACGGCCGCAGCCATAACAACGTTCAGCAATAACGCCGYAGGCGGCATCTATCGCCCTCGCCGGACAAACRGGGATGCAGGGTTTTGGGCAATCGCTTGGGCATAGCTGGGGATCAAATACGGCTTTACGAAARTGGGGATCAGCGCCGTCGTTGAGGCTGAGCATCAACCAGGGCCGGCGGGGCACTCCCTGGTTGAGGGCCCAATCAATTCCGCGCTTAACGGCAGCCACCACGCCGAAATCAGCAGCCACATCAAGGCAATGGGCGCCTGCCATGGYGGCCAAAGCAGCCTGATCTTCAAGGCCCTGCAGGTCGTGGTTGCTCGCACCACCAATCCACTTAACCCAGCACCCATTGGCTAGGGCTTCTTTGGGATCAAGCCATGGCTCAGCTGATGCCAAGGTCTGCCAGGGGTTGCCAGCGCAAATTGCGGGAACCACCCATTTCGAGCACAAAATGCAAGCGGGGCTCCCTTTCACAAAGGGCCAGCAGGCTGCTGCGCTCCGCCGCCGATAAAACYTGGCCTTCCAGCAACCAAATCAACACGGGGTTGGGCCCTGAAAGGGCTGGGCCCAGTTGGGGCATCACCATTTGRACCTCCCCCACAGCAGCTTCTTTACCAACCCTTTGATGGCCCAGGTGGGGAGGGCGGATGCCATGGAGACCAAGCAAAAACACCTCTGGATCGCCCAAGCCCCGCACGGAACTCAGYTCGGTGTGATARCCGCAGGCCCGCATGCGCCTCAGCAATCTGGTTTCAGCACCACCTTCCAATGGGGCATATAAGGCCAATGCTTTGGATCGCTCCAGATCTCGGCGGAAAGTGCGGCCGCTGAGCAGCAGGGGCATGGGGGGCACCAGCAATTGAACAGAGTGTGGCAGGGATGGGGGCTAACTCCCATGGGTTAGGATATTTGCTTGCGCATTTGATGTTGCGCCCGAGCGCTAGCCGGGCCTCCAATTTCAATGCTAGGAGCCATCAGAGTTGATGGCCTCCTTTTGGCCAGTGCAGGTTCTGAGTTTTCAGAATTTGCCGGGAAACTTGCACCGGAATTCCTCCCYTAAGGGAAATCGCGGTGATCAGTCTCAGCCACCCCTGTCCTGAAACTTTTTCAGATTCAGACAGATCCCTGCCGGCTTCAACGGTTTTCCGTTGGGGGCTGGCTATTACAGCTGGCGTGTTTCACCTCCCATGTCTATCGGCATTCTTGGGAAGAAATTGGGCATGTCCCAGTTCTTCGACAACGAAGGCAAATCCATTCCGGTCACTTTGATCGAAGCGGGTCCCTGCCGCATCACCCAAGTCAAAACCCCAGCCAACGACGGTTACACCGCTGTTCAAATTGGTTTTGGCGACATCCGCGAAAAACTCGTAAACCGTCCTGCCCAGGGTCACCTGAGCAAATCCGGTAGCGAGCCCCTGCGCCACCTCAAGGAATACCGCGTCGATTCCATCGATGGGGTTGAACTTGGCGGCGATCTCACAGTTGAAGCCTTCAGTCCTGGACAGAAGGTAGATGTGAGTGGCGACACCATGGGCCGTGGTTTTTCCGGATTGCAAAAACGCCATGGCTTTAGTCGTGGACCCATGACCCAYGGTTCAAAAAACCACCGGGAACCTGGATCCATCGGCGCCGGCACCACCCCTGGCCGGGTTTACCCCGGTAAGCGKATGGCTGGTCGCTACGGCGGCACCAAAACCACCGTTAAGGGTTTGGTTGTGCTGAAGGTTGATACCGAACGCAACCTCTTGGTGGTGAAGGGCTCAGTTCCGGGTAAGCCGGGAGCCCTGTTGAGCATCCAACCCGCCAAGCGGGTTGGCTCCAAGGCCGCATCGTGAGGGAGGGAACCATGGTTAATTGTGTAATTCGCGACTGGCAGGGCAAGGAAGCCGGAAAAGCTTCCCTGGATCTAGCCGTTGCCAAAGAAAGCTCCGCCGCCAACATCGTTCATCGCGCAGTGGTGCGGCAGCTGGCCAATGCCCGTCAAGGCACCGCCAGTTCCCTCACCAGGGCCGAAGTGCGTGGTGGTGGCCGCAAGCCCTACAAGCAAAAAGGCACTGGTCGAGCCCGTCAGGGTTCGATCCGCACCCCCCTGAGGCCAGGTGGTGGTGTGATTTTCGGCCCTAAGCCCCGCTCCTACGAGCTGTCMATGAACCGCAAGGAGCGGCGCYTAGCGCTGCGCACYGCGCTCATGAGCCGCAGCGCCGACCTAGTGGTGGTGAAAGCCTTCGGCAGCGAACTGGCAAAACCCCGCACCAAAGATGTGGTGGCTGCCCTCGAGCGCTGGGGAGTTCCCCAGGGCACGAAGGTGTTGCTGGTGGTAGCCGAACTGGCCAGCAGCGTGAAGTTGTCCGTGCGCAATCTGCCCACGGTGAAACTTATCGCTGCTGATCAACTAAACGTTTTTGATCTCCTCAATGCCCAAAAGCTTGTGGTGAGCGAAGACGCCCTTGTGAAGATCCAAGAGGTGTATGGCAATGGCTGAACGTTTTAGCGATCGCCTGGCGGACGTAATCCGTCGGCCCCTGATTACCGAGAAGGCCACCCGCGCCCTCGAGCTAAATCAGTACACCTTCGAAGTAGACCCCAGGGCCGCCAAGCCCGACATCAAGGCCGCAGTTGAACATCTCTTCTCGGTCAAGGTAATTGGGGTTAGCACCATGAATCCACCGCGCCGCACCAGGCGGGTGGGTCGCTTCTCCGGTCGCCGCGCCCAGGTCAAAAAGGCCGTGGTGAGGTTGGCCGAGGGCAGCAGCATCCAGCTTTTCCCTGAGTCGTAAGGAGCGCTAACCATGGGAATCCGTAGCTATCGCCCCTATACCCCCGGCACTCGCACCCGGGTGGTTAGCGATTTCAGTGAAATAACCCGGCGCAAGCCGGAACGCAGCCTGGTGGTGGCAAAACACCGCCGCAAGGGCCGCAACAACCGCGGTGTGATCACTTGCCGTCACCGCGGCGGTGGCCACAAACGCCTCTATCGAATCGTTGATTTCCGCCGCAATAAGCACGGTGTTGTGGGTCGGGTGGCCGCCATCCAATACGACCCCCATCGCAATGCTCGCCTCGCCCTCCTCTATTACACGGATGGTGAAAAGCGCTACATCCTCCACCCCGCTGGAGTGGTGGTGGGTCAGGAGGTTGTTTCCGGTCCCGATTCACCGATAGAGGTGGGCAATGCCCTTCCCCTATCTGCCATCCCCCTTGGTTCAAGCGTCCACAATGTGGAGCTATATGCCGGCAGGGGTGGCCAAATGGTGCGCACCGCCGGGGCCAGCGCTCAGGTGATGGCAAAAGAGGGGGATTATGTCGCCCTCAAATTGCCCTCCACTGAGGTAAGGCTTGTGCGCCGCGAGTGCTACGCCACTTTGGGCGAAGTAGGTAACGCCGAAATCCGCAACACCAGCCTGGGCAAGGCAGGTCGCAAACGTTGGCTGGGTCGCCGGCCCGAGGTTCGCGGCAGTGTGATGAATCCCTGCGACCACCCCCACGGTGGTGGTGAGGGACGCGCCCCCATTGGTCGCTCTGGTCCTGTTACCCCTTGGGGTAAACCCGCCCTGGGCTACAAAACCCGGAAGCGCAACAAGCCCAGCAACCAATACGTTCTCCGCAAGCGTCGCCGCATCTCCAAGCGGAGCCGTGGCGGACGGGATTCTTGATGACTTACCTCTGCCCGCTGATCGCTTAAACCGCCATGGGACGTTCACTAAAAAAAGGACCATTTGTTGCCGACAGCCTTCTCCGCAAAGTGGAGAAGAACAACACTGCCGGAGAAAAGCCTGTGATCAAAACCTGGTCACGAGCTTCAACAATCCTGCCGATGATGATCGGCCACACCATTGCCGTTCACAACGGCAAAACCCATGTGCCGGTCTACGTGACCGAGCAAATGGTTGGCCACAAACTGGGGGAATTCGCCCCCACGCGCTCCTTCCGGGGCCACATCAAGGACAAGAAAGGAGCACGTTGAGATGGCCAAAACAATCCTCACCCCAAACCAAGCCCTTGCCCACGCCCGCTACGTGCGGGGTTCCGTGTCCAAGGTCCGCCGTGTGCTCGATCAAATTCGGGGTCGGAGCTACCGCGACGCCCTGATCATGCTCGAGTTCATGCCCTACCGCTCCACCGGACCCATAACCAAGGTGCTGCGGTCTGCGGTGGCCAATGCCGAGCACAACCTCGGCATCGACCCCGGCAGCCTGGTCATTTCGATGGCCAGCGCCGACATGGGACCTTCCATGAAGCGCTTTCGGCCCCGCGCCCAAGGGCGGGCCTACGCGATTAAGAAACCCACCTGTCACATCTCCATTGGTGTGACTCCCCAAGACGCCTAAAGACCGATGGGACACAAAATCAACCCGACCGGCCTGCGCCTGGGGATCACCCAGGAACATCGCTCCCGCTGGTACGCACCCGCCCGCACCTACCCCACCTTGCTCAAGGAAGACGAGCAGATTCGTCTGTTCGTTAACAAGAAGTACGCAGCTGCTGGCATCAGCAGTGTGCTCATCGCCCGCAAGGCAGACCAGCTTGAGGTGGAACTAAAAACCGCCCGCCCTGGTGTGTTGGTGGGTAGGCAAGGCAGCGGCATCGAAGAGCTTCGTGCCGGAATCCAAAAAACCATCGGAGATACCACCCGTCAGGTGCGCATCAACGTGGTTGAGGTGGAACGGGTAGACGCGGATTCATTCCTGTTGGCTGAATACATCGCCCAACAGTTRGAAAAACGTGTGGCCTTTCGCCGCGTAATWCGCATGGCCGTYCAACGGGCCCAGCGGGCAGGAGTGCTTGGTTTGAAAATTCAGGTGAGTGGGCGCCTAAATGGTGCCGAAATCGCCAGAACGGAATGGACCCGCGAGGGCCGTGTTCCCCTTCACACCCTGCGGGCAGACATTGATTACGCCACCAAAGTGGCCAGCACCACCTATGGGGTGTTGGGCATCAAGGTTTGGATTTTCAAAGGTGAAGTTCTGCCAGGGCAAAAGGAGCAGCCCCCTGTGGGAGCCGCTCCCCGTCGCCGCACCAGTCGGCGRCCCCAAGATTTCGAAGATCGCTCTAACGAGGAGTGAGGGAGTCCTAAACCATGCTTAGTCCACGTCGCGTCAAATTCCGCAAACAACAGCGAGGTCGCATGCGCGGCATCGCCACCAGAGGCAACACCATTGCCTTTGGTTCGTTTGCCCTCCAAGCCCAGGAATGCGGTTGGGTTACCGCTCGGCAGATCGAAGCCAGCCGCCGTGCCATGAGCCGCTWAACCAAGCGGGGAGGAAAAATCTGGATTCGGATCTTCCCAGACAAACCCGTCACCATGCGGGCTGCGGAAACCCGGATGGGCTCCGGCAAGGGCAACCCAGAATTCTGGGTTGCAGTTGTTAAGCCAGGTCGAATTCTCTTTGAGATGGGTGGCCCTGAAATCAACGAAGCCTTGGCTAAACAAGCCATGCGTCTCGCCCAATACAAATTGCCGGTGAAAACCAAATTCATCGTCAAAGCGGAAGAGGAGGCCACCACGGAGGCCGCCGCTGAACCCATCGCAGTGGAGTCTTAAACCATGGCCCTACCCGAAATCGCCAACCTGCGCAGCCTCAGCGACGGCGAAATTTCAGAACAGATCAGCGGCACCCGAAGGGAAYTGTTTGATCTGCGTTTCCAGCAGGCCACCAGCCGTCTGGAAAACCCCCACCGTTTCCGCCATGCCCGCCTCAAGCTGGCCCAGCTACTAACGGTGCAAAAGGAGCGCTCCAGCTCCATTGCCGCCCTCTGACCCCCTAAAAACCATGGCACTCAAAGAAAGGGTCGGCACCGTCGTTAGCGACAAGATGGACAAAACGGTGGTGGTGGCGGTGGAAAACCGTTTTCCCCATCCCATCTACAAAAAGACGGTTAGCCGCACCACCAGATACAAGGCTCACGATGAGGAGAACCGTTGCCAAATCGGCGACAAAGTCCGCATCACCGAAACTCGCCCCCTCAGTCGCACCAAGCGCTGGACGGTGGCCGAGATCATGACCACCCTCCTAGGGGCCCGCTGAGCTAAAACCCATGATTCAGCAAGAAACCTATCTAAACGTTGCCGACAACAGCGGCGCCAAAAGGATCCAATGCATCCGTGTATTGGGAACCAATCGGCGTTATGCCCACGTTGGTGATGTGATTGTTGCCGCCGTTAAAGACGCCATGCCCAACATGGGCGTGAAAAAGTCTGATGTGGTTAAGGCAGTAGTGGTGCGCACAAAGCACACCCTGCGCCGGGATACCGGCAATTCGATTCGCTTCGACGACAACGCCGCAGTGATTATCAATGCCGACAACAACCCAAAGGGCACGAGGGTTTTTGGCCCCGTGGCTAGGGAATTAAGGGAACGCAATTTCACCAAAATTGTTTCCCTTGCTCCGGAGGTGATCTGAAATGGCCGCCTCCACCCCCACCCGGATCAAGATGAAGATCCGCAAGGGCGACACCGTTCAGGTGATCACCGGCAAAGACAAGGGTAAAACCGGCGAAGTAATTCGCACTTTCCCCTGGGAGAACCGTGTTCTTGTTCAAGGGGTAAACCTAAGAACCAAACATGTGAAACCCACCCAAGARGGTGAATCCGGCCGAATTCTCACCGAAGAAACATCCCTGCATGCTTCCAACGTGATGGTTTATTCCACCTCTAAACAGGTGGCCAGCCGCGTGGAACTCGTTGTCGATAAAGACGGCAACAAAAAGCGCAGGCTCAAGAAAACTGGGGAATTTCTTGATTGAGGCCCCAGCCTCCGCCCACCAGTTAAAGCCCCCCTTCTGGCTCTGACCCAGTCCAGAGTCATCACCAAAACCCCGCCATGTCTCTCAAAACTCGCTACCGGGAAGCGATCCAGCCAAAGCTGCTCAAGGATCTCAACTTTTCCAATATCCACCAGGTTCCCAAAGTGGTGAAAATCACTGTGAACCGTGGATTAGGTGAAGCGGCAACAAATGCCAAGGCCCTTGAAGCATCCCTAACTGAAATCGCCACTATCACCGGCCAAAAGCCGATGGTTACCCGCGCCAAGAAAGCGATCGCCACTTTCAAAATTCGCGCTGGCATGCCGATTGGCATCGCTGTAACCCTCAGGGGCGACAGGATGTATGCGTTTTTAGAGCGCTTGATCAATCTGGCCTTGCCACGGATCCGCGATTTTCGCGGCGTAAGTGAAAAGAGTTTTGATGGCAGGGGTAACTACACCCTTGGAGTTCGGGAACAGATCATCTTTCCTGAAATCTCCTTCGACAAAATCGACGCCATCCGGGGCATGGACATAACCATCGTGACCAGCGCCCGTAACGACGAAGAAGGCCGCGCCCTTCTCCGCGAGATGGGGATGCCGTTCCGCAGCAACTGATCGCCCTCGTTCCGGAAACCGCTATGGCCAACCACGACCCAATTTCAGAYATGCTCACTCGCATTCGTAATGCCTGTGAGAAACGTCACCCAACCACCCGCATTCCTTCCTCTCGGATGTGCCGCAGCATCGCCAAGGTGCTGCAGCAGGAGGGCTTCATCTCCGAAATCGCCGAGGAGGGCGAAGGGGTGAGCAAGGAGCTTGTGCTCTCCCTCAAATACAGCGGCAAGCAACGCCAGCCCTCAATCCGCTCAGTGCAGCGGGTGAGCAAGCCAGGTTTGCGCATCTATAGCAATCGCCGCGAGCTTCCCAAAGTATTGGGGGGCCTGGGGGTTGCAATTATCTCAACCTCGAAAGGGGTAATGAGCGACCGCACCGCCCGTAAAGAAGGCGTGGGCGGTGAAGTGCTCTGCTACGTGTACTGATCGGAGAACAAACCATGTCACGCATAGGAAAAAATCCGATCCCCCTCCCCGACAAGGTGTCTGTGGAGATCAATGGCCTCGCCGTAAAGGTGAAGGGTCCCAAAGGTGAATTGAACCGWGTGTTACCTGAGGGTGTAGTTGTCACCCAAGCGGAAAACATTCTCACCGTGGCCGCCCTAGATGGCACMCGCCGTTCGAGGGAGCGTCACGGYCTTTGCCGCACTCTSGTGGCAAATATGGTTGAAGGTGTATCGAAAGGATTCACCCGCAAATTAGAAATTATYGGGGTTGGCTATCGCGCTGCTGTAAAAGGCACAACCCTTGTTGTTAACGCTGGCTATAGCCACCAGGTGGAAATTGAACCTCCCACCGGGGTAACTTTTGCGGTGGAAAACAACACTCAGGTGATGGTTTCCGGGGCAGATAAGGAGATTGTGGGCAATGAAGCCGCCAAGGTTCGCGCCATCCGACCACCGGAGCCCTACAAAGGCAAAGGGATCAAATACGAAGGCGAACGCATCCTTCGTAAGGCCGGAAAGACCGGCAAGAAATAAAGCCGCTCTCCTGTACTTCCAATTCCTGCCATGTCTTCCACTTCCCGCAAACAGCAAACCCAACGCCGCCACCGGCGGCTCCGTCGCCATCTCGAGGGCACACCGGATCGTCCACGGCTTGCTGTTTATCGATCCAACGAGCACATATATGCTCAAGTGATAGATGACGCCGCCCAGCACACCTTGGCGGCTGCTTCCAGCCTCGATAAAGACCTGCGCACTGGTTTACCCAGTGGCTCCAACTGTGATGCTTCCATCGCCGTTGGCCAGCTGGTTGCCAAGCGTGCCCTTGCCAAAGGCATCCAACAGGTGGTCTTCGACCGCGGCGGCAACCTGTACCACGGTCGGGTGAAAGCCCTTGCCGAAGCTGCCCGGGAAGCGGGCCTTAAGTTCTGATCCTGCGAAAACATGACTGAATCCAACGACCAGATCCAGGCCCAGGACATTCCCGGCGCCGCTGATGTTCCCGCCGCTGCCGATGGGCAGGGCGATCGCCGTGGCGGCCGCCAAGGTGGTGGCGGTGAGCGCCGCGGCCGCGGGGAGAGGCGCGGCAACCGCAGAGATCAAGAACGCGATTCCGAGTGGCAGGAACGGGTTGTTCAAATCCGCCGCGTTTCTAAAACCGTTAAAGGCGGTAAAAAAATGAGCTTCCGGGCCATCGTTGTAGTTGGCAACGAAAAGGGCCAAGTGGGCGTTGGCGTTGGCAAAGCCGGTGATGTGATTGGTGCCGTTAAGAAAGGCGTTGCCGATGGCAAAAAGCATCTGGTTAAGGTGCCCCTCACCCGTCACAACTCCATACCCACCATGGGAACTGGTTGTGATGGTGCAGCCAGCGTGTTGATGCGTCCCGCAGCCCCTGGTACCGGAGTAATTGCAGGCGGATCAATCCGCACAGTGTTGGAATTGGCTGGGGTTAAGAACGTTCTTGCTAAGCGCCTAGGCAGCAAAACGCCGCTCAACAATGCCCGGGCAACCATGGTGGCCCTTCGCGGGTTGCGCACCCAYCAAGACACCGCCAAAGAGCGCGGTATTCCCCTAGAGCAGATCTACTCCTAACCCCATAGCCATGTCCCTAACTCTTCAAACCCTCCAGCCACAAAAAGGCTCCCGCCGCCGCAAATTGCGCAAAGGTCGCGGCATCGCCGCCGGCCAAGGCGCCAGCTGTGGTTTTGGCATGCGCGGTCAAAAATCCAGATCCGGTCGCCCCACCAGGCCMGGATTTGAAGGKGGGCAAATGCCCCTTTATCGCCGGGTGCCAAAGCTCAAGCATTTCACCCTGGTTAACCCCACCTTTTTCACAGTGCTCAATGTGGGCAAGTTGGCCCAGTTAAAAGCCGGTACGGTTGTTACTCGCGAGTCTTTAGAGGAAGCCGGGATCCTCACCAGTCCTAAGCATCCCCTTAAGGTGCTTGGCAACGGTGAACTAAAGGTAAAACTCACCGTTCGGGCTGCCGCTTTCACCGCCACCGCCCGGGAAAAGATCGAAGCCGCTGGCGGTAGTTGCGAACTGATCGACTAATTGATTATTCACCTCCTGCGTCCACCGATCCATGGTTGTTAGTAGGGGTCGCACCCCAAGCGCTGGGGAAGTAATCACCCAGTTGATTCAAGCCAAAAGTTTGAGGGATCGTGTTCTCACAACCCTTGGTCTTTTGGTGTTAGTGAGGCTTGGCATCTATATCCCAATGCCAGGGATTGATCGTGTGGCCTTTCAGCAATTCATCCAGCAGGGTGGCCAGCTGATTGGTTTCCTCGACATCTTTACCGGTGGTGGTATTTCATCTTTAGGGATTTTTGCCCTAGGCATTCTGCCTTTCATCAACGCCTCGATCATCCTGCAGTTGCTTACTGCATCCCTACCCAGCCTTGAAGATCTCCAAAARAATGAAGGTGAGGCTGGCCGGCGCAAAATYGCCCAAATCACCCGWTACGTAGCCCTTGGCTGGGGCATTTTGCAAAGCGTGGTTTTTGCTTTGATACTGCGGCCCTATGCCGTGGAATCGGTTTCACCAACCGTATTTGTGGTGCAAACAGCCCTTGCCCTGGTTACGGGTTCAATGGTGGTGATGTGGATCTCAGAGGTAATTACCGAACGGGGCATTGGCCAAGGCGCCTCCCTGGTGATCTTTCTAAACATCGTTGCCACTTTGCCCAAGGCCCTCGGTTCAACCGTTGAGCTGGCTCAAAGCGGAGATCGAGGCACGATCGCTGGCATTCTTGTACTGGTAGTTATTTTCATAATTACGATTTTAGGGATTGTTTCTGTTCAAGAGGGCAGCAGACGCATACCCATAGTTAGTGCGAAACGCCAGGTTGGTAGCGGTGCAATGTTGCCGGAAAGGCAAAGCTACCTACCCCTGAAATTAAATGCCGGTGGAGTGATGCCAATCATCTTTGCCTCTGCCGTGATATTTCTACCCCTAACCGTGGCAAATCTCACAAAAAGTGAATTGCTTATCAAGGTTGCTGGCTACCTAAATCCAAACAGCAGTACCCCATGGGTATATGCATTGGTGTTTTTTGGCCTGATTTGCGGCTTTTCCTTCTTCTACGCCACCCTCACCCTTAATCCCCAAGACATCGCTACGAACCTAAAAAAAGGTGGTGTAGCGGTGCCTGGTGTGCGGCCTGGCACTGCCACTGCCAAGTTTCTTAGTGGGGTTCAAAACAGGCTCACCCTGCTTGGTGGCCTATTCCTCGGKGCCGTAGCAATTATTCCCGCMGCCGTTGAGGGGGCCACAAATGTAAAAACYTTCCAGGGGCTTGGGGCCACATCCCTGTTAATCCTTGTGGGTGTTGCTATCGACACGGCTAARCAGGTGCAAACCTATGTGATTTCCCAGCGTTACGAAGGGATGGTGCGCCAATGAGTTTTCGCTTGCTTTTTCTTGGTCCCCCCGGAGCGGGCAAAGGAACCCAGGCCCAACTGCTCGCCTCAAACCACCAACTGCTCCATCTATCCACCGGTGATCTGCTGCGGGCGGAAGTTAAAGCTGCAAGCCCCTTGGGCCTTGAGGCTGAAGCGGTCATGAATCGGGGTGAGTTGGTGAGCGATGCCTTAGTGCTTGCAATAGTGCGCAGCCGGCTCAGCAACCACGAGGGGGGATGGTTACTTGATGGATTCCCMCGCAATCTGCCCCAAGCGGAAGCATTAGATCAACTGCTAACTGAATTAAATCAACCGCTCCACAAGGTGTTGTTGATGGAATTAAACGATGATGAATTAGTGGAGCGTTTATTAGCCCGTGGCAGGGCCGACGACAACGAAACRGTGATTCGGCATCGATTGCAGGTTTATCGCGAGCAAACCGCCCCACTAATTGATTACTACCAAGCCCGCGGCCAATTGCATGCCGTGCCGAGCACCGGTAGCATTGAAACAGTTGGCAGGGCAGTAGAAGAAGCCCTCAAGGCCGCGTGATARGATCTTTGTTTGTGAATAGGAGAGCACACCAATGAAGGTGCGCGCCTCAGTGAAGCGCATGTGCGACAAATGCCGGGTGATTCGTCGCCACGGTCGGGTCATGGTGATCTGCACCAACCCAAAGCACAAGCAGCGCCAGGGTTAACCCCCTCCCCTAGGTCTAAGGCCTAGGGCCCGCCTCAAATTCATCACTCTCTACAACATTTCCCCAGTGGCTCGGATTATCGGCGTAGATATCCCCCGCGACAAGCGGGTGGAGATCTCCCTCACTTACATCTATGGCGTGGGTCTTACTAGGGCCCAAAAGATCCTTGCCTTGAGTGGCGTTAATCCGGATACCCGGGTTAAGGATCTGAGCGATAGCGATGTCCAGAAACTGAGGGTGGCAGCCGAAACCTTCACCCTTGAGGGTGACCTTCGCCGCCAAGAGGGCATGGCGATGAAGCGCCTCCAAGACATCGGTTGCCTGCGTGGTCGTCGTCACCGCATGGGTCTGCCTGTTCGCGGTCAACGCACCCGCACCAATGCCCGCACCCGCCGTGGTGCCCGCAAAACCGTGGCCGGCAAGAAGAAGTAATTCTTCCTGTTTGTTTGCTGCTGTTTTCACCAGTTCTGCCGCTTGGRAAAGGTTTTTCCTTGCGTCACCAGAACTTCCACTGTTCTTTGATCACCTTCCTGCACCAGCAGGCCCACCACCATGGCAAAGCCAGCCAAAAAAACAGGCCCTAAAAAGGCCAAACGCAAYGTCCCTAATGGCGTTGCCCACATTCAAAGCACSTTCAATAACACGATCGTGTCGATCACAGACACGGCCGGGGAAGTGATTTCCTGGTCGTCTGCAGGGGCTAGCGGCTTTAAAGGGGCCCGCAAAGGCACTCCCTTTGCTGCCCAAACCGCCGCTGAAGCCGCTGGTCGCCGTGCCCTCGAGCAGGGCATGCGTCAAATCGAAGTATTGGTTCGTGGCCCTGGCTCAGGTAGGGAAACGGCCATCCGGGCCCTTCAGGTGGCTGGGCTCGAAATCACCTTGATTCGCGACGTAACCCCCTTACCCCATAACGGCTGTCGCCGAGCCAAGCGCCGSCGCGTTTGATCGCTTCAGTTTTGCTTTAACCGCCCTTCGCCCTTTAGATCTTCCGGCCGTGTTGCAGTTCCAAATTGACCGCGTCGACTACCAGATCGGCGAAGACCGCTCCCAAACCGGAGTGTTCGTAATCGGCCCCCTCGATCGGGGCCAAGCCACCACCCTTGGCAATTCCCTGCGCAGGGAATTGATGAGTGGTTTAGAGGGCACCGCCGTTACTGCAGTGCGCATCAGTGGTGTTAACCACGAATACGCCACGGTTCCTGGCGTTCGCGAAGATGTTCTCGACATCCTTTTGAACTGCAAGGAGCTAATCCTYAACAGCCGTAGCCGCGATACCGAAATCGGCCGCTTGGTGATGAACGGCCCCGCCCTTGTAACTGCTGCTGATCTGCAGTTCTCTTCCCAGGTTTCGGTAGTAGATAACCAAAGGCCAATCGCCACCATCGCCGAAGGCCATAGCCTCGAGCTGGAAATCCACGTGGAGCGTGGCGTGGGCTACCGCCCCGTGGAGCGCGGCTGCGAAGACACCGCCTCCCTTGATCTTCTCCAGATCGATGCGGTGTTCATGCCCGTTCGCCGGGTSAACTACACAGTGGATGAAACCGCTGTGGGTGAAGGCGGTTCCGCCCGGGAAAGGCTGCGGCTTGAGATTCAAACCAATGGCTCGATCACCCCAGACGACGCCATGGCCCAAGCAGCAAACCAGCTGATCACCCTGTTCCAACCGCTGGCCACCCTYTCCATGGTGGAAGAACCAGGCGTGGAACCTGAACCAACAGCTGAAAGTCAAATTCCGCTCGAGGAACTCAATCTTTCAGTGCGGGCCTACAACTGCCTCAAGCGAGCCCAGGTGAACTCTGTTTCAGATTTAATGGGCTTTAGCTATGAAGATCTCCTAGAGATCAAAAACTTCGGCTCCAAATCGGCAGACGAAGTTATTGAAGCCCTGGAGCGCATTGGCATCTCCCTCCCCCAAAGCCGCACCCCTGCCTAAATCCACCCATAATTTCYTCTCACCATGCGCCACCAATGTCGCGTCCCCATGCTGGGACGCCCCGCCGACCAACGCAAAGCCCTGCTTAGGGGCCTCACCACCCAATTGATCAGGGAGGGTCGCGTTACCACAACCAAAGCTCGCGCCAAGGCCCTGCGGGATGAAGCCGAACGCATGATCACCCTTGCTAAAGATGGCAGCCTTGCCTCTCGCCGTAGGGCCATGGGCTACATCTACGACAAGCARTTGGTGCATGCCCTATTTGATAAGGCAGCCGACCGTTATGGCGACCGTAAGGGCGGCTACACCCGCATAATCCGCACCGTGCCCCGCCGTGGTGACAACGCTGTGATGGCCATTATCGAATTGGTTTGAGCCAACGCATTGCCCTTTGTGTGCAATACGACGGCAGCCATTTTTGTGGCTGGCAAAGGCAGGATGGCAAACCCACCGTGCAAGCCAGCCTTGAGCAAGCAATCAATAACCTTGATCCTCTGCCAGGGGAATTGGAGCCCACCGGCCGCAGCTTTGCCGCTGGCCGCACCGATGCCGGTGTTCATGCCGCTGGCCAGGTGGTTCATTTCGATTGCCATGGCCCCATACCTGCCGATCGCTGGGCCGCTGCCTTAAATGGTCGCCTACCCGCCAGCATTCGTGTGAGTGCTGCAGTGGTGGTRGACACCCCTTGGCATGCCTGTTTCTCAGCCAGCTACCGGCGCTACCGCTACACCATTTTAAATAGCAGGCGCCCCAACCTGTTTCTGKCCCCCTTCAGTTGGCATCGCTACCAATGGCAACTGGAAGCRGAACCGATGGCCAGGGCCTTAAACGAACTTGTTGGCACCCACGACTTTGCAGCCTTTCAAAAAGCCGGCAGCTCCAGGAGCCATAGCCGCACCACCGTAGARGAGGTGGATYTACAACGGGAGGGTGACATTCTCAGCATCGAAATCCAAGCCACAGGCTTTTTATATGGAATGGTTCGGTTACTGATGGGTCAATTGGTGGCGGTTGGTGAGGGTCGCCTCAGCGAAGCCTGCTTTCGCAAGCGCTGGCAGGAATGCCAACGCCAGGAAGTGAAGGAAGCCGCTCCCCCCCAAGGGCTTTGCCTTCTTAGGGTTGGTTACCCGCAGCCAATATTTCCCTTAGCTGCGTGGTAYGATTGTCTACCGCGGTATCGGCTGGAGACTTCCGAACCGCCGCCTGTTGCCAGGCTCAACTCAAGCTCCTTATCCACCAGATCCTGCATAGCAGGGCAAACCCCGTGATTCCGGCCTGCCGGCGCGATGAACAAAACAGTAGTCCCCTCCATTGCATCCCTCGAACGCCACTGGTATGTGGTTGACGCGGAAAATAAGTGCCTCGGCCGCCTCGCCAGTGAGGTAGCCCAGGTATTGCGCGGCAAAAACAAGCCCACCTTCACGCCTCACCTGGATGCTGGTGATTTCGTGATTGTGATCAACGCCGAGAAGGTGAAGGTTACAGGCAATAAATCCAGCCAAAAGGTATATCGCCGCCATTCCGGCAGGCCCGGTGGCATGAAGGTGGAAACCTTCTCTGCCCTCCAAGGGCGCATTCCTGAAAGGATTGTGGAAACAGCYATTAAAGGAATGCTCCCCCACAACGCCYTAGGCCGTCAGTTGTTTCGCAAACTGAAGGTTTATAAGGGCACTGAGCATCCCCACGCTGCCCAGTTACCAAAACCCCTTGAGCTCAATCCCGCCGCAACCCTCAAATGACATTAAGCAATAAGCCAGTTGTGTATTGGGGCACAGGTCGCCGCAAAACCGCAGTTGCCCGTGTGCGGGTAGTTCCTGGTAGTGGCACCATCACCATCAATGGCCGCCCCGGCGATAACTACCTCAACTACAACCCCACCTACATCAGTTCCGTTCGGGCACCGTTGGAAACCCTCGGCCTGGCTAAGGAATACGACATTCTGGTGAATGTTCGTGGCGGCGGTTTAACCGGCCAAGCCGATGCCATTAAGCAGGGGGCGGCCAGGGCCTTGTGCGATCTGTCTCCCGACAACCGCAAACCACTTAAAAGTGAAGGTCACCTCAGCCGTGATCCTCGCGCTAAGGAACGTCGTAAATACGGCCTGAAGAAAGCCCGTAAAGCACCTCAATTCTCCAAACGCTAAACACAGCCATGCCAAAGGCCGATATTCATCCAACCTGGTATCCAGATGCCAAGGTGATCTGCAAYGGAGAGGTGGTTATGACCACAGGCTCCACTTCTCCTGAACTACATGTGGATGTGTGGAGTGGCAACCACCCCTTCTACACCGGTACCCAAAAAATCCTTGAYACCGAGGGCCGCGTTGATCGCTTCATGCGCAAATACGGCATGGGCGGCGTTAATGATGCGCCAAAAGAAACCTGATCACATCCTGAGTTCCGCCTGTTTTGGACAGCTCCTTCGTGACCGATCGGCTCGAAGCCACCTGTCGCACCTTTGAAGCCCTTGAACGCCAACTGGCTGATCCCAGCGTGGCGGCTGATCCGCAGCAACTACTAAAGCTTGCAAGGGAGCGTTCCAAGCTGGAACCCCTGGTGCTTGATTACCATCAGCTGCAAAACATCACCAAGCAAAGCCTGCAGGCAAAGGAAATGCTGCGGGAATCAAGGGGTGATGCCGAAATGGAATTACTGGCCCAAGAAGAAATTCAAAATTTAGAAACAGATCGTTTATTACTTGAAGAAAAACTACGCCTAGCACTATTACCAAGCGATCCCCGCGATGAACGCAGTGTGATGCTTGAAATTAGGGCTGGTGCCGGCGGTGATGAAGCTGCCCTATGGGCAGGTGATCTAGCCAGGATGTATGAACGCTTTGCTCAAACTGAAGGCTGGCAGGTGCAACCTGTGAGCACTTCAGAAGCAGAACTTGGTGGCTTTAAAGAGCTTATTTTGGCAATTCGYGGCGATGGAGTATTTAGCCAGCTGAAATATGAAGCCGGTGTTCATAGGGTGCAACGGGTGCCAGCAACTGAATCCCAAGGCAGGGTGCACACATCAACCGCCACCGTTGCGGTAATGCCAGAGGCAGATCCTGTTGATGTTCAACTAGACCCTAAAGATTTAGAAATAAGCACCGCCCGCTCCGGTGGTGCTGGCGGYCAAAATGTAAACAAAGTAGAAACTGCCATCGACCTATTTCATAAACCAAGCGGCATCAGAGTATTTTGCACCCAAGAGCGTTCGCAAATGCAAAATAGAGAGCGGGCTTTAGAAATATTAAGGGCTAAATTATTAGCTTTGGAGATGGAAGCAGCTGCAAATGCTGAAAGCTCAGCCCGCAGGGCACAAGTTGGTAGTGGCGATCGCAGTGAAAAAATCCGCACCTACAACTACAAAGACAACCGCACTACCGACCATCGCCTGGGGCGTAATTTTCCATTGGAAACAGTGCTTCARGGTCAACTAGCTGAAGTTATTGGTGCCTGCATTCATGCCGATCAACAAAAACAGTTAGAAGAGCTTGCCCACAATCACAATTAACTCAAGCACCGATCACATATTTACGCCATTCTTCYCTACGGCCATTGCGTATTTGACGGGTTGCTTCGAAATAGAGAGTGCTCACTGGCCGGCGCGGCACTGAACCCATAGGCATGTCGGCTTCCTTCGGGGTGCGGCTKCCTTTTCTTACATTGCAACGGATGCAAGCAGTTATCACATTTTCCCAAGTGTCTTGGCCGCCRCGGCTGCGGGGAATTACATGATCAATTGATAATTGCTCACCTTTATATCCACAATATTGRCAGGTGTGGTGATCGCGTTGGAAAACATTGCGGCGTGTTAGTGGTAATTCCTTAAAGGGAACCCGCACAAATTGCCTTAATCGAATAACGGTGGGCGATAAAAAGTCTTGGCGCAGGGTTCGCTGTTCATGTTCGAGCCCCTCCGCCTTTCCCTTAAGCACCATCACCACYGCCCTGCGCCAACTGGTGATATTGAGCGGCTCGTAGGACGCATTGAGAACGAGAACGTGGCCCACGCAATGCGCCCTGGGTGCGTTCATGCTAACGAAACATCGACCCCCATCAATGTCGCTCGTGATGCATGGTCCCCAGCAACGGGCCTGGGTGGAAATCAACCGGGAAGCGATCACTCAAAACACAAGCCGCATAATCGCCTCGCTCGCAGCTGATTGCCAGTTGATGGCAGTGGTAAAAGCCGATGGCTATGGCCATGGGGCAGTAACAGTGGCCCAGGCGGCCCTTAAAGGTGGTGCCAGCAGCTTTGGCGTTGCAACCCTCGCCGAGGCCATTGAACTGCGTCAAGCCGGTATCAAGCAGCCTGTGTTGGTGCTGGGCAATCTGCTGGAGCCTGAGGAATTTCGCTGTTGCCTYTATTGGCAATTGATGCCCACCATCAGCTGCCTMCGCCAAGCGCAGGTGGCAAACCAGGTGGCAGCAACWGCAGGCACSGCCCTTGCCGTTCAACTCAAGCTTGATACGGGCATGGCCCGTCTTGGCGCCCCATGGCAGGAGGGGCCGGATTTATGGCAAGCCCTAGGCGCCATGGCTGATCTGGAACTGCATGGTTTGTATTCCCATCTGGCTGATGCTGATCAAGCCGGCAGCAGCCAAACCGATTTACAAAAGCAACGCTTTGAGCAGGTTTTAAAACAGCTAGGTGACAWTCAACAAAGGCCTGGTTTTTTCCACYTRGCTAATTCGGCCGCCACCTTGGCTGATCGCAGCTTGCACTACAACCWWGTGCGGGTTGGGCTYGCGATCTACGGCCATGCACCCGCTGCCCACCTAAGCCAGAAACTAAACCTGCAAGCTGCGATGAGTGTGCGGGCCCGGGTAACCCTKATCAGGGAAGTGCCAAGCGGTGTTGGGGTGAGCTATGGCCATCGCTTCATTACAAAACGCCCCAGTCGCCTGGCCGTTTTAGGCATTGGCTATGCCGATGGTGTGGCCCGGTTGCTATCTGGACGCATGCATGTAATGGCCAAAGGCCAACGCCTACCCCAAGTTGGCAACATCACCATGGATCAAATGGTGATCGATGCCACCGACCTACCCAGCCTGCAGGAGGGGGAGGTGGTAACCCTGCTGGGGCAGGGGGAAAACGACCAAATCGGCCCTGAAATTTGGAGTGAAGCCTGTGGCACAATTCCCTGGGAAATACTTTGCAGCTTTAATCACCGCCTACCGCGGCTGCCCTCCAGCCAGGAGCACTGATAAGCTGCAAATACCGCTGGAGAGGTGGCTGAGCGGTTGAAAGCGGCTCCCTGCTAAGGAGTTACAGGGGGCAACTCTTGTCGAGGGTTCGAATCCCTCCCTCTCCGTTCCCACTAAAAAAACCTAGAGCAGATTTATCTCTTTAGGGATTCACTGAGCCTGCGCGCCAAAGCAGGCAAAAATTGGTTATCCGCTGCCCAACTSCTGCCTTCACTAAAGGCAACCAGCAGAAATGGRGCGCAATCTGGCACTTCGCAATAGGCCGCATCATGGCGCGCTTTGCTCATCCACCCGGCTTTGCTCCACAGGCAGCTGCCTTCAGCTAAGCCTTCACCCAAAAAACCATCCACTTGATTTTCGGGATCGCTGAGGCGTTCAGATTTATCAAGGCTGCGGCTCAAAGCAGCACGAATTCGGGCACTCGCTAATGGTGATTGCCAAGCGCCAGCGATCACCCCATGCAATAAACGGGCCGTTACATCTGTATTAAGGCGGTTGCGATTTTCTTTATTGCTGCCATAAAACTGTTGTTCTCGGCCATAGGGGCCATCGGTCCAGGTTTTTTGACAAACATTGCAACCCTCCCATTCCGGCCATGCCAAGCCTTCAAACCATTGATTAATTAGTTGGCGCTGGCGGGCCCAACTATTGAATGGATCAGCTGGTAACTCCGAGCCGCTGCTGGTGCCTGTGAGTAGGTCAACCACAAGGGAAGTGGCATCGTTGCTGGAATCACGCAACATCGCCCCAAAGGCACGGCGTAATTCAGCGCCTTCCAGCAATAGATCCCGGGCCAACCAACTTTCAACAGCAGCGGCATAAAAAAGCTTCACCACACTTGCTGGGTAGCGAAGCTGCCGGCCAAGGTGGCTGGCTCCAGMCTGGGGCATTTGCCAAAAATCCGCCTCACTTATGGAAGCTGCTAAATCAAGGGGAGAGCTGGAATAAACCAACCAAGTAACACTCAGTTCACTCAGATCAGCAGAGGTTTGCTCTGTTAGCTCAGCCAAATTGGCCGCCAGCAGTTCCCCCAGATTTGGATCCTGGCTGTAGAACGCCATTGCATCAGCACACCGCAATGGCGACCCTAAACGCCCTGCCCGAAAATCTTGCGGCAACGCCAGAGCTGCTGCTACCCCTTAGCCGCTGGCAACTAACTCTCCCCTTAAACCTCTACAGCTCCCCCAGGGGCATGGGTTTAGCYACCCAGGCATGGCCAGGCCGCCGCTTGCRGTTGCTGGCGGAACCAGCCCAAGAGAAGCGCCGCCTGGTGCAACTAGARGAAGATGGCTATCGCGGCTGGATTGATCCCCAGCAATTGCTTGGCAATGGGGTTAGCTGCCCGGCCCATCGCCCCAGGCTTCTAGATGCAGCGGCAATTGATGCCCTGATGCCTCAATTGCTCACAAATGCAATGGCGGCAATGGCTGTGCCAAACAATTACCTATGGGGAGGCAGCCTCGGCCCCAACTTTGATTGTTCGGGCATTGTTCAACGTTTATTTGCCGATCTCGGTGTTTGGATTCCAAGGGATGCCTATCAACAGGAACGTTTTTGCCAAGCCATAGCTGTTAATTCAAATTGCTTAAGCCTCTTAAAACCAGGTGATCTGATCTTTTTTGGCAGCCCCCAACGCTGCAGCCATGTGGGTTTGCACCTGGGCGAGGGCAGATACCTGCACAGCTCTGGGGCCAGCCATGGCCGCAATGGCATCGGCATCGATGCGTTATGGGCTAGCGATAAGCACCCTGTTGCCTGCCATTACAGGGCTGAATTACGGGGTGCTGGCAGAGTGCAGCGCTGCCACGATGGCAGCCATCTCCCCTGAACATCCGCCGGCCGTGACCATTTCCGTGGTGATACCCCTTTTCAATGAAGAGGAGAGCCTGCCCCTACTAGTTGCCCAATTGCTTGGCACCATGCGGGGTTTTGGCGAACCATTTGAACTGGTTTTAGTAGACGACGGCTCCAGCGATGGCACCGCAAAAGTTCTAAGCCAACTCAGCAAAACCACCCCTGAATTGGTGGCCGTATTACTGCGGCGCAACTATGGCCAAACAGCGGCAATGGCTGCTGGTTTTGATGCAAGCCAAGGGGAAGAGATCGTTACCCTCGATGGTGATCTTCAAAACGACCCAGCCGATATCCCACTGATGTTGCAGAAATTACGGGAGGGTTTTGATCTGGTGAGCGGCTGGCGCCATCAACGTCAAGATGCTGCCCTTAGCCGMCTTCTGCCCTCAAAACTGGCTAACCGATTGATTGCTTCCGTTACCGATGTGCGGCTCCACGACTACGGCTGCTCCCTAAAGGCCTATCGCCGTGAAGTGTTAGCCGACATGAATCTCTACGGTGAATTGCATCGCTTTCTGCCGGCCCTGGCCTCAATTGAAGGGGCTCGGATTACAGAACTGAAGGTGAACCATCAACCCCGCCGTTATGGCAAAAGCAAATAYGGCATCGATAGAACCTTTCGGGTGCTGATGGATTTGCTCACGGTGTGGTTCATGAAGCGCTTCCTCACAAGGCCCATGCATGTKTTTGGCTTCTGGGGATTACTTGCAATTGCAGCAGGCAGCCTCATGGGTKTGGTGTTGGTGGCCGAAAAGCTCTTGGGCAACAACATYGGCAACCGCCCCCTGCTCACCCTTTGCGTGTTGCTACTGCTGGCAGGGGTGCAACTTTTTTGCTTTGGCCTTCTKGGGGAACTAATGATGCGCACCTACCACGAAAGCCAAGGACGCCCTATTTATCGGATTAGAGCCACCTTGAGGGGTGCCGCAGGTTGAACTTTTATGACGCCCATGGCAAGCCAGCGAACCTGGGCAATAGAGCTCCGTACAGTCCGATGGCTGGAGCCTCGGCTCCTGATGTCCTGAMAGGTGTTTTCAACCAATGACGGGAGAATTTGCCGCAGCCTGGATGCCCTCAGTGTTCATTCCACTGGTGGGAATCGGCTTGCCTGCAGTGGTTATGGCTCTGCTTTTCAATGTGATTGAGGCTCGCGACTGAGATGACTGTTACCCCCGTGGCCGACCCCTGCGTCGGCAATCTGGCCACACCGGTAAATAGCAGCTGGTTCACGAAGGCCTTCCTGAATGCCCTGCCTGCCTATCGCCCTTCCCTTTCCCCTAATCGCAGGGGCTTGGAAGTGGGGATGGCCCATGGCTTCTTCCTCTACGGACCCTTCAGCATTTGCGGCCCACTCCGCAACACCGATTACGCCGCCACCGCTGGTTTACTAGCCGCCGTTGGTTTGGTTTCAATCCTCACGGTTTGCCTCTCCATCTACGGCACCGCCGGCAGGGGACCAAACGTGCAGCCCCCTGATGCCACCATTGACAATCCCCCCGCAGACCTGTTCACCAAAGCGGGTTGGGCGGAATTTGCCAGTGGTTTTTGGCTAGGCGGCTGCGGTGGTGCAGCCTTTGCTTGGTTCCTAGCTGGCACCACCCTGGTTTCACCTCTGGTGAATATTGCCGGTGGTGTTTGGAGCGTGGGTTGAGCAAAAACTGACAAGATCGGTTAACCACCGCAGGCATTCCTGCTGATGTCGGTTTCTGATCCGTTTTTAAAGCGACCGCTGCTCACCTTGGTGCTCAGCGTGCTCGTGGTWCTTGCTGGGGTGCTGAGCCTTTTRGGCATGCAGGTGGAAAACCTGCCCCCCATCGCCCCCAGCAAAGTAACCGTTAGGGCCAATTACCCYGGCGCWGGCGCTGAGGTGGTTGAGCAGGGTGTAACAACCCTGCTGGAACGCCAGCTGAACAGCCTGGAGCGGCTTGAATCGATTCGCTCCTCCAGCACCGCCAATGGGGCAAGTGTTGAACTCACTTTTAGTGAGGGMGTTGCWGATGATCGTCGCAGCTCAGAACTAAATCAAATCAATGTTCAAAACGAAGCAAACCTYGTTACACGCCAATTACCGCAATCGGTAATTCGCCAAGGTTTGCAGGTGAGGCGCACCAGCACCGATTTGCTCATGGTGCTTAGTTTTAGCGATAAAAGTAAAATATATAGCCAGCAATTCATCAGTAGCTGGGTAGATCGCTACCTGCGCGATCCCCTATTAAGGCTTCCAGGAATTGGCGAAGTTACACTCACCGGCAGCGGCAATCTTGCCTATCGGCTCTGGCTTAATCCACAACAATTAAATCGCTACCGCCTCACAATCAACGACGTTAGCGCCGCATTACAAAAAGAAAATGTATTAGCGGCACTGGGGCAGGTGGGTGATGCGCCAAGCCCTGATCGCCAGCAATACAACCTCCCCCTGCGCATGGAGGGCCGCCTGCGCAGCCAAACCGAACTCGAAAATCTAATCGTTGCTCCTTTAGCTGATGGCAATAGCGTTAGGTTGAAGGATTTAGGCAGAGTTAGCCTGGGGGATGAGAACTACAGCAGCAGCGCCCGCAACTTAAAAGGTGAGGCAACCGTTGCCCTTTCCATATATCAAAGGGATGGCAGCAACGCCCTGGAATTAAGTGAAGCGGTGCAACAACTTTTAGATCAAGTGCGCGCTGATGTGCCGCCAGGGCTTCAGATACAAACGATTGTAGATGTGGCAGATAACGTTCGCGAAAACATCCATCACGCCGTTGATGCCCTTAGGGATGCGGTTCTACTGGTGTTTTTAGTTTTACTATTAGGCTTAGGGAATTGGCGCCTAGCTGTGATAACAGCCATCGCAGTTCCGGTTTCATTGTTTGGCAGCTTTATTTTATTGCGGGGCATGGATGGCTCCATTAACACCCTCACCCTATTCGGCCTTGTTTTGGCATCTGGGGTGGTAGTTGATGATGCAATTGTTGTTAGCGAAGACATTGGCAGACGCATCGATCAAGGGGAGACGCCAAGCCAAGCGGCAGCTAATACGATGCATGAACTTAGCGGTGCCGTAATTGCCACATCACTGGTTTTAGTGGTGGTATTTCTGCCGGTATTACTAATGCCTGGCTCCGTAGGAAAACTATATCAACCGATCGCAGTGGTAATTGGCAGTTCAATTTTAATCTCAATGCTCAACGCACTCACCTTCACACCAGTTGCATCTACGCTAATACTTTCACAAAAATTCGGGGCAGCTCCCAAACAACTTCTACCTGTACAAAATTTCATAAAACGCTGCGAAAAATGGCTGCTTAGTTTACAAAATCCATACCAGAAAGCATTGGAATTCGCCTTGAGGCAGCGGCGTTTTGTTGTTATTGGTTTATTTGCGGGCCTGCTAATTACCGGCATAGGCGTTAAGAGTATTCCCACTGGTTTCATTCCCCAAGAAGACGATGGTCAAATCCGTGGTGTGCTTGTTCTGCCTGAAGGTGCTTCCCTAAAACGTACGGAAAAAGCGATGGAGCAAATCCGTAAAGTAGTTGAGAAAGAACCATTAATACGCGTTGGTAATTTCTATGCAGGCCGTTCATTTGGTGATAGCGCTTCAAATAAAGGTGTATTTTTTCTACGGCTACAGCCATTGGATAAAAGGGGCTACGGCAAAGAACAAAGCACGGCTGCGGTTATTGAGAAACTAAATCTGCCCCTACGCAAAGCATTAAAGGGAAGCGGCCGGGTAAATCTCAGCCAGCCACCGCCGGTGCGGGGATTTGGATCAGAAGGTGGGCTTGAACTCGAATTATTGGATGTGAGTGCAGGCGGCCTAAGCCTTGGCGCCTTTGGGGAGGAGGCGCAAGACTTTATCCGTAAAGCGGAAGCCACTGGCAAATTTGAAAGGGTAAGCACTCGATTTAATCCAGATTCACCCGCCCTACAGGTGGTGCCTAATCGCGAAAGAATGGCRGCCRTTGGTGTGAACCTGCAAGATCTGGTGGCGGTGTTGGGCGAAAGTTTTGGCAGCAGTTATGTGAACGACACCTTTGAAGACGGCAGGGTGCGCCGCATCCTGATTCAGTTGGAAGCTGAAGACCGCAGCAAACCAGAGGATGTGCTGCGTTTAATGGTGCGCAATCGCAAGGGTGAATTAATCCCGGTTTCCAGYTTGGTGMGYCTTGAGCAGGCCTATGGACCCACAAGCATCAACCACAGCGAACAAAGCCGTTCCATAGCAATCCAAGCCTTGCCCAAAGCAGGCATCAGCAGTGGCCAAGCAATTGAACTGGTGCAACAGGTGCAGGCCCAGCGCAATAGCCCCATCACTGAATTGAACTTCACAGGTCTTACCCGGGAAGAACAAAAAGCCAGTGGCAGCACCTGGGGTTTATTTGGGCTTGGTTTAGCAGTGGTGTATCTACTGCTGGCAGCGCTTTATGAAAGTGCAATCGATCCATTGGTRATTCTAATCACCGTGCCTTTGGGTTTACTTGGMGTGGTGATTGGGCTTGCCAGCAGGGGATTTTTTCTTGATGTGTATGGCCAAGTGGGAATTTTGGTGCTGATCAGCCTCGCGGCAAAAAACGGGATTTTGATCGTTGAATTTGCCAATCAAAAACTGCGTGAGGGCAAAGCAGTGGAAGTGGCAATTAGGGAAGCAGCTGCCTTGAGATTGCGGCCAATCCTGCTCACTGCAGTGGCTTCACTGGCAGGGTTCCTACCACTYGTGCTTGCTAGGGGCGCAGGGGCTGCCAGCAGGGCAAGCATTGGCACCGTGGTTTTTAGCGGTTTGCTTGTTTCCACAAGCTTAAGTTTATTTGTACTGCCGGTGATCTATGAAATTGTTAAACAGTGGGAGCTGAGGGGCAAAAAAAATACTGGTTAAGAAATGGTTTAGRCGGGCTTTGATTTGGCARGATCAAGTTAGATAGCTSCAAGCAAATGAAAGCACCAAAAAAGCTGCCTGATCACTTGAAATTTGAAGAAAGYACCCTGCGGGCTGCCGCTTCGGTTCTATTTAGACGCCTTATTGGCGGTGGGATGAAGGCAGAGGAGGCAGCGAGCTTCATTTGCGATCAGCTCAAGCAGCATTTAATCAATGAACATAAAACTGATATGGAATGCCTAAATAAATAAAAGATACTTAAAAAGGGATATAAATAAAGGCATAAAAAAACCTCCGCCGCAGCGGAGGYTTRAGATCAATCAGAATGATTAATCAGAATGGTAGTAGCAACTATCCAAACTTACTTGCAGTTGATGCAATCAAGAATGCAGCGTAGGTGAGGATATAACCAATGGTGAAATGAGCCAAACCAACCACCCGAGCCTGCACGATAGATAGGGCTACGGGCTTATCACGCCAGCCCACCAAGTTGGCGAGGGGAGTGCGTTGATGGGCCCAAACGATGGTTTCAATCAGCTCCTGCCAATAACCGCGCCAAGAGATCAGGAACATGAAACCGGTTGCCCACACAAGGTGACCAAACAGGAACATCCAAGCCCAAACGGCGAGATTATTTGAACCCATGGGGTTGTAGCCATTGATCAACTGGGAGCTATTAAGCCACAGGTAATCACGGAACCATCCCATCAGATAGGTGCTTGATTCATTGAACTGGGCCACATTTCCCTGCCAAATAGCAAGGTGTTTCCAGTGCCAATAGAAAGTAACCCAACCAACGGTATTCAAGGCCCAGAAAACAGCTAGATAGAAGGAATCCCAGGCTGAGATGTCGCAGGTGCCGCCACGGCCGGGGCCATCACAGGGGAAGGAATAGCCGAAGTCCTTTTTGTCGGGCATCAGCTTGGAACCCCTGGCATCAAGGGCACCCTTCACAAGKATGAGCGTTGTGGTGTGAAGTCCGAGGGCAATTGCATGGTGCACAAGGAAATCACCAGGGCCGATCGGYAGRAACAGATCGGTATTAGGTGAGTTGATTGCATTCATCCAACCACCCATGTAGGCCGCATTTGCATGGCTGGCGGCGCTGCCCGCATTAGAGAGCAGCACATCCATGCCATACATGGCCTTACCGGAAGCAGCCTGCACAAACTGGGCGAAAACCGGCTCCACCAAGATCTGCTTTTCAGGGGTACCGAAGGCAACTACTACGTCGTTATGAACGTAGAGGCCAAGGGTATGGAAACCAAGGAAAAGAGATACCCAGCTGAGGTGACTAATGATTGCTTCTTTGTGATCAAGCATCCGAGCCAGAACATTGTTCTTATTGGCTTCAGGGTCGTAATCACGAATGAAGAAGATCGCACCGTGGGCAAAGGCACCGCACATCAAGAAGATGGCGATGTATTGGTGGTGGGTATACAGGGCTGCCTGGGTTGTGTAGTCCCTCGCGATGAAGGCATAGGAGGGCATGGCATACATGTGTTGCGCCACCARACTGGTGATCACACCTAGGGATGCCAAGGCCAAACCAAGCTGGAAGTGCAGCGAGTTATTAATCGTGTCGTAGAGGCCCTTATGGCCGGCGCCCAAGTTGCCTGGGGTGCCCTGGGGGGGATTGTGGGCTTCAAGAATTTCGCGAATCGAGTGACCGATGCCGAAATTGGTGCGGTACATGTGGCCAGCGATCACAAAGATGCAACCGATAGCCAAATGGTGGTGGGCGATATCAGTGAGCCACAGGGCTTCACTCTGGGGGTGAAAACCACCGAGGAAGGTGAGGATCGCTGTGCCAGCTCCTTCGGAACTACCGAAGATTTGGTTCATGCCATCTGGATTTTCGGCATAAACACCCCAATTGCCGGTGAAGAAGGGTCCAAGACCGGCTGGGTGGGGAAGCGTGGTGAGGAAGTTGTCCCAACCAACGTGTTGACCACGGGCTTCTGGAATGGCCACGTGAACCAGGTGACCGGTCCAGGCGATTGAACTAAAGCCAAACAGCACCGCRAGGTGGTGATTGAGCCTTGATTCAGCGTTTTTAAACCACGCCAAGGAGGGGCGGAATTTTGGCTGGAGATGGAGCCAACCGGCAAATAAAGCCCAAGCCGAGAGGATCATCATGAAGATGGAACCTTGATACAGCTCGGCATTGCTGCGCATTCCAATGGTGTACCACCAGTGGTACAAACCGGAATAGGCAATGTTTACCGGGGATGAAGCACCMGCTTGGGTAAAGGCATCGATGGCGCCTTGACCGAAGTGGGGATCCCAAATCGCATGGGCGATGGGACGGATATGCAGGGGATCTGTAACCCACTGCTCAAAGTTGCCTTGCCAGGCGATATGGAACAGGTTTCCCGACACCCAGAGGCCAATGATGGCCAAATGTCCGAAGTGGGTGGAGAAGAGCTTTTGGTAAAGCTTCTCCTCGGTCATGCCGTCGTGGCTCTCGAAATCGTGAGCCGTGGCAATGCCGTACCAAATGCGGCGGGTGGTGGGGTCCTGGGCCAGACCCTGGCTAAACGAAGGAAATTTCGTTGCCATTGGATGAGGTCAGAAGGGGGTAAGTCAGCCCACCGCGATGATGCGGGCCAAGAAGAAGGACCAAGTGGTAACGATGCCGCCTAACAAGTAGTGGGCAACGCCAACCGCACGGCCTTGAAGAATGCTCAGGGCACGGGGCTGGATAGCCGGAGCAACCTTGAGCTTGTTGTGAGCCCAAACGATGGACTCAATCAATTCCTGCCAATAGCCGCGGCCGCTGAACAGGAACATCAGGCTGAATGCCCAGATGAAGTGGGCGCCCAGGAACATCAGGCCATAGGCACTGGTGGCTGAGCCGTAGCTGTTGATCACCTGGGAGGCTTGGGCCCACAGGAAATCACGCAACCAGCCATTAATGGTGAGGGCACTTTGGGCAAAGTTGCCGTTGGTGATGTGCTGAATGGTGCCGTTTGCATTAACGGTTCCCCAAACGTCGCTTTGCATCTTCCAAGAGAAGTGGAAGATCACGATCGAGAGGGAGTTGTACATCCAGAACAGGCCAAGGAACACATGGTCCCAACCGGAAACCTGACAGGTACCGCCACGGCCGGGGCCATCGCAGGGGAAGGCAAAACCGAGGTTTGCTTTGTCTGGAACCAAGCGTGAACTACGGCTRTAAAGCACGCCCTTGAGCAGGATCAACACCGTCACGTGAATCGTGAAGGCATGGATGTGGTGCACCATGAAATCAGCGGTGCCTAGGGGGATTGGCCCCACCGCAATCTTGTTGCCCACCGCTATCACCGTGCCATTGAACACTTCGCTCACGCTGGCAAGGGCGTTGGGGGCAGTGGTGCCCGCTGCTGCCGCATGCAGGCCTTGAATCCACTGGGCAAATACCGGACGCAGCTGAATTGCTGAATCACTAAACATGTCTTGGGGACGCCCCAAAGCACGCATGGTGTCGTTGTGGATATACAAGCCAAAGCTATGGAAGCCCAACCAGATGCACACCCAATTGAGGTGGCTGATCAGRGCATCACGGGCCTTGAGTACCCGATCAAGCACGTTGTCCACATGCTTGGCGGGGTCGTAGTCGCGCACCATGGCGATGGAAGCATGGGCCCCAGCACCAACGATGAGGAAACCACCAATCCACATGTGGTGAGTAAATATCGACAGCTGCGTTGGGTAATCGATACCTATATATGGATATGGAGGCATCGCATACATGTGCTGGGCAACGATGATGGTTAAGGAACCAAGCATCGCCAAGTTCACAGCCAACTGGGCATGCCAGGAGTTGGTCATGAACTCAAACAAACCATCGTGACCACGGCTAGCTGGGAACAGGAGGGGATCACCCTTCTGGCCCTCAAGGATCTCCTTGATGCTGTGGCCAATGCCCCAGTTGGTTCTATACATGTGGCCAGCAACGATGAACAGAACCGCAATCGCCAAGTGGTGATGGGCGATGTCTGTCATCCAAAGGCTGCCGGTTACAGGATTCAGGCCACCCTTAAAGGTGAGGAAATCGCTGTAGGCAGCCCAGTTACCGGTAAAGAAAGCACCAATGCCTTCCTTAATACCTGGATACAACTGACCCAACAAATCCTGATTCAGGAAAGCGTGGGGCAGGGGAATATCAGCCACTGAGGCAATGGTTTTGCCATCAAGACTGAGGGGTTGCCCCGCATCGATGGCATCCATCAACAGGGTGGTGGGCAGGGACACATGAATCAGGTGTCCTGTCCAGGAAAGGGATCCCAACCCAAGCAAACCAGCCAAGTGGTGGTTGAGCATCGACTCAACGTTTTGGAACCACTCCAGCTTTGGTGCTGCCTTGTGGTAGTGGAAAACGCCTGCATTGAGCATCAGGCCAGCCATCACAAGAGCGCCAATGGCGGTAGCCAGTAGCTGGGTTTCATTGGTGAAACCCCAGGCGCGCCAAACATGGAAAAGGCCGGAGGTCATCTGGATGCCGTGGAATCCAGCACCCATGTCGCCGTTAAGGATCTCCTGGCCAAAAATTGGCCAAACCACCTGGGCACTCGGTTTGACGTGCAGGGGATCGGCTAACCAGCCGGAGTAGTTGGAGAAACGCGCTCCGTGGAAGAAGGCGCCGCTCAACCAAATAAAGATCACGGCCAAGTGGCCGAAGTGAGCGCTGAAGATCTTGCGGGAAACCTCTTCAAGATCACTGGTGTGACTGTCGAAGTCGTGAGCGCGAGAGTGGAGGTTCCAAATCCAGGTTGTGGTTTTGGGGCCTTTAGCAAGGGCTCGATCGAAATGTCCGGGCTTGCCGAGCGTGTCGAAATCGACAGGTACGGGGTTCCGGTCGACCATTGCCTTCGCTTTACTCCCACGTTCTGGTGGGCTGATGGTCATCGAGACGTTCCTCGAGGGTTGGGGTCGGAGGCCAAGGGGAAAAACCCAAGGCCGCTGGGGCACAAAATCCCAGAAAAAACAAGGGCAAAACCCCTGCTAGCACTGGGTAACGGGCCCCAGCTTGGGGGACCGCTTTTTTGAGTATACGCATCAAAAGCGGCCTGTTTGCAATGCAGTTACAAAGGTTCAATCCCTGTGGGGGACAGGGGTTTTTACTAAGCAAAATAACAACAAAAAGCTTTTATTTTTTGGAGTTGATAAACACATTTAAGGGGTAATTGCCCCGTTTGAATCATGTGATTAATCGGTGCATTAACTGCGCTTCACTGGAATAGCGTCAACCTGTTTGCCAAATTGGGCCGCCTGCTCTTGCACCTTCAAGCCTTGCGCGCCCGCTTGATCGGGGCAATAGTGCTAATCGCCCTCGGCCTAAGCCTGGGACTTAGCTCAATACAGCCTGTATTCGCAAGCGATTTACAGGAAGTTGCCCCTCCGGGAGCCGCCCAACAATTGAGCAAAGCCCTTGGCCAACGCCAGCCGCAGTTGGAACTGCTAAGCCCAAGCGATGGCAGCCTCTTGCCCGATGGTCCCTGGACCCTGAAATTGCGCCTAAGCGATTGGCCCCTGGTACAAAGCAACGATTTTGGGCCGGGGCCCCACCTRGTGATTCAACAAGACAACGAGGCACCGATCAGGATCTTCGAAGCTCCCTCTGGTACTAACAGCATCGAAATCCCCATGGCTGCACTAACCCCTGGCAGCCACCGGCTCAGTGCCTATGCCGCTTTGCCCTGGGGCGAGGCAGTGGCCAATCGAAAGGCAAGGGGAAACTGGCGTTTTCAGCGGCTAGCGGCCAACCCCCAAGCATTGCCAGCCCCAAACAGCCCCCAGCTTGTGGCAGTGCCTTCACCCCAATTGGCAGCTGGCTACCCGGTGCCAATCAATTGGTTCCTTGTTGATGCTCCCCTACAAAATTTGAAACCAGATGATGCCCATTGGCGCCTGCGGCTAAGCCTTGATGGAGCCGCAAGCCTTCTGCAGCAGGAAGACCCCCTGTGGCTTGCCCCCCTAGATCCCGGCAGCCATGCCTTGGGCCTTGAGTTGCTTGATGGCAATGGCACGCCCCTAGGGGCGCCATTCAATAGTTTGATGCAAGAACTGAAGGTGCCGCCTCGCAGCGTGGCGCCGCCAGCAATGTTTAAAAACCAATTGCAGCCGGAAGAATTGGAAGCATTGCTAAATCCCAACTACCAATCAGCAAAACCGGAACCGGTGGTTGCACCTGAACCAGTGGTTGAACTTGTAGTTGARCCKGAACCGGTRRTTGMACCTGAACCTGTAGTTGAGCCAGAAGCAGTTGAAAATGGGGAAGAGAGTTGATGCAACTTGGTATCTGTGCCAGCCAAGCTGGCCTCAGCCAGCTGGAGCCTTTGCTGCTCTGCGGCGAACTGCAAGCAATCCTGGTGCCCGAGCACCTACTCAATCCAAATCGGCCGCAACTGCAAGCCAGCAGTGAATTAAACAAGCTCTGGCCYGATATTRAATTACTGCTGGGTGCCATGGCTGCTGGCGCTTTAATTCGCCTGGTTTCACCATTATTAAAAAGTAAAAATAGTGATCCCGCAGTATTACTAATTGATGGCAGTGGTGAACTGTTAATTCCTCTGTTAGGGGGCCATGGCGCCGGCGGTGATCGCCACGCCAATCGTGTTGCGCCACTGCTGAAAGCAAAAGTTGTATTCACTGGTTTCAGCAGTAGCAACGGCCGAATTGCCTTGGATAGCTGGGGTGCCAGCTGGGGTTGGCAAAAAGGCCAAGGTGCCTGGGATGAACTGATGAAACAAACGGCGCGCAACCAGGTGGTGCTTATTTCCCAGGATTCAGGCAACCCCTTAGCCCTGGAGAGCCTTAAGGCCAGTGGTGTGCCAATGCAAATTGCTGAAAGCGATAGCCAAGCTGAGTTGCTGATTAGCGCAAAGCTCGGCCCTGGCTGCCGCTGGCATCCAGCGGTGCTTTGGCTTGGTATTGGTTGTGAACGAAATAGCAACCTATTGCTGTTGCAAAAGGCAGTAGCYCAGGTTTTTAAGGAAGCAAATTTGGCAGAAGCAGCCATAGCTGGTGTGGCCAGCCTTGATCTAAAAGCAGATGAACCMGCCCTACTTGCCTTGGCAGCTGGGCGTAGCTGGCCATTGCGCTTTTTTTCTGCCGAAGCGCTCGCTCCAATCAAAGTGCCAAACCCGTCTGCMGTGGTGGCAAAGGAGGTGGGCACAGCCAGYGTGGCGGAAGCGGCTGCCCTGGCGGCAGCAGGCCCCGGCGCTGAATTGATCAAATCTAAGGCGATTTTCCATGGCGCCCCCGGAGAAGGGGCCGTAACCGTTGCTGTCGCCAAGGCCGCCGCGGGCTGGGCACCACAACAGGGTGCTTTGCATCTKGTGGGGGCAGGACCCGGCTCCATTGAACAACTAACAGCGGCTGCCCGCAGCGCCCTCGCTGCAAGCCAGGTTTGGGTTGGCTACGGCTTRTACCTAGATCTTTTAGAACCCCTACGCCGCAAAGATCAAATTCGGCTGGAGGGCCAATTAACCCTGGAAAGGCAGCGCTGCCGCCAGGCCTTGAACYTGGCCTGTGGGGGCACATCAGTGGCGCTGATTTCAAGTGGCGACAGTGGCATGTATGGCATGGCAGGCCTTGCCCTTGAGGAATGGCTTGTTTTAGGGGAGCAGGAACGGCCCGAATTCATCGTTCACCCTGGCATCTCCGCATTTCAGATGGCCGCGGCCCGCCTAGGGGCACCACTAATGCATGATCTCTGCACAATCAGCCTCAGCGACAGGCTTACCCCTTGGGCGCTGATTGAAAAACGCCTAGGGGCAGCCGCAAATGGTGATTTTGTGGTGGCTTTATATAACCCCCGCTCCCAGGGGCGCTCCTGGCAACTGGCTCGAGCCATTGAATTGCTGCTTGAGCAGCGAGCCCCCACAACACCAGTGGCAATCTGCCGCCAACTTTCAAGGCCAGAAGAATCAATCAGCCTGCACCAATTAGCTGAATTACCTGTTGAACAGGTAGACATGTTTAGCTTGGTATTAGTTGGTAATAGCAGCACAAAAGTTGCAGCTGGCATGATGGCAACCCCCAGGGGTTATCCCGGAGCTGAATTGAGTTAGTTCGTAGATTATTTRTTATTTAATTATTCGATTRGCAGAGCCTGAATTATTTCAAACAATTGCCTTTGGGTTTATGGCTGTGGCTCTTCCCCCTCCCGAACGCCCATGCGGAGCTCTCAAGAAACAACACCGCGTCTGCCTGATCACGCAAATAATCAATCAGCACATCCGTATCTASAACCMATACTGACGATTGCTTGGGTTCAACCATCAAGGAACTAGCGGCGCCTGGCSGTTGAGCTCAGAGCGCAGATCGGGCCAACTGGGAAGATCCTCCCTAGCRGCCCAAAGCCCGCGGGCCTGATGTATACGGTATACATCAGTTCGAGCTGGTTTAAGTCGGGATGACAGGATTCGAACCTGCGGCCCCTTCGTCCCGAACGAAGTGCGCTACCAAGCTGCGCCACATCCCGATAGGTTGATTCTAGGAGAGTGTTGTGTTGAAACCCCCCTGGTTACGCGTKAAGGCCCCCCAGCGGGCCCGCATTGGAGAGGTGGCYGATCTMYTGCTGGATCTCAAATTAAATACGGTTTGCCAGGAGGCCAGCTGCCCAAATATTGGTGAATGCTTTGCCGCTGGCACAGCCACTTTTTTAATCATGGGGCCTGGGTGCACCAGGGCCTGCCCCTATTGCGACATCGACTTTGATAAAAGTGTGCGGCAGCTGGATCCCAGCGAACCGGAACGGCTTGGTGAGGCAGTGGCCCGCATGGGACTCGGCCATGTGGTGATCACCTCAGTTAATCGCGACGACCTCGCCGATGGTGGCGCTAGTCAATTTGTTGCYTGCATTGAGCAGGTGCGCCGGCGCAGTCCATTCACCACGATTGAATTGTTGATYCCTGATTTCTGCGGCAACTGGGATGCCCTCGCAGCTGTGATGCAAGCAGCCCCTGAGGTGCTTAACCACAACATCGAAACGGTGCCACGGCTCTATAAACAAGCGCGCCCCCAAGCCAACTACGCCCGCTCCCTCGAACTACTGCAGCGGGTGCGCAGCGGCTGGCCGCGCTCCTACACAAAATCAGGCCTAATGGTGGGTTTAGGTGAAAGCAACGCCGAAGTTGTGGAGGTTATGGCTGATCTACGCCAACACAAAGTAGACATCGTTACGATCGGTCAATACCTGTCGCCGGGGCCGAAACATCTAGCCGTAGATCGCTTCGTAACGCCGGAACAATTTGAGTTATTCCGCCGCCAAGGCGAAGCCGAACTGGGCTTCCTGCAGGTGGTTAGCAGCCCCCTAACCCGCAGCAGTTACCACGCCGGKGAGGTGCAACGGTTGATGCGGGAGCACCCCCGTTAACTGGGCGTTACTAGCACCTTAAAACGCTGTTTCCAGCTGGGCCAATCCGCCAGCAAAGCTGCAGCCTTGGCGCTGCCGGTGGCCTCCAGATGGCCCTCCAGCAGTGATTTCAGCAGGGCATCTTGTTCAGAGTTGCTGATGGGCTCGATCGCCACGATCTCCTGGTTAACGCGCTGGGCGAGGCCAGCATCCTCATCAAGAATGAAAGCAATTCCACCCGTCATGCCGGCCGCCACGTTGCGCCCCGTGGAGCCAAGCACCACCACCACGCCGCCTGTCATGTATTCACAACAGTGGTCGCCGGCACCTTCCACCACCGCTTTACAGCCGCTGTTGCGCACGGCAAAGCGCTCGCCAGCCCTACCAAGGGCATACAACTCACCGCCGGTGGCGCCATAGAGGCAGGTGTTACCAAGGATCACCTGGTTGCCTGGATCTTTAACCCCCGCCGGTGGTACCACGATCAGGCGTCCGCCATTAATGCCTTTACCCACGTAGTCGTTTGCTTCGCCCACCAAACGCAATTGCATGCCTTGAAGCACAAATGCACCAAAACTTTGGCCAGCGGCGCCATTGAAATTGAGCGCAAGTTCGCCGTTGAAACCTTTATTGCCATGGCGAGCTGCAATCTCCCCTGCAATGCGCGCACCCACACTGCGATCAGTGTTAACAATCTCTAAATCACAACTCATGCGGCCATGGCCATCAATCGCAGCCATCACCTCAGCATCAGCTAAAAGTTGATCTTCCAGAACCAAACCATTGCCATGGGCAGTGGCTGAATGCTTCAACCAAGAACGATCAGCGGCGGCGGGGATCGAATTAATTAAGCAGGAAAGATCAAGCGCTTTAGTTTTAGCAAGGGCCACCACACGGGGTTGCAGTAATTCACTGCGGCCAATTAAATCCTCCAAGCGGGCCACACCGAGCACACTCAATAGCTGACGCACCTCCTCAGCTACAAACAGGAAAAAATTCACCACATGTTCAGGCACCCCAGGGAACCGCTTACGCAGATTTTCCTTTTGGGTAGCCACCCCCACAGGGCAGTTATTGGTGTGGCAAACCCTGGCCATGATGCACCCCTCCGCGATCATCGCCACCGAACCAAAGCCAAACTCTTCAGCGCCTAAAAGCGCAGCAATCAGCACATCCCAGCCGGTTTTAAGGCCACCATCAGCCCGCAGTAAAACCCGATCGCGCAGGCCGTTTTCCAGTAGGGCGCGATGTACCTCAGTGAGGCCAAGCTCCCATGGACTGCCRGCATGTTTAATCGAGCTGAGCGGCGAAGCACCGGTGCCACCATCGTGGCCGGAAATCTGGATCACATCGGCATTTGCCTTAGCTACGCCAGCGGCAATGGTGCCTATACCTATCTCTGCCACAAGTTTCACACTCACCTTGGCGGCGGGATGAACCTGGTGTAGATCGTGAATCAGCTGGGCTAGATCTTCAATTGAATAGATGTCGTGATGGGGTGGCGGTGAAATCAAAGCAACACCCGGCTTGCTATTGCGCAACCAGGCGATGTAGCTATCAACCTTGGGACCGGGCAATTGGCCGCCTTCCCCTGGCTTCGCCCCTTGGGCAACCTTGATTTCTAGTTGACGGCCGCTGCGTAGATATTCGGGCGTAACACCAAAACGGCCAGAGGCGATTTGTTTAATCGCTGAACAGGCGCTATCACCATTACGCAGGCCATTGAGGTTTGGCAGGGTGGCTGAATGCCCCTCGCCATCCACATCCTTAAGGGCATGGAAGCGGGCTGGATCTTCACCGCCTTCGCCGCTGTTGCTCTTGCCGCCGATGCGATTCATCGCAATTGCCAACACCTCATGGGCCTCCCTTGAAAGGGCGCCCAAACTCATGCCACCKGTGCAAAAGCGGCTGCAAATGCTCTCCACACTCTCCACCTGTTCGATCGGCAGGGGGGTGGCCGCCGGCTTTAGCTCAAGCAGGTCCCGCAGGGCCGTAACCGGACGGTTTTCCAGCAGGGTTTTGTAGGTATTGAAATGGTTGTAGCCGGGGCCCTCTTTAACAGCWGCGTGCAGGGCYTTTGCCATATCCGGGCTGTTGAGGTGATATTCCCCACCAGTGCGGTATTGAACAAAACCCATGAATTCGAGCTTGCTGCGATTCAGCTCTGGGTAMGCCTTGGCATGGAAACCAAGGGTTTCATTAGCCAACTCCGCCAAACTCAAACCCGCCACGCGGCTAGTGGTACCGGTGAAAGCCAATTCAATTAAATCTGCACCAATGCCAATCGCCTCAAATATCTGGGCACCGTGGTAGCTAGCAAGCAGGGAAATACCGATCTTAGATAAAATCTTRCGCAGGCCATCTTCCAGAGATTTACGTACATTTGCCTGCACCTTATCAATASTTAAAGCCGGCAACTTACCGGTTTCAATTAATTTCTGYACCCGTGCTTGAGCCAGCCACTGGCGACTGGTTTCCCAGGTGAGCCAKGGGCAAACKGCACTGGCGCCATAGCCAATCAAACAAGCGAGATGATGGGTGGTCCAGCACTGGGCCGTATCCAGCACCAGAGATGTTTGTAAACGCAGGCCTAGCTTGAGCAGGTGATGGTGCACAGCACCCACCGCCAAMAGCGGAGGGATATAACTGGTGCTGGCATCAATACCTCGATCGGAAAGTATCAGGATCTGATTACCACCTTTCACMGCCTGYTCAGCATCAAATTGCAAGCGCTTTAAGGCTTGCTCCAGAGCCACTGGACCAGGGCTGATCGGCATCAAAGTTGAGATGCAACAGCAGGGGAGCCCYTGGTTTGCAAGGGAGGCCAATTCCGCCTCGTTGAGCACTGGGCTTGAAAGATGCAATACCGCCGCCGCCTCAGCTTCGGGCTTAAGGGGCGAACCTCGCTTACCCAAGTGCATCTCCAGGCTCATCACCAACTTTTCCCGCAATGGATCAATCGGCGGGTTGGTTACCTGGGCAAAACGTTGCTTGAAATAGTCGTAAAGCAGGTGGGGTTTATTGGATAAAACGGCAAGGGGAATGTCGTCGCCCATGCAGTAGGTGGGCTCCTTGCCCTGACCTGCCATGTCTTCGATTACAAGATCAAGATCCTCTGCACTGAARCCAAAGGCGGTTTGCAGCCGCAACAGCTGCTCTTCTTGCAGCTGGCTGGCCTGTTGCCAGGGTTGCGGGCTAAGGCTTAAGCGGTGCTCTTTTAACCAAGTGCCGTAGGGGTGCCGAGCTGCCACCTCTTGTTTTAATTGCCAATTGCGCAAYAAACGGCCCTGCTCCAGATCCACAGCCAACATCTGGCCCGGCCCAAGGCGTCCCTTTTCAATAATCARGCTTTCATCAAGTTCCACCACACCTGTTTCAGAACCCATCACCACGTAGCCATCACTGGTAATGCAATAACGAGCAGGGCGTAAACCATTGCGATCCAGGGTGGCGCCAACGCTGCGGCCATCGCTAAATACCAATAGGGCCGGCCCATCCCATGGTTCCTGGGTGCAAGCTGAATATTCGTAGAAGGCCTGGATTTCGGGCTTATCGGCCAGTTCCGGCTGATCCCKAAATGCCTCTGGCACCAAGGTGAGCAAACTTTCCGTAATCGGCCGGCCGCTGCGAACGAGCAACTCCAAGGTGGCATCAAGGTTGGCCGAATCACTGAAGGCTGGATTCACCAAAGGTTTGAGTTCGGCAGCAGCTTCGCCCCAAATCCCATCGAGATTTGCCTCTGCAGCCCTCGCCCAATTGATATTGCCCAGCAGGGTATTTATTTCACCGTTATGGCCCAAGAGCCGCATCGGCTGGGCCAGGGGCCAACGGGGCAGGGTATTTGTACTAAAGCGCCGGTGGTAAACGGCGTAACTWACGCAAAAGCGTTGATCGCGCAGRTCTTGATAAAAGGCAGATAACACCGCAGAACGAACCATCGCCTTATAAACAACKGTGCGGCAACTGAGGGAAGCGAAATAAAGCTCTCCCACCTCAGCGCCCCAGGCTGCCGCCCGCACCCTTTCACCCACCCGCCGCCGCAGGCGAAACAACAAAGCCTCTAGGGYTTCAGCAGCTTGCAGCTCCCCTGGTGGTGCGATCAGCCACTGCTCAATAACGGGGGCTGTTTTGCGTGCCATCGCACCCAAAACAGCATCAACCACTGGCACCTCTCGCCAACCCAGGCTGGAGAGGCCAAGGGCGAGGGCCTCCTCCTCACAAAATTGTTTGGCTTGGGATCGCCTRCTGCCATCGGCAGGCAAAAAKACCATCCCCAAGCCCCGCAATTGCTTGGCGCTGGCAGCCGCCTGGGGCCAAACCGCCTCTAAGTAGTGCCAGGGGATGCCGCACAAAACCCCGGCGCCATCTCCGGAATCACCATCACCGCAGGAACCACCCCGATGTTCCATGCAATCCAAGGCCCGCAGGGCTTGCTGCAACAACCAATGGCTGGCTTGCCCCTGGAGCTGCGCCAAAAAMCCAACGCCACAGGCATCTTTTTCCCCAGCCACAGCTGCTGGAGCAGGGCTATCGCAATGGGGCCACTGGGCGTTATCGATCAGAAACATGGGCGGGGGAGCACCTGCTGGAATGCAAACAATCCGARCAACTTCCGGATTGCCGTAAACCAGCCCAAGCTGGAATCCTAAAAGTTTGCTACCTAGCTAAGTTGCATCCCTTAGTGCCGGGGGGAAAGTGCTGCCATTAGAGCCACCGGCTGCCTTGATTTCTCAAGTTGCCCCAAGGGAAGGGGCCGATATAAGTATTAATGGCAAAAAGATKCAGGCGCCCTGGCGCTGGGAAGAAAGCAGCCCACCAAAGCTCTGGCTACCCCTAGACGTTCTAGAAGCCCAATTTGGCGTTAACAAAACCAGTGCTGCCAACGGCAGCTTGAATTTGAGCTGGTTTGGCCGTGATCTTGGCGTTCCAGTTCAAAACCAACGCAGCCTTCAAGACGAAGTGGCGGTGGAGGTGGGGGACTTTTTTCGCAATTTAGGGGTGGATAGCAAAGTGAAAACSTCCCCTTTGGGGGGCTCAACGCTGGAACTTGAACTGCCTGCCGCCAGGGTTTTGCAGGTGCGCAATTCCAGGTTGCATTCTCAATTGCGGGTKGTGCTCGACCTCAGCGGCCCAACCTTGGTGCAGAAGCAAGGGGAAAATTTGCAGCTCAATTTGAGTAATCCAGAACTTGCCCTTCGGGGCCTGCGCCAACAGGGATTAGCCGCTCAAATGAATGGTTCCCTTCTGCAGCTATCAAGCCAGGGGATTACTAATTTCAGCCTGGGGAGCCCAGCCAGGCTTGTTTTTGATCAAACCCTGCAAAGGGCAAGCATCAGCCCGCCAGCAATAGAGCCCTTAGCCGCTGCGGCCAATCCCAATGCCGCCCCGGCAATGGAGCAAAAAATATTGAACCTGAATGGCCAGCGCTATCAAATTAGTTTCGTGCGCTTTGATCCAATCCGCAGTGCCTATGCGTTGGTGCCCCTAAGCCGCAAACAAATGGAAGGCCTTGGATCATTGGCGGGCCTCGCCCGAGCCCAAGGGGCATTGGCGGCCCTCAATGGCGGCTTCTTTAACCGTGTGCGCGAATTACCCCTTGGTGGCCTGAGGGAGCAGGGGGCCTGGCTATCCGGGCCAATCCTCAACCGCGGGGCCATTGCCTGGCAAATAGGGCAACAACCAATTTTCAGCAATGTGCGCCTGGAGGAATGGCTGAGCGATAGCCAAGGCAATCGCTGGCCCCTCGGAGCACTTAACAGTGGATATGTGCAAAAGGGTTTTGGCCACTACAACAGCCTTTGGGGTGCGGTYTACAGGCCGATCACAAGCCAGGAAAGCGGATGGATTTTGGAAAATGGCCGCGTTTTGGAAATCCTGTCTGCAGAGCAGATGGCCGCTGGTGTGCCCCTGCGCCAAGGTCAAGCTTTAGTGGTGGCAAGAGGGGGCAGCCAATTGCCGCTGCAACCGGGGGATGCGGTTCAACTGCAAAGGGATTTATTTCCAGAACGGATGAATGCGATGCCAAACCTGCTTCAAGCCGGGCCGCTGCTCTTGAACCAAGGCCAGGTGGTGCTGAATGGGGCAGCGGAAAATTTCAGCCCAGCCTTTATGGAACAAAGGGCACCCCGCAGCGTGGTGGCGGGCGATGGTGATCAGGTGTGGCTGATCGCTTTGGAGGGTTTGGATAACAGGGGCCCCACCCTGGCGGAAAGCGCKGAGTTGTTGTTGCAACTCGGCTTAAAACAAGCACTTAACTTGGATGGAGGCAGTTCCACAGCCCTGTTAGTTGAAGGCCGTGAAGGTAAAAGTGGCCGGGGCATAGGTTCAGCCATTCATAACGGCCTTGGCCTTGTAGTTCGCACCAACCGCTAATTGCCATGAACCAAACYGCRGGCCTAAAGATCACAGCGCGGGCCGCCGCTGAACTTTGTCGCCAGGCGGCCTGCGGCGGCGAGCCAGGGGCGATGGCGCTGGAATTGGTGCCGGGCAGCTGTGAAGCCTGGGCGATTCAATTGCGGGCCGGCACTGGGGAGGCAGCCATTGCCCGCAGTGATGGCATAACCCTCTATGGCCATAGCCACCAATTGCAGCTACTTCAAGGTTTGCAGCTTGATTTTCAAAGTTCCCTCAGTGGCGGTGGTTTTTTGTTGCGGGGTGGCGAACAGATCCGCAGCTGCCCTTGCGGAGCAGCTTTTACCCCGAGGGGGTAAAGTGTCAGATTGTCGAATCAGCACGGCCCTATGGCCTGCCACCGGTTTTAGATGCCCACCATCCAACAACTGATCCGCACCGAGCGGCAGAGTCTTATTCGTAAGACCAAATCCCCTGCCCTCAAGGCCTGCCCTGAGCGCCGTGGGGTTTGTACCCGCGTTTATACCTCCACACCTAAGAAGCCAAACTCAGCCCTCCGCAAGGTGGCCAGGGTGAGGCTCACCTCTGGTTTTGAAGTAACGGCCTATATCCCAGGTATTGGCCACAACCTGCAGGAGCACTCGGTSGTGTTGATCCGCGGCGGCAGGGTTAAGGATCTTCCCGGTGTGAGATATCACATCATCCGCGGCACCCTYGAYACCTCCGGGGTGAAGGATCGCCGCCAGAGCCGCTCTAAATACGGCGCCAAAACACCAAAGGATTGAGCCCAGGCGCTGCTCAGCAATCAACTCCCGACCCTCGCTAATTTTCTCCCCCCATGTCCCGCCGCAACGCAGCTGAGAAACGCCCGGTTCTGCCCGATCCGCAATTCAACAGCCGTTTGGCCTCAATGATTGTGGCCCGCCTGATGAAGCACGGTAAAAAGTCCACAGCCCAGCGAATCCTCTCGGATGCCTTCGGCATGATCAAYGAACGCACGGGGGTTGATCCCTTGGAAGTGTTCGAAACCGCTGTGCGCAATGCAACCCCCTTGGTGGAGGTTCGCGCCCGCCGGGTTGGYGGTGCCACCTATCAGGTGCCCATGGAAGTGCGCCAAGAGCGGGGTACCGCCATGGCCCTGCGTTGGCTTGTGAATTTCTCCAGGGCCCGCAATGGCCGCAGCATGGCCCAGAAACTTGCCGGTGAATTGATGGATGCCGCCAATGAGGCCGGCAGCGCCGTTCGCAAGCGGGAAGAAACCCACAAAATGGCTGAAGCAAACAAGGCTTTTGCCCACTACCGCTATTGAGCAACTTGATAGTTAGCGCTTGGGCCAACAGCTAACYAATCACCAACCTGTAGAGTTGCGCCCGCTTTTAAAGCACACCTAAGGAGCATCCCGTGGCTCGCGCCTTCCCTTTAGACCGCGTCAGAAATATCGGCATTGCCGCCCATATCGATGCCGGCAAAACCACCACCACCGAAAGAATTCTGTTCTATTCGGGTGTGGTGCACAAAATGGGCGAGGTGCACGATGGCGCCGCCGTCACCGACTGGATGGAGCAGGAAAAGGAGCGGGGTATCACAATTACCGCCGCTGCTATTTCCACCAGCTGGAAAGATCACCGCATCAACATTATTGATACACCWGGCCACGTGGAYTTCACCATTGAGGTGGAACGTTCCATGCGGGTTCTCGATGGTGTGATCGCTGTATTTTGCGCCGTTGGTGGTGTTCAACCACAATCGGAAACAGTGTGGCGCCAGGCGGATCGCTACAAAGTGCCGCGGAWGGTATTTGTTAATAAAATGGATAGAACAGGAGCAAACTTCCTGAGGGTTTATGAACAAATCAAGGATCGATTGAAGGCAAAGGCAGCTCCGATTCAATTGCCAATCGGYGCCGAAAACGACCTTAAAGGAATYATCGACCTAGTTCAAAATAAAGCATTTATCTACACAAACGATCTGGGTACAGATATTTTAGAAGTTGATATTCCAGATGACATGAAGGAGTCGGCCGCAGAGTGGCGCTCCAAACTGATGGAATCAGTTGCTGAGCTGGATGAGGAGTTGATTGAAGTATTCCTTGAAACCGGTGAATTAAGCGAAGCTCAATTGCGCAAAGGTATTCGCGARGGCGTTGTTAAGCATGGCCTTGTGCCGATGCTCTGCGGCTCTGCCTTTAAAAACAAGGGCGTTCAATTGATGCTTGATGCGGTGGTGGATTACCTGCCMGCACCCATTGATGTGCCCCCGATCCAAGGCATACTTCCAAATGGTGAAGAGGGAATCAGGGTCTGTGAAGACAACGCCTCCTTCAGCGCCTTGGCCTTCAAAGTTATGGCCGATCCCTATGGAAAACTAACCTTTGTTCGTTTGTATTCAGGYGTGCTGCAAAAAGGCAGTTACGTGATGAATTCAACCAAAGATAAAAAAGAGCGCATCTCCCGTTTAATTCTGCTCAAAGCAGATGATCGCGAGGAGGTTGATGAGTTGCGCGCTGGCGATTTAGGCGCTGTGCTYGGCCTAAAAGACACCACCACTGGCGATACCCTYTGCGTTGATTCCGATCCAATTATTTTGGAATCACTGTTTATCCCAGAACCGGTTATTTCCGTGGCTGTTGAGCCCAAAACCAAGGGCGACATGGAAAAACTATCCAAAGCCCTGCAATCACTCTCTGAAGAAGATCCCACCTTCAGGGTTAGAACGGATCCAGAAACAAGCCAAACAGTTATCGCCGGCATGGGCGAACTTCACCTGGAAATCCTGGTGGATCGCATGCTCAGGGAATTCAAAGTGGAGGCAAATATTGGTGCTCCACAGGTTTCCTATCGGGAAACAATTCGCGGCAGTTCAAAGGGTGAGGGYAAATTTGCCCGTCAAACCGGTGGTAAAGGTCAATACGGCCATGTGGTTATCCAGATGGAACCTGGCGAACCCGGCACTGGTTTTGTGTTTGAAAACAAAATTGTTGGCGGCATTGTTCCCAAGGAATACATCGGCCCTGCCGAAGCTGGCATGAAAGAAACTTGCCAATCGGGCGTTATCGCTGGCTATCCSCTCATCGATGTGAAGGTATCAATGATCGATGGTTCTTACCACGACGTTGACTCCTCMGAGATGGCCTTCAAAATTGCCGGTTCGATGGCTTTCAAAGATGGCGTGAAGAAGTGCAATCCTGTGCTTCTTGAGCCAATGATGAAAGTAGAAGTGGAGATTCCAGARGATTATCTCGGTTCAGTTATTGGCGACCTTTCCTCCAGGCGCGGTCAGGTGGAGGGCCAGTCGATCGATAACGGCACCTCCAAGGTTCAATCCAAGGTGCCCCTGGCTGAGATGTTCGGCTACGCTACCCAGCTGAGATCCATGACCCAGGGGAGAGGTATATTCTCAATGGAGTTCAGCCATTACGAGGAGGTCCCTCGGAATGTGGCCGAAGCCATCATTTCCAAGAATCAGGGCAACTCCTGATCCCCAACTCCCTCTTCGTTTACCCTCGATTTTTATTTAACAATGGCCCGCGAGAAGTTTGAGAGAACTAAGCCACACGTCAACATYGGCACCATCGGCCACGTTGACCACGGCAAAACCACCCTCACCGCAGCGATCACAAACGTGCTCGCTTCAATTGGTCAGGCCAAAGCCCAGGCCTACGATGAGATTGATGGCGCCCCTGAAGAGAAGGAGCGCGGCATCACCATCAACACCGCCCACGTGGAGTACGAAACCGAGGGCCGTCACTACGCCCACGTGGACTGCCCAGGCCACGCTGACTATGTGAAAAACATGATCACCGGTGCCGCCCAAATGGACGGTGGCATTTTGGTGGTGGCCGCCACCGACGGCCCCATGGCCCAAACCCGKGAGCACATCCTGCTGGCAAAGCAGGTGGGTGTGCCCGCCCTGGTGGTGTTCCTCAACAAGAAGGACATGGTGGACGACGAGGAGCTCCTCGAGCTGGTGGAACTCGAAATGAGGGAACTTCTCGACAAGTACGACTTCCCCGGTGATGACATCCCCGTGGTGGCCGGTTCCGCCCTCAAAGCCCTTGAGCACATTCAAGGCGGCGGTAAAGGTGCCCGCGGCGAAAACGAATGGGTAGACAAAATCCTCGATCTAATGGATGCAGTTGATGCCTCCATTCCAGAGCCCGAACGTGAAATCGATAAGCCATTCCTAATGGCCATCGAAGACGTTTTCTCGATCACCGGTCGTGGCACCGTTGCCACCGGACGGATCGAGAGGGGCAAGGTGAAGGTTGGTGAAACCGTAGAAATCGTTGGTATCCGCGAAACCCGCACCACCACCGTTACCGGTGTGGAAATGTTCCGCAAACAGCTCGAGGAAGGCATGGCCGGCGACAACGCTGGTTTGTTGCTCCGCGGCATCCAAAAGGAAGATATCGAACGCGGCATGGTGCTGGTGAAGCCAGGCTCCATCAAGCCCCACACCAAGTTTGAGGGTGAGGTTTATGTGCTCACCAAAGAAGAAGGTGGTCGCCACACCCCCTTCTTTGCTGGCTATCGCCCCCAGTTCTACATCCGCACAACGGATGTAACCGGTCAAATCACCCAATTCACCGCCGACGACGGCACCAAGGTTGAAATGGTTATGCCTGGCGACAGGATCAAAATGACCGGTGAACTGATCTGTGGTGTTGCCATGGAACAGGGCATGCGTTTTGCCATCCGTGAAGGCGGCCGCACCATTGGTGCAGGCGTTGTTTCAAAAATCCTCGAGTGATCTAGGTTTCGATAGGCCGCTAGCTCTTGCTAAGAGTTAGCGGCTATCTTTTTTGTATGCACCTCGACAACTGAAWCTTTCCTTCTTTTTTGCCAATCACCATGTCTAATGCCATCGCTCAGCAGAAAATCCGCATCCGCCTAAAGGCGTTTGATCGCCGCATGCTGGATCTTTCCTGCGACAAAATYATTGAAACCGCTGATCACACAGCTGCCACTGCAATCGGTCCTATCCCCTTGCCAACAAAACGCAAGATCTATTGTGTTTTACGTTCCCCCCACGTKGACAAGGATTCCCGAGAGCACTTCGAAACCCGCACCCACAGGCGTTTGATCGATATCTACAACCCCTCCTCCAAAACCATTGATGCCCTCATGAAGCTGGATCTACCCAGTGGTGTGGATATTGAGGTCAAGCTCTGATCAATTTCACCTAGAATGGCCTTTGATCTCCCGTTGTTATGACGGACCTGTCCGTTCGGGAGCTACCGCTCTTCCCCCTACCAGACGTGGTGCTCTTCCCCCAGGAGGTGCTGCCCCTTCATATTTTTGAGCTTCGCTACCGCCTCATGCTCAAAAGTGTGYTGGATAGCGACCGTCGTTTTGGGGTGGTGCGTTGGGATCCTGAACAAAAGGCCATGGCCAGCATCGGTTGCTGCGCCGAAATCCTCCAGTGTCAAACCCAGGCGGATGAACGCAGCAACCTCGTTACGATCGGYCAACAACGTTTTCGCCTCTTGAATGTGGTGCGAGAGGCGCCATTCATGGTGGGTTTGGTGTGTTGGCTGGAGGATGAACCAGTGGAAGTTGATCTCCAACCCCTAGCTAATAACGTGCGCCAAGCGCTGCAAGATGTGGTTGATCTATCCGGCAAATTGCTGGGTCAGCAAACCGTTCTACCTAACGACCTACCCGAATTGCCACGGGAATTGTCCTTTTGGGTGGGTGGTCACCTTGGTGGTGCCGTTGCGGATCACCAGCAACAACTGCTGGAAATGACATCCACTTCAGATCGCCTGCAGCGGGAATTGGATTTACTTGATCACACCCGCCGCCAGCTAGCTGCCCGCACTGTGCTTAAAGACACCCTTAAAGATTTGGAGTCATGAACCTAGGGCTGTTGTTCCTATGCCTACTGCTTRCAGCCCTCWCCTTTGCTTTTGCCGCTTGGTACCTATTGCCACGGMGATTTAATAACGGCAAAAGTGTTGCCAATGCCTACGACCACTGGACTAAAGATAAGTTGTTGGAACGTCTTTGGGGCGAACATATCCACCTTGGTTACTACGGCAAGCCTCCCCAAGCCCGTGATTTTCGTGGGGCAAAAGCTGATTTCGTTATCGCCTTAGCCCGCTGGGGTGGATTAGATAAATTGCCCCCCGGTTCACGGCTGCTCGATGTGGGTTGCGGCATTGGTGGCAGCAGCCGTTTACTAGCCAATCACTACGGCTTTGATGTAGTTGGTGTGAGTATTAGCGCCGCCCAAGTTGCTAGGGCCCAAGCGCTTACTCCTGCAAACCTCAGTTGTAAMTTTGCCGTGATGGATGCCCTTGCTTTGCAATATGAGGAGGCAGAATTTGATGCCGTTTGGACCGTGGAATGCGCCCCTCACATAGCTGATAAACAAGGCTTTGCTAATGAATTAATGCGSGTGCTAAAACCAGGCGGCCTTCTGGTTGCTGCCGACTGGAATCAAAGGGATCCMAGCAGCAAACCTTTTAGTCCCATTGAAAATTGGGTTTTAGAGCAACTGCGGGTGCAATGGGCCCATCCAGCTTTCTCTAGCATCAATTCTTTTTGCGATAACTTAATTGCCACCGGCGCCCTWGATAATCCCCCTGAAACCAACAATTGGACTGTTGAAACACTGCCCTCTTGGTTTGCTTCCATCACTGAAGGCATTCGCAGGCCATGGGCAGTGCTAAGCCTTGGCCCCGGCGCCCTATTGAAAGGCTTTAGGGAAATTCCCACCCTCCTACTGATGCACTGGGCCTTTGCCCGGGGTTTAATGCAATTTGGTTTATTTAAGGCAGAGAGGTATCGTCTGTAATTGGATARCTGCCAAAACTAATTAAACGTTCGCAGAGAGGTTTTAATTCCTCCATGGCAGCCTCCAATTGTTGATCAATTTTTTGCTGCTGAATAACATCAATTGGCGGCCAGGTGATATCCACAAAAAACACATATTCGCCCAGCTCCCTTTTTGATGGCCTCGATTCGATTCTGCTCATATTCAACTGCCTTTTAGCAAAAACCTGCAAAGCTTCAACCAATCCCCCTGGAGCATTGGCATGCAACGAAAAGGCAAGGCTGGTGCAATTAACTGCTCCAGCTTGTTCATTTAGAGCCCTGCGTAATAGCAAAAATCGCGTGCAATTACCCGGTTGGTCATTAATTGGATAGGCCAATTCAGGCAATCGATGCTCTTGAGCTGCTTTTTTTGAGGCAATCGCTGCCCTAAAGCGGGAGCCCTTCACCATCCGCGCCGCCTCTGCCGTRGAACTAGTGGGGAGCTGTAGTGCATTTGGCARGTGCTTTTGCAACCAAGCGCTGCATTGGCCCAGGGCCTGGGGATGGGACAAAACYTCAGTGATGCTTTGCAACGCTCCATCACTGAGCAAAGCGTGGCGAATCGGCAGGATCAGCGCCCTTTCGATAGCCAAAGGTTCGGCTTGGARGGCACCTGATTCCCAAAGGGTGTCTAGGCARGTGGTTACACCTCCCTCCACGGAATTTTCAACGGGCACCACTGCCGCATCAACTAGGCCAGCCCCKAGGGCTTCCATCACATTGCGAATTGTGATCTGGGGCAGGAGCTTTACCTCTGGCCCATGGGCAAGGCGCAGGGCAGCTTGTTCCCCATAGGTTCCCTCAGGACCCAGGTAGGCAATGGCGGAAATGGGCACTGGCAAGTGGTTGCTCGGGGGCTTCACCGATAGGATCCTCCACGATGCCAAATTCGGCCATGGTTCTGGCCTTTAAAGCGGTCCAGAACTTGGATCTGCCAGTGATAGAGCAGCCCGAAAGGCTGCCCCACTACCTGCGGCAAGAGGCGCGGGTAGTGGGGGCACTTTTAAGTGCTGATCAACTCACTACCCTGCAGGCCGGCAGCTACAGCTACGCCGTTAGGCCTTTGCAACTATTTCAGTTGCGCATAAAACCGGTGGTTGAATTAAAAGCTCAGCAGGCKCCAGGACGGCTGGAACTGGATTCAGTGCATTGCGATTTAGAGGGTGTACCTGGGATWACAGACGACTTCGAATTAAAGCTGCGCTCTTGGCTGCAAGCGGAACCCAATGGTTTGGTTGGAGAAGCTGAATTGGAGGTTCAAGTGAGCCATCCAGCCGTGTTGCGTTTAATTCCAGCAAGGGTATTAGAGGCCACTGGCGAATCACTGCTCAATGGCATCCTGCTCACGATCAAAGGCCGGGTGGGCCAGCAATTGGTGCGGGATTTCCATTCTTGGTGCCATGAGCAAAACTAAGCCGATGCAGGGGGCTCGGGCCCAACTTGGCGATGGCTTGGCGATGTTTCAAGGTGCCATAGCCGTGATGCTGCTCCAACCCATAACCGGGCCACACAAGCGCTARGCGCTCAACCAGGGCATCCCGCGCCTGCTTAGCCAAAATGCTTGCACAGGAAATAGCAAGGCAAGAGCTATCGCCACGCACCACTGTTTCTTGCTCTCCTTGCCATGGCCTGAGCCTCAGGCAGCCATCTACCAAGAGCAATTCAGGCATCAATTGCAACCGCTGCAGGGCCCGCAGCATTGCTAATTCAGTGGCGGCTCGAATCCCAAGGCGATCGATTTCAGCGGCAGAAGCCTGGCCATAGCCAAAAGTTTCCAGCTGGGGCTGAATCAATGGCAGCAATGCGGCCCGGCGTTTTGCAGAAAGGGCCTTGCTATCGGTAACACCTAAGCCAGGCAACTGAGCAAAAGCTTGGGGTTTCAAAATCACMGCAGCGGCCCAAACAGGACCGAATAAACATCCCTTGCCAACTTCATCAACACCTGCGGTGATCAACTTGCTGGTGGTCAACTTGCCGAGGAACGTCGCCGCCTGCGGCGGCCCTCATCAGCGGGATCAAGCTCAGCTGCRGGAGCTTCTTCTTCAACTTCGCTGGTTAGCAGCGGTGCAATTGTGAACAACTCAGGCTCGGGCCCAAGCTCAAGCTGAAATTCATCCTGATTTTGATCCTGATTTGAATCTTGGTTTAGATCTTGGTTTGGATTTTGATCTAGATCAGCCCCTCCAAAATCATTGGTATCTAATGGGGTGATCTCCACTAAAGCCGATCGGCTACTGCTGCCATTACTGGTGCCGCGGGCTCCGCGACGCCTTCTCCCCCCCTGGGCGGCGAGCTCCGCGCGAGCCTGCTCCAAAACTTGGGCGGCATCTTCACCAGGGCGCACAACCCTCACCAAAACAYTATCGAACTCTTCTGGGGCTGGCTCAGCCAATAGGGCTGGGTTGAGACCCATCCAGCCGAATACCAATTCCTGGCTTTCATCCATGGGAACAGCCAATAATTCCGGCTCATTACGCCTGGGTTCAACAGCTGCAGCCRCTGCCGCGATGCCATTAGTTGCGATGGCAATCTCMGGCTCTGAGCTGCGGCCGCCTCGAGCACCGCGACGGCGGACACCGCCATCAACGCCACTGGGGCTTGAAACCTCAGCCCTGGCAGAGGCCACCGAACGCACYAAGCCCGGCAAGGCCGCCAGGGGCTGAATTGTGTCTTTACCGGGAAGGGTAACCACGTGGCCCAAACCGCCACAGCTGGAGCAAGCCCTACCGAATAATTCATAGATATTTTGCCCTTGACGCTTGCGGGTGAGTTCCACCAAACCCAATTCAGTAATTTGGGCAATCTGAGGCCTTGCTTGATCATCACGCATGGCCTGGGTGAAGTGCTCRAGCAGCATTAATTGATCACGGCGTGATTCCATATCAATGAAATCAATAATCACCACACCACCGATATTACGCAACTTCAACTGTCTGGCAATTTCRGTTGCGGCTTCACAATTAGTCCAAAGAACAGTYTCCCTGGAATTAGCTGAGCGGGTAAAGGAGCCGGAGTTAACATCAACCACAGTTAGCGCTTCTGTGGGCTCGATAATCACATAACCACCCGATGGYAAATCCACCCTTGGCTTGAGAGCATCTCGAATGGCTGCGTTTACTTTGTAATGCTCAAGAATTTCATTGGCATCTTCATGGAATTCCACCACTAGGTTGGCTTGATCCTGGCCCAGGAAAGCATTTACACGGGCAACCGCCTCCTGGGAATCCACCACAACCCGTAAAACATCAGGGCCGTATAGATCTCTTAAAACGCGATGGATAAAATCTTCATCGCGATTCAATAAGATTGGGGGCTGGGCAGTTTCCGCCGCCTGTTGGATGGCCTCCCACTGGCGCAATAATGATTCAAGATCATCAATTATCTGTTCTTCGCTAACACCATCAGCTTCGGTGCGCACCAGTAAACCTGTGCCCGGAGGCTTAATCAACACCGAAAGGGCCCGCAGGCGGTTGCGCTCCGATTCGGCCGCAATTCGGCGGGAAATATTCACCCCCTGGCCATGGGGTTGCAGCACCAAAAACCTACCCGGCAAAGAAAGGTTGCCTGTTAAACGCGGCCCTTTTGTTCCCGTTGGTTCCTTCATCACCTGCACCAACACCTTTTGGCGTGGCTCMAGTAATTCGGTGATGCCAGCACCGCCCTTTTTAAGGCGTAGGGGACCTAGGTCGGAAAGGTGAATGAAGCCATTTTTTTCACTTTCGCCAATGTTTACAAAAGCGGCGTCAATGCCTGGCAATACATTTTCAACTGTACCTAAATAAACATCACCAATTTGATGGCGACCTTGGGCAACGATTAATTCATCAACCCGTTCTTCGTTGAGTACGGCGGCGATCCGCAATTGCTCAGCGATAACGATCTGCTGTGGCATGGGCTGAGGCAACCCCTTGCGGGGCCACCAAAAGAGGTTAGGGGRAAAGGGGAAATGCTTGGCTGCAATCAGCTGTTGGGGGCTGAAGCAAATTTTTCAACAAAAATCGAGCAGGCACCAAAAAACGCACATATGACATCAATGCATATGACAGCAATGCATATGCCAACCCTAAAAACCTTGCTTACAGCTCTTATGGATCTGCTGCAAAGGCAGGGGAAGGACGGATACCGGAAAACCCTTAAACGCAATCAGTGCAAGGAGCGATAAACGCAACCTAGACCGTGGGCGGTTCTTCGGGCGGTTCTTCCGCCTTGTTTATAAGTTAGCACGCCAGATTCAAAGATTCCCGCACTTGGTGCTCAAGCATTAGGGGTATATCCAGCCGCTGTTCCAWCAACTGAAGCAATTGGTTTGGCTTAAGGCTGCGGCCGCTTTTTTCCACCGCACTTTCCAAGCCGATTTCCACCCCCGCTGCCCGCCAGTGATACCAATGCAAATCCAATAAGTAAGCCTTTAAATCTTTTTGTTTAGGCCGGCCCAAACGATCCTTGCTCGCCACTGGCAGATGCTCCGCCACCAATAATTCCCCCAGAGCTGCTTGCCACTCCTCCGGMTTGGGATTGATCTCCCCTGGTGGCAAAGCAACCCTCAAGCGCCAACTGGCAGAAACYAAGGATTGGCTCAACGCTGGTGCATGCACAGCAATGGCWTGGGCACTRTTCAARTGAAGCCCTRGTGGTARTTGGGGTTGCAATAGTTCCAGGAAGCGCTCCGGCTCAATTTCTGCGCTGAAGCTGAGATCAAACCAATCGGCTAGSGCCTCTGCMCCTAGGGGTAAAGCCAGGGCTAGCTGTAGCCGCGGCAGGGGATGAAAACCACCGCTAAAACTCACCGGTAGRCGGGCCCGCCGYAGGGCRCGATCAAAAATACGCACCAAATCGAGATGGCTAAGCAAAGCCATTTCGGCGGTTTTTGCGAAGCAAACCCGCAGCCGGGCAACTTGGTTATTGGGCGGTTTACGCGGTTTAGCGATCGCTGGTACGGGCGCAGCCGGCAGCACCACGTTGTGCCCCAACCCTTCACCACACACACCGCAATGGCTGCAACTATCAAAGGAACAATCAGGTAGCTGTTGCTCCCCAAGCGCCCGTTCAAGGTCTTCCTGGAGCCACTGCTTACTTACACCGGAATCGATGTGATCCCATGGCAAAGGTTCGCTGCAGCGCTGTTGGCGTTGCGCTGGGGTGAGGGCCTGCAACTCCGCCCAACTACCCATTTCAAGGGCCCTGTATCTACCGCCCATGCCAGCGGCCTCGATCGCGCCAGTCCAGGCGCCGTAGGTGCGCTCGATGTTGTCGAACCAGGCATCCATGCCGGCCCCGGCTCGCCATGCCGCCTCAATCACAGCGGCAAGGCTTTGATCGCCGCGGCCGATGAAATCCTCCATCGCTGAAAGGCGCACATCGGTGTAGTTCACTTTCAAACCGCGCAGCTCAGCAAAGCGCTCTTTTAATAGTTTTTGRCGCCGCAGGAATTCGGCGGAAGAAACGCTATGCCACTGAAATGGAGTGTGGGGCTTGGGGGTGAAATTACTGATGGTGAGATTTAGCTCTAACCTGCCGATATCGCGCATTTCATAACGCAACATCTCAACCGTATTAGCGATGCCATGCACATCGTCATCGGTTTCACCCGGCAAACCAATCATGAAATAGAGCTTCAACTTGCGCCAGCCATGGCGCATGGCAGTGCGCACACCTTCGATTAAATCGGCATCGGTGAGCCCCTTATTAACAATGTTGCGTAGCCTTTGGGTGCCAGCCTCTGGGGCAAAGGTGAGGCTGCCCTGTTTGGTGCCGCCAAGGATATGGGCGATGTTGCTATCGAAACGATCGATGCGCTGGCTGGGTAGAGCCAGGCTCACATTGTGTTCCTGCAGGCGATTACGCAGTTCAACACCCACGGCGGGCAGGGACAGGTAATCGCTACAGCTGAGCGACAACAGCGAAAAATCGCTGTAACCGGTGCGCACCATGCCGGTTTCCACCGCCTCCACCACCGTTTGGGGATCCACATCACGGGCGGGGCGRGTGAGCATTCCCGGCTGGCAAAAGCGACAACCGCGGGTGCAACCGCGGCGGATTTCCACCGTGAGTCGATCGTGCACCGTTTCCACATTTGGCACCAGGGCCATGGCGTAGTGGGGCATTGGCGTGGCGGTGCGCCTTACCACCCGCCTTTTGCCAAAAGCAGGCACATAAACACCGGGTATTTCAGCTAAGTCGGCCAGGGCAGCGCTGCGGCTTAAACCCGCACTGATCGCTTCTTCTAAAACCAAGCCAATTTCCGGCAGTAATTCCTCACCATCACCAAGGGCAATGAAATCAAAAAACGGCCCGTAAGGTTCTGGATTACTTGTGGCGGTTTGGCCGCCAGCAAAGATCAAAGGCGGAGCATCGGGATCATTTAGGGGTAGATCACCCCGCGCCGATGCCCGCAGGGGAATGCCRGCCAGATCGAGCATTTCCAACACATTGGTGGCGCCGAGTTCATAGCTGAGGCTGAAGCCAAGAATATGGAAACTTGCTAGCGCTCGCCTGCTTTCCACCGCAAATAAAGGGGCTGATGCAGCCCGAAGGCGGGCTGCTAAATCTGGGGCGGGCAGATAGGCGCGATCACAGAGTTGGCGCGGCTGGGCATTGAGRATCGAATAGAGAATGATGTGGCCAAGGTTGCTGGCCCCCACCTCGTATACCTCTGGGTAGGTGAGGGCCCAACGCACTGAGGCGCCATGCCAATCCCTGGGCTGCACCCCAAGCTCATTACCCAGATAGCGGCCGGGCTTGGCAATGGTGCTGTTTACCAGGGAAGCAAAGTCCAGAGGTTTAGTGCTGTGGTGGTTCTTAATCCTATGGAGGCCTGCCCAAGCAGCACCGTGCTGTAGGACAATCCGCCCAGATTCATCGGCGCCATGGTGCAAGTAAACGGCAACTACCTAAAGCTCAAGGCGGGTTACCTCTTTCCTGAAATAGCAAGGCGGGTAAAGGGCTTCAGCGAAGCCAATCCAAGTGCAGCGATCATCCGGCTTGGCATTGGTGATGTAACCGAACCCCTGCCTGAGGCCTGCCGCAATGCCATGAAGGCAGCTGTAGACGAAATGGGCACCCACGCTGGCTTCCGTGGCTATGGGCCCGAACAGGGTTACCTGTGGTTRCGTGAAAAAATTGCCKCMMACGATTTCCAAGCCCGCGGCTGCCAGATCACGGCCGAGGAGATTTTTGTTTCCGACGGCTCCAAATGCGATAGCAGCAACATCCTCGACATCCTTGGCAGCAACAACCGCATTGCTGTTACCGATCCTGTKTATCCGGTTTATGTAGATAGCAATGTGATGGCAGGTGCCACTGGCGATGCCGATGAAGCTGGCCGTTATGGCGGACTCAGCTACTTGCCAATTACCGCTGAAAATGGCTTTACAGCTGAAATACCAAAGGAAAAAGTAGACCTTATTTATCTCTGTTTYCCCAATAATCCAACSGGCGCTGTTGCAAGTAAAAGCCAACTAAAAGCCTGGGTTGATTATGCCTGCGCCAATAATTCATTGATCTTATTTGATGCTGCCTACGAGGCTTTTATTCAAAATCCAGAATTRCCCCATTCAATTTATGAAATCGAAGGGGCCCGYAATTGCGCCATTGAATTCCGTTCATTTTCAAAAAATGCTGGTTTCACAGGCACCCGCTGCGCCATCACCGTGGTGCCCCGCGGCCTAATGGGTAAAGCTGCCAATGGCGAAGAAATAGAAATCTGGGGGCTTTGGAACCGGCGWCAGTGCACAAARTTCAATGGTGTTAGCTACATCGTGCAGCGAGGGGCGGAAGCTGTTTACAGCCCAGAGGGTCAAGGCCAGGTGAAGGCACTGGTGGCTTTTTATATGGCAAATGCCTCAATTATCAGAAGCGCCCTCAAGGAGGCTGGCCTTGAGGTTTATGGCGGCGAACAGGCTCCCTACGTGTGGATAAAAACGCCAAATGGTCTTGATTCATGGCAGTTTTTCGACAAGCTTTTGCAAGGGGCAAATGTGGTGGGCACCCCAGGCAGTGGCTTTGGTGCTGCCGGTGAGGGTTATTTCCGTTTGTCTGCCTTCAATAGCCGCGCCAATGTGGAGGAGGCGATCACCAGAATTAGGAAGCTATTGCTCGCCTAGATTTTCTAACGTCATATCTGAATCGTTATGACTGACTTGGCCAGGATGACCAATCCTCATCAAGCATCCCAAACACCAGAGGGCAATCCCGGTGGTGTTGCAGTGCTCGATAAAGCACCCGAACGGGTAAGGAAACCTTCGCCCCGCTACCGGGTGCTGCTCCACAACGACCCCGTTAATTCAATGGAATACGTGGTTACCACCCTTCGGCAGGTGGTGCCATCCCTAAGCGAGCAGGATGCCCTAGCGGTGATGCTTGAAGCCCAYAGCACCGGCGTGGGCCTTGTGATCGTTTGYGATATCGAACCGGCTGAGTTCTACTGCGAATCCTTAAAGAGCAAAGGCCTTAGCAGCACGATTGAGCCAGAGGAGTGATGGGCTGGGTTAACACCTTGCTCTATCCAGCGGTTTTGGTGGCGATTTTTCTTGGTGGCCAGGCCCTKGGCGCCCCACCKGCCCTGGCGGCAGTGCCAGCGCTGCTTGCCTTAGTGGTGAGCTTGCCCTGGCGGGTGAAACAGCTCTGGGGGCAAACGCAACCCTGGATCAGCTTGGGGGTGGTKGCACCATCCAGCAAAGCCCTATTCAAGGCATTGCTGCGGGGGCTGATCAAAGCATTGCTGCTGCTRATTTTTCTTTTAATCGGCCTCTTGCTAACCGGCCAGATCCAATGGCAGCCAGCATTGAGCCCGGGGTTATTGCTCAATGGCTTGGTGCTAGGCCTTGGCGTTGGTTTTGCTGAGGAATTGCTATTTAGGGGTTGGCTAATGGGAGAACTTGAATTTCGCTTTGCCGGTAAATCAGGCTTGGCATTGSTGGTTCAAGCGCTCATCTTCAGCCTTGCCCACACCCGKTTCAACCTGCCTTTGGCTTCCCTATTGGGATTGCTTGGCGGGCTTACCCTGCTGGGCCTTGCCTTGGGCTTGCAACGGCGAGCGGATGGTGGCCTGATTTGGGGGGCCGTTGGSTTGCATGGTGGCCTGGTGGGGGGCTGGTTTGTGCTCAATCAAGGCTTAATTGGCCAACAGGAAGCAAATCCAATCGGCAGCTTGCTGGCTTGGCTACCGCTGCTGCTGTTGCTGTGGGTGCGGCGCCGTTGGTGGTGAATTAACGCACAGCATTGGCAAGGGCTTTACGACCTTCAAGCGGCGCCTGCAAGGCTTCATCMAGGGGCGCCAAACCATATTCCCGCTCCAGGAGAGCCATTACTGTGCGGCCGAAATCAGCGGGGTTGGTGGCGAAAGCCTCTAAACAAATCCTGCCAAAACTGCTACCCATGGGCTCTGGATTCCAAAGCAGCTGGCGGGCGGTCCAGGGCATCATGCTCATCGGGTTGTAGCCCGGCTTGATCAAACCCTGATCAAAGCCATATTGCTCAAGGTGAGTGTGGGGTTGCAGGCCGATAAAAAAGATTGCTGGCTCCACCTTATCGGCACCAAATATGCGCTCTAATTCACGGTGATAGGCAACGGTTTGACGAATGGTTTCTGGCCTTTCATCGATCACATTAAAGGAATAATTAACTGAAACATGCTGATTAAAGCCAGCCTTTGCAAGCAACCTGCAATTTTCCAACACTGTGCGCAGGTTGTAGCCCATGCGCATCTTGCGCACCAGCTCTTGGCTGCCTGAAGTTATACCTATTTCAAAATAATCCATACCCGTTGCCACCATCAATTCAGCTAGTTCGGCATCGAGGTTGTCGGCCCGGATGTAGGCGGCCCAGCGGATGTTGCTCCAACCCTGGGCTTGAATTGCCCGCAGTAGTTGTTTGGCATCTTCTATATATCTACGGGCGGGGATGAATTGAGCATCGGTAAACCAAAAACCACGCACACCACGGTCGTAGAGCTGGGCCATTTCAGCTATCACCTCATCGATCGGATTTACCCTTACGGCCTTGCCYTCAACAACGGTGTAAACGCARTAGCAACAGTTGTGGGGGCAACCGCGTTTTGTTTGCACGCCAACGTAGAAATCACCTGCYTCYAGATACCAATTTAATTGGGGCCATATCGACTCGATATATGCGTAGTTACAGGCTGATTTCTCCATTCCCGCGGGTTGTTCATGGATCAAGCCAGGCCGTGGCTCTTCACCAACAACAAAGCAGCGTTCATTTACWAGGGATTCACCGCGCAGCAATTTTTCAAGCAGTGGCTCCCCTTCCCCCACAGAAACCACAGTGCCGCGAGGTAACTGCTTAGCCAATTGCTCATAAAACACRCTCACGGCCCCACCACCAAGCACCACCCGGGCAGTGGCGTGATGCTTGCGGGCACGGCGTAAACCCTGGCGCACCAGGCGCAGATTGCGCCAAAGATCACCATAAAAAGARGCCATCAGCCTTAAGCCGCCTAGGGCACCGCGCAGTCGCCGTAGGGGGCCTGAGGCATAAAACACTTCAAATGAATGCTGCAGCGGATTACCRCCGCGGCCATCCACGGGGGCATAGATCTGGATATCCCGCCAGGAAAACACCAAAAGGGTGGGTTTAAARGCATCAACTGTTRTGGCAAGCACCCGCTCCACATCAAGCAAGGGCACAGCAGCTAGATCAAGAAGGCGCTGGGGCAGCTCAGGGAAAAGCTTGTGAAGGTGATCMGCCAAATAAATCGGCCCGATCGGAAAAATTGGATTGCATGGCAAGCGCACCAGCAAAACCCGCTCTGCTGCTGTGTTTTCAAGCTGCACTAACGGCTGCTGCACCCGATTAGCTCCAACTGGCTGGACCCTAACAACTGAAAAGACAAGGGCGCTTGCTTTACAAGCCGCAATGATCTGTTACATTGCAYAGGTCGGACATCCCGACATCCATACCGGCCCTCGGGCCACACTTCCCCCGAACTCATGCAAACCACAATTCAGCAGCGCTCCAGCGCTTCTGCGTGGCAGCAGTTCTGTGAGTGGGTTACCAGCACCGACAACCGCCTCTATGTGGGTTGGTTCGGCGTTCTGATGATCCCCACCCTGCTTGCTGCTACCACCTGTTTCATCGTTGCCTTCATCGCAGCTCCCCCCGTTGACATCGACGGCATCCGCGAGCCCGTTGCTGGTTCTTTGATCTACGGCAACAACATCATTTCCGGCGCTGTTGTKCCTTCYAGCAACGCCATCGGCCTTCACTTCTACCCAATCTGGGAAGCCGCCAGCCTCGACGAGTGGCTCTACAACGGTGGTCCTTTCCAACTGGTGATTTTCCACTTCCTGATCGGCATCTATGCCTAYATGGGACGTGAGTGGGAACTTTCCTACCGCTTGGGCATGCGCCCCTGGATCTGCATTGCCTACAGCGCCCCTGTGGCTGCTGCATCTGCAGTGTTCCTTGTGTATCCCTTCGGTCAGGGTTCYTTCTCTGATGCAATGCCCCTGGGTATTTCAGGCACCTTCAACTACATGTTGGTGTTCCAAGCTGAGCACAACATCCTTATGCACCCCTTCCACATGCTCGGCGTAGCCGGTGTGTTTGGTGGCAGCTTGTTCTCTGCAATGCAYGGTTCACTGGTTACCTCCAGCTTGGTGCGTGAAACCACCGAATCTGAGAGCCAGAACTACGGCTATAAGTTTGGTCAAGAAGAAGAGACCTACAACATCGTGGCTGCCCACGGTTACTTCGGTCGCTTGATCTTCCAATACGCATCCTTCAAYAACAGCCGCAGCCTGCACTTCTTCCTTGCAGCCTGGCCTGTRGTGGGTATCTGGTTCACCGCCCTTGGCGTGAGCACGATGGCCTTCAACCTGAACGGTTTCAACTTCAACCAGTCGATCCTGGATTCCCAGGGCCGTGTGCTRAAYACCTGGGCTGACATCTTGAACCGCGCTGGTTTGGGTATGGAAGTAATGCACGAGCGCAATGCTCACAACTTCCCCCTCGACCTTGCAGCAGCTGAAAGCGCTCCTGTAGCCCTAACCGCCCCTGCAATCGGTTGATCACTAACTAAGCAAACGCTTAATTAGAGGAATAGAAATCGCCCCCGCTAACGCGGGGGCTTTTTAATGGTTTAGGCCTTGTTGGCAAGCAATGGTTTACGGCGATTAGGAAACAGCTCTTTGCAAAGGGGGCACACCATGCCATTRCAGCCGCGGGCGGTGCAAAATTCACGGCCATAGAAAATTATTTGGAGGTGCAATTTATTCCATRCCTCCCTTGGAAATAAACGCTTCAAATCGGTTTCAGTGCGGGCCACATTTTCACCATTACTAAGGCCCCAGCGCTGGGCTAAGCGGTGAATGTGGGTGTCTACGGGGAATGCCGGCACACCAAAGGCTTGAGCCATCACCACACTGGCTGTTTTATGACCCACCCCAGGCAGGGCTTCAAGGGCTGTAAAACTCTTAGGTACTTGGCCTGCATGGCGTTCAATTAATAATTCAGCTAGCCGTTTYACATTGGCTGCTTTAGTTCGAGCTAACCCCAATTGACGAATATGGCTAAAAATCGATGCTTCTGTTAAATCTGCCATGGCAGCAGGGTTAGGCCCGGCCGCAAAAAGAGCTGGTGTTACCTCGTTTACTTTTTTATCGGTGCATTGGGCGCTTAACAACACCGCCACAAGCAASGTAAATGGATCACTGTGATCAAGCGGCACTGGAGTTTCTGGGTAGTGCTGCTCCAGCCTTTGCATAACAAGGGCAGCCCTTTCAGCCTTGCGCATTGGTTATCACCTCGAGAGAACCATAATGAATTTGATCTCGAGCTGATCAAGCTCAGCCTCAGGTTTTAKTGATTTATGGGCAGCAGTTTTGGCCAGCTTTTTCGGATCTCCACATTTGGTGAATCCCATGGCGGCGGTGTTGGGGTGATTGTGGATGGCTGTCCGCCACGGCTTTGCCTKGATCTAGCTGCGATCCAAGCCGAGCTTGATCGGCGCAAGCCAGGTCAAAGCAAGATCACCACACCCCGCAAGGAAGCGGATCAAGTGGAAATCCTCAGTGGCTTATTAGATGGCGTCACCCTTGGCACACCTATTGCCATGGTGGTGCGCAATAAAGACCAACGGCCCCAGGATTACAAAGAGATGGAAGTGGCCTTTCGCCCTTCCCACGCCGATGCCACCTACCAGGCMAAATATGGCATCCAAGCCCCCAGTGGAGGCGGTAGGGCATCAGCGCGGGAAACGATTGGCCGCGTGGCAGCTGGTGCCATTGCCAAACAACTACTAGCCCAAACCCATGGCACCGARATATTGGCCTGGGTGCGGCGGATCCACAACCTAGAAGCTGTTATTCCAACGGATCTACCCACCCTTGAAATGGTGGAGGCCAATATTGTGCGCTGCCCAGATGCAGCGATGGCGGTTCAAATGATCGAACGGATTGAAGCGATCGGCCGCGATGGTGATTCCTGTGGTGGTGTGATCGAGTGCGTAGTGAGGAGGCCGCCGGTGGGTATTGGCATGCCCGTTTTCGACAAACTGGAGGCCGACCTGGCAAAGGCGGTGATGTCTTTACCTGCCACCAAGGGTTTYGAGATMGGTTCTGGCTTTGCTGGCACCCAACTGCTGGGTAGTGAACACAACGATGCTTTCCTAGCAACTGGAGATGGCAGCTTGCATACGGCAACCAATAATTCCGGTGGCATCCAAGGCGGGATCAGCAACGGCGAACCGATTGTGATTCGAGTGGCCTTTAAACCAACCGCCACAATCCGCAAGGAGCAACAAACCATCAATGCCCGCGGTGAGGCCACCACATTGGCGGCTAAAGGCAGGCACGACCCCTGTGTATTACCAAGGGCCGTGCCAATGGTGGAAGCGATGGTTGCCCTAGTGCTGGCAGACCATTGGCTCCGCCAGCGAGGTCAATGTGGCAGCGCAGCTAACTCAGGAAACTGATGCTGGAGCTACGGCASCATTGCTTGCCGCGGGGCGGGCAACTGGTTTTTTAACTACCGCTTTCTTGGCAACCCTTGRTTTAGCAACGCTTGGTTTAGCAGCTGTTCTTTTGGCAGCAGCAGCTGGTTTAGGGGCAACTGGTTTGCGCTGGGGGCGGGTGCGATGGCTCAATACCAAGGCCCATTCCGCATCACTGAGGCTGCTGGGCTTGTTGCCATAGGTGTCTGCCACCTTGGCGGCCCTTTCGATATCAGCCACCAAATTTTGCCAAGAGGCAGCAAAGCGTTTGTCGCTTTGTGATTTGGCGCCACTTTCGATCARGGTTTCAACCACACCAGCGGTGGTTACCTTTTTGCGGCGGCGGTTAAAGATCTCCTTTTGCAATTGAGTAATCAAAGCAAGCGCCTTATCGCTGAGCTTGATGGTGAGCTGTGCCATTGGAAAGAAAAAAAYTCCCTATCCCAGGAGTAGCACTTGAGACGCGCAATGGCAACTAATTACGCCAATGGCTCAGTTGCGGTTTGGCTTAGCTACCGCGAATGGCGCRAGGCTATCGATATGCCCAGGCCGCAAACAATTGCTGGAATCAAACAGGCTGGAGCCCAAAGCCACTGCCTGCACACCTGCTGCAAACCAACTGGCTAGATCTTTTGGGGCAATGCCACCGGCTGCAATACAAAAGGGCAGCGGAGCAAGKGGACCCTGCAGTTGCCGCCAATAGGTGGGGCCTAAAGCTGCCGCAGGGAAAAGTTTCACCAAGCCWGATGCCCCACTGCAAACGCTGCCGAAGTGGTGGATTTCCGTGGGGCTAAATACMCCTGGCACAAGGGTGATGCCAAGCTGTTGGGCCAACTGCAGCAARGGCTCAGTTGCAATTGGCGCCATGGCGTATGTAAGGCCCAGGGCTGCTATGGCTTGAAGCTGCTCAGGCTCGCGGATGGCCGCTGCACCAAAGCGCAACAGGGGCCATTGGCGTTGCAAATCCAATAACAAATCAAACCACCAGGGCTCCGCATTCCAGGAGAGTTCCACATGGCGGAAACCAGCTGCCGCAACAGCTGCCACCTGTTGCTCAGCCTGGGTGCTGCAGTTTGGCCGCAACACCGCAAGCAGCGGGCTTACGGCCAAGGAAGAATGCAATCCTGCCGGATCTTGTTTAGGCGTAGTCGGCAACCTGCACATCACGGAGCAATAGGAGCTCCTGCAATTGCTCGGCATCAACTGTTTCCTGTTCCACCAAGAGATCAGCTAATTCATCGAGCACGGCKCGGTTAGCGCTCAGCACMGTGGTGGCCCGTTTGTAGGCAACYGCCACTAGTTCAGATACCTCAGCATCGATGGTGGCGGCTGTGTCTTCTGAGAAATCCCTCTCGGCGCCTATGTCGCGGCCAAGGAACATGCCGCCCTGGGATCTGCCTAGGGCAACGGGCCCCAACTTATCGCTCATGCCAAAACGGGTAACCATCTGGCGGGCAACGCGGGCCACCTGCTGGAGATCATTGGAAGCACCAGTTGTTACCTCGTCTTCTCCGTAAACAATCTCCTCAGCCACCCGTCCACCCAGGGCAACGGCCATTTGGTTTTGCAAATAGGARCGGGAGTAGAGGCCGGATTCCATCCGTTCTTCACTGGGGGTAAAGAAGGTGAGGCCGCCTGCATTACCGCGGGGAATGATGCTGATCTTTTGTACTGAGTCGTAGTCGGGCATTAAGGCACCAACAAGGGCATGGCCAGCCTCGTGGTAWGCAACCAAACGTTTACGCCTTTCACTCATTACGCGATCTTTYTTCTCAGGGCCTGCCATCACCCTTTCGATCGCATCRTTCACTTCATCCATGGAAATTTCCACCARTTGCCTGCGGGCMGCCATGATTGCGGCTTCGTTTAGCAAATTGGCGAGATCAGCACCGGTAAAGCCAGGGGTGCGCCTGGCAACACGGTCGAGATCAACATCTTTTGAAAGGGTTTTACCCCTGGCATGTACGCCCAAGATCTGAAGGCGACCGCTGTAATCAGGGCGATCAACCACCACCTGACGATCAAAACGGCCSGGMCGCATTAAGGCTGCATCAAGCACATCAGGGCGGTTGGTGGCGGCAACAATGATGATGCCGGTGTTGCCCTCAAAMCCRTCCATTTCAGTGAGCAACTGATTGAGGGTTTGCTCCCTTTCATCGTTGCCACCACCGAGGCCTGCACCCCTTTGGCGACCAACGGCATCRATTTCATCAATAAAAACTATGCAAGGGGCATTCTTTTTAGCTTGCTCAAATAGATCACGAACTCTGCTAGCACCCACACCCACAAACATTTCAACAAATTCAGAACCTGAAATTGAGAAAAAAGGCACTCCAGCTTCACCRGCAACGGCTTTTGCAAGCAGGGTTTTACCAGTGCCRGGCGGGCCAACTAAAAGCACACCTTTAGGRATTTTTGCACCAACAGCAGTGAAGCGRTCTGGGTTTTTAAGGAAATCAACCACCTCAGTGAGTTCAAGTTTTGCTCCTTCAATGCCAGCAACATCATTGAAAGTAACTTGGGTTTGGGGCTCCATTTGCACCCGAGCTTTGCTTTTACCAAAACTCATGGCTTGGTTACCACCGCCACCTTGGGCRCGGCGCAGMAGGAAAAACAAACCGCCAAGCAACAGAATTGGAAACAACAAACTGCTGGCTGCCTGCTGCCAAGCAGGGGTTTGACGGGTTGGTTGAACGGCKATATCAACCTTGTTATCGGTGAGAATTTTGAGCAGGTCTTTATCTGGAGCGAGGTTCACTTCAGCGCGGCGGCCATCGCTTTCAACTACCAAAGCAGTGCCGCGRTCTGGTGAAATCAGCACCCTAGARATTTGATTTGCTTGCACCGCTTCAATGAAATCGCTGTAACGCAAACTTCTTGGGGCGTTTGCTGGAGCGGGCCTGCCGCCCATAAAGGCAGTGCCAAGGGCGATCAACACCACCACCAAMAGCACGTATAAACCYGCATTACGCCAGCCCTTCTTGCCTGCCACTTAACCCACCTCGTTAGTAAAGGAATGTTAACCGATCCTGAGTTTCAGGGGGCGCGGAGCACCTCAACAACGCTGCGGAAGGCAAACCACTCAGGAATTTCCTCGCCGCTGCGCAGCATTTGCCGGAATTGGGTGCCACTCAGTTTTTGCACATGCAAACCACGGGCCTCAGCATGTTCAGCGGTTACGTAGCCCTCTTCCTGGGTATAAACAAGGTTCAATGAGGGCACTGTTTCCATGGCCAGTTCCGGCGCGCAGGCCCTAGCAAAATCCTGGGCTTCGTAGGGGCCGTAGAAATCCTCACCGCTAATAGACGACTTACATCCGGCCATATCCCTGCCRATGATGAAGTGGGTGCAGCCGTAATTGCGGCGAATAATCATGTGCTGCAGCGCTTCCCTCGGCCCCGCCATGTGCATGGCATAGGGGAGATAGGCCCAGCGAATACGCGGGTTATCAACTTCAGCAGCGAGCCTTTCRTAGGTTTGAAAGCGCACATTGCCGGGAATGTCGTCTTGCTGGGTGGGGCCGCAGGTGGGATGCACCAACACAACAGCAGCTGCGCTCACATTGCTGGCATGGAGTGCCCGGGTGAACAACTCGTAGTGGGCGCGATGGATTGGGTTACGGCACTGAAAAGCCACCACATCCTCCCCAGGTGGCAATGACTCCCTTACTTGAGCAGGGGTTTTGCAGGGAAACACCCGCTTGGGTAACTCGAGCCCCTGCAATGAACCACCCAGATAACGGTGCTTGCGTTCCATCGMAACCATGCGCACCGCTGGATGTTCAAGGGAGGTGGTGCCGTAGCAACCTTTTGCCTCAATTGTTTTATCGGGCAACCATTGGTCTTGAACGGTTAAAACCGCAAGCTTTTGACCTTTGTARGTGAGTAGTACCCGATCACCGAGTTGCAAATCATCCCGATCGGTATCAAAAACAAGTGGCAAGCCAAATAAATAGCCCGAACTGGTGCGATTACCAGCCACYACAGCGTTGTAATCAGCCTGGTGCATAAAACCCCGCTCAGGGGAGAAACCACCCACCACCAGGAGCTCCACATCGCAGGCGTTGCGATCGGAACATTCGATGCTGGTGGTTACATCAGCCAGCAGATCTTGATGCTGCTCAACAGGCAACATCAAATCCACCAAGCTGCCCCCATAGGGRGCGATMAGGGTAGTCATAGGGGGTAGTTAGTTGAGGCGGGAATCAAGCTGCTTCCAAACGGCCATAGAGCTCACCGCTCACCTTCACATCAACCACCTTTTTGGTRCCCATGTCGGTGTCGGARGGTTGAATCGCCGTGAAYACCCCTGCAAATTCACCGGTTTGGGCATCCAGGCGGGTGATCGAGAAATTCATCGTGCCGGAGCCATCCACATAACGCTTCACGTTCTCTTTACGCAGCTCCTCATCGTCGCCGGCGGGCACTAAACCCATGGCGCTGCTGTAGCCGGTGGTGAGGCCACGGCCCTTGGGATCAAGGAAATTACTGGTGCGGTAGCTGGGGGTGCGATAGGGGCCTTCGAAATCAGTGCTKGTGGAGAGGTTGGTGCCCTCGGCGGTGGCATCAAGCAACTTGCTGGAGAAGGTGAAAGGCACCTCTTCGCCGCCGGGCAGAAGCACTGTGATTGGTTGGAAATCGATCCCRCCCAGTTCCTTAAAGCGCAAACCGGAACCCTCAACCGTTAGGTCGCCAAATACGGAATCCAGGCTGGAGGTGTAACGGGTAAGGATGCGGCCATCAACAAATTGCGCCTCTTGGCGCTTGTTGGCTGGTTCACCTTTCACTGCAACCGTGCTGGGGTGAAAGCACATTTCCTTGAGCTGATAACGGCTGCCGGCCTGGAGGGCAATGGTGCCGCGGGCGGATTCCGGCAGGGTGGCGCAGTCGTTAGCGAGGCCGGTGTTGTGAATGTCTTCGTAGGTGAGATCGGCTCGATCAATCGCTTTAGCGCCCCCACTGCAGGCGGTTAATAGGGTCAAACAAGCTGCCAGGCAAAGGGTTATGGCTGCTTGGAGAAGTTTCCTCAGGCTATGCATGGGGAGCAAAGAAGGCATGGGGGCGATCGTACAACCGAAAACTCCTTGTGCCGGATAGGATGTCGCGCCTCTAAACATCTCGATGGCCACAGCCGAAACGGACTGGAGCCAACGCTTCGCCAAATGGCAAGCAGAGGCCCAGTTGCTTGCCGCAGAAGCCGAGGGAAATCCCATCGCCCTGCTGGCGGTATTAAGGGAAATGGAGGGAGTGCATCGGCGCCTGCAGGAGGGGGCCCTACGCAACAGCCTGCCTGCGGATCGCCGCCGTTTATTTGCCTTGTTACAGGCGATTGAACAAAGTGGCGGCTGGCCTTACATCCCGCGGCTACAAATCAAAACCCTGTTGGAACATTTAAATCCTGAAGGCAGCGATTCAGCTGGCTGAGCAATTGATGGGCAAGTTCCAACTTGCCGCAGGGGCCCAGCTGTTGCGGCGCTGCTCCCTGCTGCAACAACCAGCCTTTATTGGTGGGTGCAGCAAACCCGGCATCAGCTTGATCGATCGGATTAGCGAAAAGCAGATCACAGCCTTTTTGGCTCAATTTGGCTTGGGCCTGGGCTAACCCATCGCCGGTATGGGCGCAGAACCCCATCAAAACCTGTTGCTGGGGCTTGGCTACCACCATGGCCTGCAATAGATCTGGCACCGTTTGCCAAGCTTCAGGYTGGAGCAGCTGTTGATGCAGATCGGTTTTGCTTAGTTTTTCTGGATTTGGCCTCTGCAGGCGATGGTCGGCCACTGCAGCAGCCATCACCACMCCATTWGCCCARGCTTGATGCTGTTTGAGTAGAAGCTCTAGATCAGCGGCACTTGTGAATTGATGGCATTCCARKCCCTCGAGAATTGCGGGATCCAGCTGCAAGGGGCCGTGCAGCAACTTCACCTCAGCACCCCGCCATTGGGCCGCCAGGGCCATTAGGGCGCCCATCCTGCCGGTGGAGGGATTCGATAGGAACCGAGCTGGATCTAGGGCTTCGCGGCTTGGGCCGGCGCTGATYAACAAGCGCAAGCCCTTGAGGTCTTGGTTGGCACCATGCAGGGCAAGGGATTCAGCCGCTAGCAGCAATTGGGCCGGCTCCCGCATGCGGCCAGCTCCGCGGCGATCACAGGCCAATAAACCAGCGCTGGCTGGTTCTAAGGCCAACAGGCCMGGCTCAGCCTGGAGCAGGCGCCAATTRCGTTGCACCGCAGGCCCRTGCCACATGCTGGTGTTCATGGCGGCGGCCAGCAAACGAGGCGCCTCAGAAGCCAGCAGGGTTGATGCCAGCAAATTATCGGCAAGGCCATGCACTAAACGGGCCAAACTGCTRGCGCTGAGGGGCACCACCAGCACCAACTCAGCCCACTCCGCAAGTTCGATATGCAATGGTTTGGGCTGGCTTGCCAACCATTGATCGGCCTCTACGTAACAGGGATTGCGCGACAGGCTGGCTAGGGCTGAGGCACTCACAAGCTGAGCTGCACTTGGGGTGAGCACACAACGCACCTGGGCGCCRCGCTGCACAAGGGCGCTCACTAATTGCGGCACTTTTACYGCTGCGATGCTGCCGCTTACAGCCAGTAGCAGGCGCTTGCCCGCTAGGGGATCAGCTGGGGCGGCTGGCATTGCTATTCCTCGTCGAATGGTTCTTGATCTACCAARTGCACATAGGGGCGCACCAGATCGGGTCGATGGATAGCTAGGGCCCGCATCAGGTGCCAATCATTGAGGCTGTCGAAGGGATTGGCGTAGTCGTCGGCATCAAGGCGCTGGGCTAAGGCTGCCACCGAATCTTCCGTGTGGGCGGCCAAAATGCTTTCAGAGATGGCGACGGGTTCAGACATGGGTGTTAATTTCAAATCGAGGTCCCTGGGGAGTTAGCTCAGCTGGTAGAGCGCTGCGATCGCACCGCAGAGGTCAGGGGTTCGAATCCCCTATTCTCCATCGCCATGGGCAAAAACCTAATAAGCGCGTTGCTRACCACCTGGGTTGGAACAATGCCCCTATTGGAAACTGAACAACACAAGATAATTCTGGCGCCGATCGCTCCGCGGGAAGTGGAAAACGGCGTTTTGGTTTACACCGAACGCCAAAACAAAGATGGCAGTGGCAGCCGGCTTGTGCCCTACGAAGTGGATTGCGCTGGAGCCCGGGTGCGAAAGCAGGGGGAGGCAGAGGAATGGTTTAAARCCAAACCATTCACCCTGGCAAACAGCCTGCTGGAGAGGGTTTGCCGCAAAAGGCGGTGAGGTTATCGCGGCGGYGGCCCCGCAATGGGGTACAAAGGGTCATTAATCAACAAACCTCAACGCATGTCGCAGTCGAAGCGCGAACAGGTGGTGAGCCACCTCCGTTACATCCGCCAGGAACTGCGTGAAATGCACCAGGGGGTAATGGACGACGGCCTTTTGCCAGAAGCCGGTGAAGTGCGGGGCGTGATGGCCCAAATGGAAGCACTGCTGGAGCTTTTAGAAGGTAAAACCAGCCGCAAGGCAAAAGAAGCTGATTCCTGAAATCAGCCACAATTAGGTRCCCACCCACTAGCTGTAGTGCCAAGCACAACAGCTGCMCGCATATTTGGTGTATATATAGYGATGGCGAAGCTTGGGCCAGGTGATGGGGATCATCGGCTGCTTCGCCAATAAATTGGATTCAGCGCACAAATTGGATTAATAACCCGATTYATAGCCCAGTGCAAAACACCCGTCTTCGCTTATACGGCAGCCAAGCACTGCTGCAGCTGGAAAGCTGGAGCCAGAATCCCTGGAGGCGCTATTCGCTGCTTTTAATCATCTTTTTAGGTGGTTTCAGCACTGGCGCAAGCATTGGTGCCTTAGCTGGTGCATTGAGTTTTTTAGATCCACTTGCCGCTTTGCTYTGCGTGCTGGTTGCTGAATTAGCAATCAGGGTTCGTAAACCGCTRCTGCGCAAAGGGGGCGATCGCTTGCTSCTGGGGTTGCTTGATATGGCACGCATGGGCGTGATCTATGGCCTGCTGCTGGAGGGTTTTAAAGCCAGCGTGTGAGCACCGTTGCCWGTGCTTAACGAAACCAAGCCATATCTTTTAGGTATATCCGTTCRAATGCAAAGCCATGGCCGCCACTAAAGAACGTTTTTTCCTTGAACTGGAGCCACCAAGCGAGGAATTGCGCGATAAACCCCATGTGGTGATTGTTGGTGGGGGCTTTGCTGGCGTTAAGGCATGCAAAGCATTTAAAGGGGCGGATGTGCGGGTAACACTGATCGATAAACGTAATTTCAACCTGTTCCAGCCCTTGCTCTACCAGGTGGCAACCGGCTTGGTGGGTGCCAATGATGTGGCAACACCTTTGCGCCTATTGGTGGGTGCCCAGCGCAATGTGCAAGTGCTGCTGGGGGAGGTAAGCGATATCCAAGCCGATGCCAAGGAGATCATTTTTAATGGCAAATCTTTTAGTTACGACYAYCTAATCCTGGCTGCCGGATCTGGCAGCACCTATTTCGGCCATGAGGATTGGCGCAGCATCGCGCCGCCAATGAAAATCCTTGAGCACGCCGCCGAAATAAGGCGGCGTTTATTGATGTCTTTAGAGCAAGCAGAACAAACTCCAAATCCAAAGGAACGGGAATTYCTCCAAACCGTTGTGATTGTTGGTGGCGGACCGGCTGGTTGTGAATTGGCCGGTGCCGTATCGGAGCTGATGCGTAATGCAATGGCGAAAGATTTCAAACAGGTTGATATCAGCCGCACCCGSATYGTGTTGGTTGATCCCGGCGATCGCGTATTGCGGGCAATGGATCCATTGCTATCGGAAGCTGCTGGCGCCCATTTGAAATCGGTGGGTATTGAATTCTTATTCCAAGGGCGGGTGCAATCAATCGTGCCTGGGGAGGTGTTGGTTGGCACCCCCAATGGTGATGTGCGCATCAAGGCTGCAAATGTGTTTTGGACAGCTGGTGTGAGGGCATCCCATCTGGGTAAGAGCCTGGCTGAATCAACCGGTTGCCAGCTTGATCGCGGCGGCCGCGTGGTGGTGGAGCCTGATTTCTCAATTCCCGGCCACCCTGAAATCCGTGTGGTGGGTGATCTATGCAGYTACAGCCACACCAGTGATGGCAAACCGCTACCTGGCATGGCCGGCCCTGCAACCCAAATGGGTGGCTGGGTTGCAAAAGACATCAAAGCGAAATTGATTGGTAACAAGATCAAGCCATTTTCATTTTTTGATTTCGGCACGATGGCGGTGTTGGGCAGGGTGAGTGCGGTGGCTGATCTGCGCGGCCTCAAATTGGTGGGCGCCAGCGGCTGGGGCCTTTGGGCTGCAGCTCACTTGGCCTTTATGCCCGACGATGAAAACCGCGTATCGCTACTTGTTAAGTGGCTTTGGGCCGTGCTTAGCCAACAACGTGGTGATYTGTTGATTACTGGTATGCCGAGCCAACACGTGGGACTAGAGGGCAGCGGCGCACCATTTCCAATGGGTATTGCCGGTGAAACATCAATCGCCGATATGGGTGGAGCAATGGCAGAAGCGATCGACAACTTCCGCAATGCCGGCAAGCCACAAGATCAAGCCAAYAGTTAAAGCTCTTCGCTAGCTGCCATTAGATATAAAAGCGCCATCCGCACGGGGATTCCGTTGCGTACCTGTTCATCAATCAGGCTGATTTGCGGRTCATCTAATAACTCACCGCTCAATTCCACCCCGCGATTAACAGGGCCAGGGTGCAGCACTGGCACGGGTTTAGCGCAGGCCCCTAGGCGTTTATGGGTGATGCCATAGCTGCGGTGATAGGCCTCAAGGCTGGTGATTTGATGCTGGCGCATGCGTTCCTTTTGTAGCCGTAGGGTCATTACCGCATCGGCTCCAGCTAAGGCCTTATCTAGGTTGCGCTCTAAGTGCACCGCACCGCGATTTGCGATTGGATCAAGGCTTAAACCCGATGGCGGTGCCGCCACAAATTGAGCAAAGGCATCAGGCAGGAGCGTGGCCGGCCCGCATAGCACCACTTCAGCGCCACAGGCCGTGAGGGCCCATAGGTTGGAACGGGCAACGCGGGAATGGAGCACATCACCAACGATCACGATGCGTTTGCCTTGTAATGCTGCTGGGGTGGGAGATTCCGGCGCGAAATAACGGGCCATGGTGAATAGATCAAGCAGGGCCTGGCTTGGGTGACTATGTAAACCATCACCACCATTGAGCACTGCCACCCGTTCACCGGCTTGATCTAGGTCGCGAGCCAGGGCAGCTGGCACACCAGCGCAGCTATGGCGCACCACCAACACATCAGAACCCATGGCCACATAGGTGCGGGCGGTGTCGAGGAGGCTTTCGCCTTTGCTAAGGGCACTACTGGCGGGAGAAAAGCTCTGCACATCAGCGGAAAGGCGGCGGGCTGCCAACTCAAAACTGCTGCGGGTGCGGGTGCTGGGTTCAAAAAACAGTGTTGTTACTAARCGACCTTGGAGGGCAGGCAAACGCCGCTGGCCGCCCATGGGAATAGCTCTAAAGCGGCTCGCCAACTCGAGAACAGTGGTGTAGTTAGCAAGCGAAAACGCAGCTAGATCAAGCACATGGCGATGGCTCCAGTTGCTCAAAACTGCGCAAAACAAACAAATCCAAGTTAATGGGTTCCTTGCAGTTGGCTAGGGGACGGTTGGAAGCCATTGCAAAAACCAGCGGCCAGCCCACTGGCASCGCAGGCTTTGCTATTACTGGAGGCTATAAATTGWTTACTAAYGATCAGCCCAGGCGGCTAACACTTTTATTGCCRCYTAGATACCAACGCCAAGCCAATTCCTTCCCTTGACTGATGCCAATGCGGGCGGTTTGCACCAGATTATCRGGGGTAATTATTCCCAACTCTGGCGATCTTTCCGCTAACCACAAACCAGATTCCTGGTTTGCCGGCAGGCCGTTRTGGGATCGATCAATGCCAAAACATCGCGCCAAAAGTGCAGGCCCGGCTGCCAGCCGCGGTGGCCCAGCGGGCAGGGCAACAGCGCGCAGCAACACACCATTAGCCCAGTTATCGCGATCGGTTACCACATTTACGCAGTGGTGAATGCCGTAGGTGAGATACACATACCAATTACCTGGTGGGCCAAACAGCGTTTCATTGCTGGGGGTGCGGCGGCGATAGCCGTGGCACGCAGGCTCGCTCTGGCAATAGGCCTCCGTTTCCACAATCACGCCACTTAATAGCTCGCCATCTGCTTGGCGTTTCAACAGAAGGCAACCGATCAGTTCAGGTGCCACCAGCTCGGCGGGGCGGGCGAAGAAGGCTTGGGGGAGGCGCAGAAGTTTCGTTAGGCTGGCATGAAGGCTTTACTAGCATGAACACTTCATGCCTGGTGGCTAAGCAGGTTGGCTTGAGCGGCCAGAATTCCTTGGGTAAGGAATATGCAGGGCGCACCGTGCTTATCGAAAGCAGCGAACCTGGCGTGTGGGTGATCAAAACCGCCTATACCATTCCAGATTCTGAACTCTGGCTCCATCAGCCAGAAGCCTCTGCCCGGCTTGATAGTGCTCTTCTTGCAATTATCGAACCACCTAACGCTGCTGATCTCGATGTGCTGGAGCAGCAGCTGAGCTGCAAGTGATGACCTGGGAGCARATCCAAGCCAGCAAAGGCCTGGCGCGATGGYTTATGGCTGCGCTTCCTCTCACTTCACCCTGATCACGATTCGGCCTATCGATGAACTTTYTATGAGGAGCCGGGCAACGAGCAAGGGTGAATTCAACCCAGAGGCTGGAATCGAGCAGCGTGATCATTCGGCTAGCTCCTGTGCTCGCTGTCGGTCACGATCCCGGTCGTTTTCAAAACTCTCCAACTCCACCCCCCACTCGCCGCCAATGAAGCGCTGAGCGATCTGAACGCGATGTAGCTGCTGCAAAGCTTGTTCCATCAGGCGGCGAATTGCAGGACCTTTCTTACTCTCACCAGTAAAATCAAGAATTTCAGCCATCTCATTTTCTGAAAGCTCAACAGTTACTTTCATAATTTAGGTCTGCGAAAGTCGCATTTCTAGCAAAGCATGAAACTTATCTTCAAAAGTGTTGAGCACTTACCGCTCAGCAGCACCTGCTCTCCAGCTGCCGCACGAAACCAACCAATCCTCTCTAAAGCTAAACGCCATTCATTAGCTGCAAGCTGCAAGCATTGTGTGCTGTGGGGACTAACTTCTAT